>CAYSBP010000406.1:0-3084 GCA_964429255.1 uncultured Planctomycetia bacterium
ATGAGCCTCGCCTGGAAAGGCGGTGCGGTCAGGATAGAACGTCAGTCACCGGGGACACCATGAACCACGATGCGCCGTTCTTCGATCCCGATGTCTTCCGTCAGCAAGGCCACCGCATGGTGGACCGGCTCGCCGATTACCTCCAACAGTCGCTCGGCGGCGGGTCCATGCCCGTGCTGCCGTGGACCGAACCCGATGCGCTCCTGTCGCAATGGCCCGCGGACTTCCCCGAAACGCCGCGCGAACGCCTCGGCGAGTTGCTCGAACGCGTCATCGCCCAGTCCAACCATCTGCATCACCCGCGCTACGTCGGCCACCAGGTGACCTCGCCCCTGCCCATCGCCGCGCTTTGCGAACTGGCCTCGACGCTGCTTAACGATGCGATGGCCGTCTACGAGATGGGCCCCGTCGGCACCGTCATGGAACGGAACGTCGCGCGCTGGCTGGGCGGCCGCATCGGCCAGCCCTCCGGCTGCGACGGCATCTTCACCTCGGGCGGCTCGGCGGGGAACCTGACCGCGCTGCTTGCGGCACGCGCGACGATGGCCGGCTACGACGTCTGGACCGAAGGCGTCCGCGCCGGCCCGCCGCTGGCGTTCCTGGTCTCCGAACAGGCGCACTACAGCGTCAAACGCGCCGTCCAGATGATGGGCCTCGGCCAGGCCGGCATCGTGCCGGTGCCCGCCGACGAAGCCTGCCGAATGAAGCCCGACGCGCTGCCTCACGCGATGGCAAGCGCGCGCGCGGCCGGCGCCAAGGTGCTCGGCGTCTGCGCCGGCTCCTGCTCGACCGCCACAGGCACCTTCGACCCGCTCGAACCGGTCGCCGACTTCTGCGCGAAGGAAGGCCTCTGGCTGCACGTCGACGGCGCGCACGGCGCCTCCGCCAGCCTCTCGCCCAAGTACCGCCACCTGGTCGCCGGCATGGGCCGCGCCGATTCGGTCGTCTGGGACGCGCACAAGATGCTCCTGATGCCGGCGCTCTGCACCGCGGTGCTCTTCCGCGACGGACGGAACTCGTTCCACGCCTTCGCCCAGCACGCCTCGTACCTCTTCGCCGACCAGCGCCCCGAAGACGAGTGGTACGACGGCGCGATCCGCACGCTGGAGTGCACCAAGCGGATGATGATCTTCCCGCTCTACGCCGCGCTCTACTGCTGGGGGACGCGCTTCTTCGGCGAGTACGTGACGAAGACCTTCGACCTCGGCCGCCGCTTCGGCGAGATGGTGGAGGCGGAAAAGGACTTCGAACTCCCGGTGAAACCGGACTGCAACATCGTCTGCTTCCGCTGGCGGCCCGAAGGCGTGAGCGGTAAACAGCTCGACGACCTGCAGATTGCGATCCGCCAAAGGCTCATCGCCGACGGTTCCTTCTACCTGGTCAAGACCGCCCTGCGCGAGCGTTTCTACCTGCGCGTGACGATCATCAATCCGGCGACGACGGAGAACGATCTGGCCGAGTTGCTGAAAGCGGTGAGGAAGGCGGGGAAGGGCATTGGAATTGAGTGATTGAGCTGAAGAAACTATGGTAGAGTTGCCTCCAGGCATCAAGAAAAGGAACGACCGATGGCCAAACGCAAGACGAAGAAGACACTGAAAGCGGCGAAGAGCGCAGGCGCGAGGAAGGTGCCGGGCCAACGGAGAGCGTGGTCGCCGGCCCAACGGGCCGTGCAGGCCGCCGGCAAGATCACCGGCGACCTGATCAACCACTTGCAGAAGATCCGCAAGACCTTTCTGCTCATCGGCCAGTTGTTGACGGAAGTACGCGACCGGAAGCACTACGAGACGCTGCATCACCCGGACCTTGCCGACTACGCCCTGGTGCGCCTGGGCCTGGGCAAGGCCGCGATGTACAGATACATGCAGGTCTATGAGTGGGCACGCGTGAATCACCCGGAATGGCTGGATCCCGAACAGAAGGTCCGCATCCCCGAATTGACGCAGGTCCTCGGCCTGATGTGGACCGACCAGGAACTCGCGAAGAAGGAATTGGAGCCCGAACGGAAGGCTTCGCTGGAAGCACTTAAGGAGAAAGCGCTGGCCGGCAAGTTACCCGCCAAGGAACTGAGATCTGCTCAACTGCGGACCAACAAGCTCAAGCCGAGCAAGGGCACGGCCAGGATACTCGCCTCGCTGCGGGCCATGCGCAGGCGCGGAGAGCGCGACGGCGTTTCGGCCGGATTGCTCACGGCGCTCGACAACGCGATCCGCGTCGCCGTGAACGATATTTCGGTTGAGACAGCCGGTGTGCATTACCTTGATGACTGGCCTGACAAGCGGGGCCATGCGAGTTATTTGGATCGCAACGCAATGTTGGCGTAGAAGTTATGACCATTCTATACAAATAGAATCATTGGAGGGGGCGCCTGTAAGCCGGCTTTTGTGCGAAGGCCTTGCGGCCTCCCGGCGGTCATTTCTCTAGGACGCCCGTCGCCGAGCGCCTCAGAGCACCCAACCCGCGGATTCATAACGGCGCGGACCGCGCCTCTCCGCCTATTCGGGTTTGCTCCGGGCCGGGTTTACCGTGCCCTCCCGGTCACCCGGGAGGCGGTGGGCTCTTACCCCGCCGTTTCACCCTTACCTCGCTTGCGCAAGGCGGTTTTTTTTCTGTGGCACTTTCCCTGGGGTTACCCCCGGTGGGCGTTACCCACGGCCCTGTCCTATGGAGGCCGGACTTTCCTCGTCGAGGAACCGTCAGCAGGTCGAACCCTCCGGCCCGCCACAGAACCCCTCGCCGCGATCGCCCGGCGCCCCGCTCCAATGACAAGGTTAATCGTATCCCATCGCGGGCAGGAGAGCAAACAAGGCCGCGGGACGGAGGAGAGGCAGAGGGACAGAGGGGCAGAGAGGCAGAGGGGCAGAGGGGCAGAGGGGCAGAGGGACAGAGGGGCAGAGGGGCAGAGAGGCAGAGGGACAGAGGGGCAGAGGGACAGAGAGGCAGCCTGTCCGCCGTAGCAGCCGTATCGCGAAGGCGGGAGGGGCAGAGGGGCAGAGAGGCAGAGGGACAGAGGGACAGAGGGGCAGAGGGACAGAGGGGCAGCCTGTCCGCCGTAGCGGCCGTATCGCGAAGGCGGGAGGGGCAGAG
>CAYSBP010000407.1:0-3081 GCA_964429255.1 uncultured Planctomycetia bacterium
CGGCGCCGTTGGGGCCGACCAGCGCGTGGATGTGACCTTCTCAGAAATCGATGGAGAGGCGGTCGATGACCTTCCTTCCGCCGAGCGTCAACGTGACCTCGCGGACATCGAGAATGCCCCTATTGGCGTGCTCCTGACGTTCATTCCGCAGCGCGACGCGGCAACTCGCCGTCGCGGCGCGTCTCATGCTCGGCCGCGACCGATTCGGCGCTCTGCCCGCTCTGCCGTTCCCAGAGCCGGCGGTAGGTCGCCGAGGTTTCCAGTAACACGTCGTGCGGTGCCACGGCTTCGATGCCGCCTTCGTCGGAAAAGACCACGATGCGGTCGGCCGTCCGGATGGTGCTCATGCGATGCGCGACGACCAGGGTCGTGCGGCCTCGACTGAGTCGGTCGAGCGCGTCCTGCACCTGTTTCTCGACGGACGAATCCAGCGCGCTGGTCGCCTCGTCGAGCAGCAGGATCGGCGCGTTGCGCAGGATGGCGCGCGCGACCGAGATGCGCTGGCGCTGGCCGCCTGAAAGGGTTACGCCGCGTTCGCCGACCACCGTCTTGTAGCCGTCTGGTTGCTGTTGAATTTCGTCGTGAATGGCGGCGGCTTTGGCGACGGCGACGATCTCATCGATCGTCGCGCCCGGTTTGCCGTAGCGGATATTCTCCTCGATCGTGGTGTGAAAGAGGAACGGGTCCTGCGTCACCAGCGCCATCTGGCGGCGCAGGCTGCCCAGTTTCACGTTCCGGATATCGGCGCCATCGATGAGAATGCGGCCTTCCGTCGGGTCGTAGAATCGCAAAAGCAGTGAAAGCAGTGTCGATTTGCCGATGCCGGTGCGGCCGACGATGCCGATCCGTTCGCCCAGTTTGATGCGCAAGTCCAGGTCGCGGAAGACCGGGCCGCGGCCGTAGTCGAGAGTGACCTTTTCGAAGACGATCTCCTGGTGAAGCGGCGGGCAGTCCACGGCGTCCGGAGCGTCCAGGATCTTCGGTTTGGTGTCGAGCAGTTCGAAGGCGCGTTCCGCCGAGGGAACGAACTCGGCCAGTTCGCCGAAGGAGGAGAGCATGCCGCGAACGGGGTTATAACACATGGCCAGCGCGCCAAAGAACGACAGGAAAACCGCCAGGCTCATCTCCCCCTGCAGGACCCAGGTGGAGCCGACAGCCAGCACGGCAATGCCGCCGATCATCATCAGGATTTCCGAACACGGTTTGAGCAATGAACGGTTGCGTGCCATGCGCATGCTGGAACGAAAGAACTTTTCGGCCAGCACATTGAAGTTTTTTCCTTCAGCTTGGGCCGCCTCATAAGCGTGTACCGTCCGCATGCCGGTCAGATCCTGAAGCATATCCTGGGACATGTCCGCGGCTTGGACGCGCGCACGCATGGCGTGCTTATAGATGCGCCGCGTGAACGTCATCAACGGTCCGATCACCAGCGGCAACCCGATCGCGCCGATCAGAAAAAGTTTCCAACTCCACATGATGGCCATAAACACCAGCACAAGGATCTCGGGCGGCTTCGAGATGAACTCCAAGGCCAGTTTGGCGGTGATCCGCAGACAGTTCGTGTCGCCGACCATGCGGCTGACCAGATCGCCCATCTTCCGCCGGTCATGGAAGCCGATATCGAGTATCAGGAGGTGGTTCATCAGACGTTCTACGGCATCCACCTGCAGGCGCTGCGCTACCCACGCTGAAATGTAGCTGACCAGAAAATCAAAGAGGCCCTTGAAGATGACACAGACAATGATGAATGCGCAGATGCCATAGAGGTACGTGTAGGGATCGTCGCCGATCCAGGCGACGAGCGCACTCTCCGCCCGGTGAAACGCGTTCTCCATCCAGCGAAACGTGTCGGTCGTTCCGGGCTTTTTCAGTATCGATTCCGACTTCTTCAGCAGGTCAACTTCGGAAACACCGCGATTCTGAAGGTGCTCAAAGTACGCTTTCCCAAGGATCAGGGGCGCCGCGTTGAAAAAGGCCGCAAGGGTCGTGCAGAGCATGTAGACTGCCAGTAGCCCTGCATACGGCCGCATCAGTTTGATGGCCCTGAAGAAGTATCTCACGAGGCGGCTCGCTCCGTTTCCTTCTCGGTCGGTCGCTGATCCGGAACACCATCGATCGCCCGTGCCGTCGTTGTGCCACGATCATAGGACTGAGGCCGGGGGACGCCCGAGCGGATGCGCGCGTAGAGCTTCATGTACCGGACAAAACGCGTGAAGGCACTGAACGCGCAGACCGCCAAGCCGGGAATCCCATCCAGAATCCCGAACTTCAGGATGTACATCTTGAAGAACTCCCAGCCGGGATGGAAGAAGAAACAGTACCAGTGCGGAACACGACCTTCACGGTGATAGCGTTCGGCGGCCTGCGTCGTGTAGCGATTGAAACGCTGGAAGTAGCGGTTCAGCCCTTCCATCGTTGCCGGGCAGGTGATGTGATCGAGTTTGCACTTCAGATGGCCGCTGCGTCCGGACTTGATCTCGACGTCGGCGTGCACTTCCCGTTCGGCATAGCGGCCGAGTTCGCGCTTGAAGAGCCGCTGAACGTCGTTTGAGCCCCAACCGCCGTGCTTCACTTCGCCGCCGAGGAAGAAGTTCCGGCGGACGATGAAGTACCCGTCCTGTTCGGGACCGCCCGGTTTCGCCAGCAACTCGCGGATCTCGGCCTTCAGTTCCGCGGTCATCCGCTCATCGGCATCGATGATGAAGACCCATTCATGCGCGCACTTCGGGATCGACCAGTTCTTCTGTGCGGCCGAGTTGACGTATTCATGCTGAAGCACGCGCGCGCCGGCAGCCTTGGCGATCTCAACGGTGCGGTCGGTCGAGAAACTGTCCACGACCAGAATCTCGTCGGCCAGGTCCTTCGCGGATGCCAGGCAGTCCGGGAGGTTGGGCTCCTCGTTGAACGTAGGGATCAGAACGCTGAGCTTCTCAGCCATTACCGTTGTCGAGACCTCACGTTGCGCAGAACCGGAGCCCGTGGTTTCCTCAGAAGGACGCGCCACCCGAACGGTGCTTCACAAATCGGAAAGCGCCATTTTACGAGGCGGCGAGCGGAAATACAGCGAAGTTGGCGCCGGTG
>CAYSBP010000408.1:0-3078 GCA_964429255.1 uncultured Planctomycetia bacterium
CTCCGCTGGCGTCCTTCCGCCTTCGCCAACAGCGGCTACGGCAGGACAAGTGGCGGCTTGGCGGTCCAACTCAGCCACTGAAAACAGCGCGGAACCGAGTTCAGCGCACGCTCGAATAATCACTCTCCCCGGAATGTGTGTTCACGAACGCCTCCGTCGCCCGATGGCGGTCGATGTAGAACGCCGCCGACGGCTCCCACTTCACGGCGCTGCGGGCTCCTGCGGCCCGTTCGACGACGGGGTGAGGTCGAACTCATCCCGCAACAGCGGCAGCAGCATCAACAGGGCACCCTTCACGGACAAGTGATGCTGGTCGAAGTAGAGCGCGGCACCTTCCGCGGCGACGACGTAGCGGGTGCCCCCCGCATCGAGAAACCGCGGCCTGGGGTCTATCCATCGCGCGCCCGCGGCTTCCAGCTTGCGAAGAATCCCGTCGTCACGGCCGGCCAGTCCATTCCACGATTCGGGTCTGGCACACAGGTCGTCGATGTTCCGGTTCAGCAGGACCGACCGCGCCAGCGCGATGGGGACATCGATGGTATGCTCCGGTACCTGCAGGAGAATCCAGACCTGCGTTCCGCACTGCGCCAATCGCTGGACGGTGGTCAGGAGATCGGGCTCGATCGGCGTCAGCGCGGCGGACACGCTCTGTGGGTTGCCGTAGTTTTTCCATCGCGCTGCGAGGATCACGTTGGGGATCTTTTCCTTCTCGATGTACCTGAAGACGGAATCGTTATGCCGCCGCCAAGCGCCGCTCCGGTCGGCGCGTGAGGTGTAGTTCAGAACCGGTGCAAGCGCCGCATGGAGGGCCGCGCGGCCGGCCAGGCCTTTTTCTTTGAGGAAGGCATCGAAGGCCGGGAGGGCGGCGACCGCGTGACTGTCGCCCCAGACCAGCACGCTCGGCGGCCGGTTCGTACCGGTCTTGCCGATCACGCGGATCTTGACCTCCGTGGAGCCTTCGGTTTCGAAGGACGAGAGGTGCACGCGGTCCTTCTTCGCATAGGAGTAGGCTTGCGCCAGCGGCGGTAGCCGTTGCGGAAAACCTTCGGTGAGAAGGGTGCACACGCCGGCCGTCAGCACGGCGGTCAGCCCGGCGCCGGCGAAGATGAAGATCGACTTGCGCGTGGCGCAGAACTGGCGTTTGCGGAAGGGCATTTCGACGTAGCGCCAGGAGAGCACGCTCAGGACGAGTCCCAGCGCCAGCAACCCCAGCCGGTATTCCAGCGAAAGCGGTTCGAAGGACGTATACCGGGCGAAGGCCAGGATCGGCCAGTGCCAGAGATAGAGGGAGTAGGAGATGAGGCCTACGAACACCACCGGTCGGGTGGCCAGCGCACGCCCCAGAAGCGGCCGCTCCGCCGTGACGGGCGCGTTGGCCCAGATGAACAGCGCCGCGCCCAGACAGGGCGGAAGCGCCGCGAGGCCGGGAAACGGCGTGTGGTAGTCGTAGACGAAACAGGGGATCAGGATCGCGGCGAGGCCCACCAGCGAACCGGCTTCGCGCAGGATGCGCGCTCGTGGCAGGTACGCGCGCGGTAAGATCGCGAGCGCGCAACCCACCAGCAGTTCCCACGCCCGCGGGTGCAGGAAATAGAAGGATACGCTCGGATGGTCGGAGAGTTCGGACTGGCTATTGTGCAGACTGAAGGCGATCCCGATCAGGAAGAGGCCGAGGATCGTTCGACGCTGGCGGAGGCGCGGGAAGCGATAGAGGCCGTACAGGAGGAGGGGGACCACCATGTAAAACTGCTCCTCCACGGCCAGCGACCACGTGTGCAGCAGGGGCATCCGTTCGGTCGCATCGTTGAAGTACCCCACGGTCCTGCGGAAGAAGATATTCGCGCTGAAGATGGCCTGGTGCGCCGCCGACTCCCCCAGGGCCGCATAGTCGAGCGGGACGAGGAAAAACCAACCCGCCACGAGCGTGGACAACGTGACGACCACCGCGGCGGGTAGGATCCGGCGCGCGCGTCGCTCCCAGAAGTGCGCAAGTGTGAAGCGGTCCTGGTCCAGATCCTTCACGATCAGCGACGTGATGAGGAAACCGGAGATGACGAAGAAGACATCCACGCCCACATAACCGCCGGGAAAGCCCAGGTGCGCATGATAGAAGACCACCGCCAGCACGGCGAGCGCACGCAGCCCGTCGACTTCGGGACGGTAATTGAACTCCTCGCTCAGAATGGCCATGGGAAAACCGGGCTCGGCCCATGGATGCGTGGCGCGGAAAAACGGAGCGATGGGGTCATCGATTAGCCTCGAATGTTGACCCGTCCTGGACCTCAAGGCCGTCAATACCCGTGAAGTGATCGGCATCGCAGGTGGCCACCACGAGCCTGTGCGCGAGCGCCGTCGCGGCGATGAGCAGATCGAACTGAGGCCGAGGTTCACCTTTCGTCCTGATTTGGGCGGCGAGGCGCGCGTACTGCTCGGCGACGGCCCGCTCGATCAGAAGGATCGGCAAGCGGTTCTGAAGGACGTTTCGATAGAGAGCCCAGAGACGTTCGCTGGACTTCATCTCGAGCCCCTGCAGCACCTCGATTTCGCAAATGACCGAAATGCAGAGCTTGGCATCGCCGGTCTCGCTCCAGTGCTGCCGGACCGAGGCCAGCGGCTTTCGCCGGATGGGTTGGCAATAGACGGATGTGTCGAGCAGATGGGTGATCATCTGGTTGGCACAGACCTCTGGCTTGAGTGCGCAATCCAAAGGATTGCGCCACGTTCAGGCGTCGATGGCATCCCGGTCCTGATCGATCTTCCTTGCGGGCAGCGCCAGATCTTCGGTGACGGGGTGGGCCCCGCGGTACTGCGCCGCCTCCTCCCAGATCCGCGACGCGCCCCCTGCCGCTTCTTCGATAGGCTCAATGCGGACCAGCGGCACGCCGCGCCGGGTGACAATGACCGGTTCGCGACTGCGATGCACCAACTCGCAGATCTCCGATAGCTTCGCCTTGGCTTCGAACATCCCTAAGCTCTTCATGTTATGTAACATACTAGTTAACTAGTTTGTTAGCAAGATGGCTTGATTTGAACCTTGGGAACAAAACCTCATGCCTTAGCAGTTCACGTTTGGCCGTA
>CAYSBP010000409.1:0-3072 GCA_964429255.1 uncultured Planctomycetia bacterium
CTCGTGCCATCGCTGAAAAGGCGCTCTCGCAGGCGGACGGCACGACGGAACGCTTCTACAGCATGTCATCGGGCATCGAGGCAGAGAGGAGGGAATACTACTTCCAGCTCGAATCCGCCCAGCGCGGATCTCTCGATATCACCGCTTGGCTTGCGTGGTTCCTCGCCTGTCTCGACCGCACCATCGAAGGGGCAGACACGGTGCTCTCGTCCCACATTCCGCACATCGAGGTGGCAATAACTTCGAATTTATCGCGAGTGTTTTCAATTACTTCGCCTGATCGTCTTTGGCGGGGGTGAGGATCTCTGAAGCGGTTTCTTCCTCCCACTGGGCCAGAAGCGTTTGGATTTCACGGTAGTTTGCAATCGCTCGCTTGAGGAGTTGAGCCTTCTCAGGGGTCACGACCTTGTGCGAGAGCTTGCCGTCCTTTCGCCGCGACCACTCGTGGTAGGGCCCGTGGCGCTTTTCTGGATCGGTGGCGCACTTGCAGTTCTTCCTGCCGCAGACCTTTGTCCGGACGTGGAGGGTGCCTGAGGCGACGAAGTCCATCCGTCCGATCCTCTGCCGCAGCTTCCGAGACCGGGCTCGAATTCGTTTCGTGCTTGGTTTCACTTTATCGGTCATGGGTTGACATGATCCACATCTGGCGATAGTATAGTCGCCAGATGACGCAACGTCAAGCTGAGGCTTTCGCGGACCTTTCACTCGCCACAGAGCGGCTCGGACCGCTGCCTCTGATCAACCACTTTCTCTCCCGCCTCGATCTCGATGCACGGTTGGACCGGTTTGTGCCGACCCGAGACCGGCGAGTACGTGTCCCGTACGGCAAGGCTCTCGGCGTGCTGCTCCGATCCGTCCTCGTGGAGAGGGAGCCCATCTACCGGCAGCAAGAGACGGTGAGCGGCTTCGCACCGGAGTGCTTCGGTCTTGAGCCGAAACAGGCGGCGGCGATCAGCGACGATGCGATCGGTCGATCACTGGACCGGCTCTTCGACGCCGACCGTGCCGCCATCCTCACCGATGTCGTGGTCGCTGCCGTGAAGGAGTTCGACGTGGCTCTGGACGAGCTGCACAACGACTCCACCACGGTGAGGTTTTGTGGCCAGTACCGCAGCGCCAAAGGAAGGAAGCTGCGGGGGAAGCGCGCGCCGGCGATCACCTATGGGTTCTCCAAGGACCATCGACCCGACTTGAAGCAGCTGCTCTTCATCCTGACGACCACAGAAGACGGTGGCGTGCCCCTCCAGTTTCGCTGTGAGGATGGCAATACGAACGACGCTCCGACCCACCAAGAAACCTGGGACTTCTTGTGCAAGGCGACTGGACGTAAGGACTTCCTCTACGTGGCCGACTCCAAGCTCTGCAACCGCGAAGCGATGGACCACATCCACTACCAGGGGGGTCGCCTGATCACGGTGCTGCCGAGGACACGGTTCGAGGACAAGGAGTTTCGCGAGTGGATCCAGACCAACACTCCGGAGTGGACTCTGGTACGCGATGCTGCCAATCCTCGGGTCAAAGGCGGCCCTCGAGATCGGTGGTGGACGTATCGTTACAGGATGCCATCGGCAGAAGGCTGGAATGTCGTCTGGCTCAAGAGTGCGCTTCTCGCCCTCAACCAACAGAGGCGACGGCAAGAAAGGCTGGCTCGCGCTGAGCAGGACCTCGATGATCTGAGGTCAAAGCTCCTCGGCCCCCGTCCCAGGCTCCGAAACCGTGCGGCGATCGCTGAACGTGTCGAAGAGATCGTCGGCCGCTGCAAGGTCAGCCGATATCTCAAGACCAAGATCTTCCAGGTCGAGGAGCACAGCTTCCGGCAGACCAAGCGAGGGCGACCCGGGCCGAACACGACCTATGCCCGCAAGACCCGCAAACGGTGGACCATCGACTGGACCATCGACCAGGATGCTGTCGAATACGATCGCAAGAGTGATGGTGTGTACCCGCTCCTCACCAACGATCGCATACTCTCCGACGCTGAGGTCTTCGAAGCACACAAACGACAACCGACCATCGAGAAGCGCTTCCAGCAGACCAAGGCCGTCCTCGAAATCGCGCCTGTCCTACTCAAGAACGAGGGGCGCATCGAGGCGTTCTTCTTCGTCTATTTCCTCGCCCTGCTTGCCCAAGCCCTGATCGAACGCCAGCTACGCCGAGCAATGGAATCCAACGAAGTCTCCGAGCTGCCTCTCTACCCGGAAGAACGCAACACCAAGAGGCCCACGGCCGATCAGGTCTTCCGCCTCTTCTCCCTTGCCCAGCGCCACACACTCTCCGCCAATGGCCAGGCTGTCCGTACCTTCCATCCCGAGCTGACCGCTCTTCAGCAACAGGTCCTCGATCTACTTGGTGTACCACCGAACGCGTTCGGCAGACCAGCTCCTCCATCGGAGTAATTCACGAGAAATCATGCCCGCGATGTGCGGAATGTGGGACACGTGCTTCACACGCCTTCGACAAAGATGCGATTCGGCCTCGTCATTTCATCTGACTCGCCCAAAAACTCTACGATAACAGCGGTATGGCGTGACCGGCACCTTTTGTGGGCACCTTTTGTGGGTTATGGTTCTGGCTGGAGTTTGAAACCCAACCGCCGCGAGACGCGGCTCCTGCAGTGGGAGGATTTGATGAACGTGTTGAGATGTTTCTTTCTTGTATTGGCTGTTTGGGCTGCGCCGGTGCATTCGGGGATGTTGGCAGTTGTGGATGGCACGGTGATTGACGGGACTGGGGGGGAGCCGGTCAAGAATGGAGTGGTGTTGATCGAGGACGGGTGGATTGCGGCGGTGGGGGCTGCGCGGGATGTTGTGGTTCCGGAATCGGCCACCGTGATCGATGCGCGGGGCAAGTACGTCATACCCGGGCTGATCGATGCCAATCTGCACTTGTTTTTTAGAGTATCGGACCTGGAGAAGCTCTATCAATTCGAGGGGCGTTACCACGATTTGAATATCGAGGCGGCGCAGATTGCGCTGATGTCGGGGCAGACAACGGTGTTTGTTACCTGCGGGCCGCGGGGGCCGTTGGTGACGGCGCGAGTTCTGATCAACGCGGGTGTGGCGGTTGGCAGTG
>CAYSBP010000410.1:0-3055 GCA_964429255.1 uncultured Planctomycetia bacterium
TTTCTGAAACACACCCCCCGTCAGATTCCCTTTGGTTCTTCTGTTGCGCCGACGGGTGGATGGATAAACTTGGCCCGTCATGCGGCTCTTCTTCATCAACATGCATCGCCTGTGGGGCGGCCAATCGGCGGTGGTCCTTCTCTTGGCTCACGAGTTGGCCAAGCGTGGTCACGAACTGTTGGTGGCCGGCGTGGACGGCTCCGAGTTGGTCAAGCGGGCCCATGTCGCCGGTTTGCCGATCGACTGCACCCTGAAATTGGAGCGCGGGTTCCGGGCCCGGTCGTTCATCGGGGACCTGTGGCGGCTCAAACGGCTTTGGACCGAGTTTAAACCGCACATCGTCCTGACCAATGGCGCGCAGGATACCTGGACCTGTGGGATCGCGCGCAAGCTGTTTCGTTCACCGGCCCAGTTGGTTCGCTGGCGACACAACAGCTTCCCGGTCAAGCCACACGTCTTTAATCGCTGGCTCTACAACAAGCTGATCGACCACGTGGCGGTGAGTTCCTCGGAGATCACGCCGCTTCTGGTGAACACGGGGCTACTGTCGGCTGATCGCGTGACCGTCTTTCCGCCGTCGACACCGCTGGAAGCCTGCCTGAACGCAACGCCCAAGAGCCATTTGCGCGACGACTTGGGCGTCGGTAACGGGACCCTGACGCTCTGTGTGGGACGCCTGGCCCCCGAGAAGGGCCACGCAGTGCTCTTCCGTGCCTGGCGCCTGGTCGTGGAATCCATGCCGGACGCCAAGCTGGCCGTCGTTGGCCACGGTTCGCAGAAATCCACGCTGCAGGCCCTGCGTTCGGAGTTGGGTCTTGACCGGGATGTTCATTTCCTGGGTTTCCGCGATGATGTACCGCGACTCTATGCCTCAAGCGACCTGGCGGTGCTGAGTCCCATCGCAGGCGAGTCCTTTGGGATTGCACTGCTGGAGGCCTTTGCGACCGGACGCTGCTGCGTCGCCACTGACGTGGGCGGCGTGAAGGACCTGGTCATCGACGGCGAGACCGGTCTTCTGGTGCAACCCAACGACGAAGCCGCGCTGGCCAAGGCGCTGGTCAAGGTACTGCGGGATCCGGGACTGCGTTCTCGAATGGGTGCTGCCGGACGTGCGCGGGTGCTTGAACGCTTCACTCCGGGCATCCTGGCCGACCGTGCGGAGAAGCTTTTCAAGCACCTCTGCCACGAGTCGCACGTCCGTTAGGCTTCGAGCCAGAAAATGGCTGGCGAACAGCTCCACCAAAGGTCATAACAGACCGCTTCCCGGCCCATCATTTGGGCTCCATCCTCATCGACGACATCGCACGGCCGGCGTGTAAGGAAACGACCATGGACAAGTGGGAATACCGGTTAATGGTCTCGACGATCAGCGGAACCTTCAGGACGACCATGTCGCCTGTCTGGGAAGTCGTGGGCGAGGACGGCATGACCGACATGCAGCGTATCCAGAAATGGGGCGCGGAAGGCTGGGAGCTGGTCAACACCATCCCCATCGCTTCAGGCCACGGGAATACCCATCAGATCTCGTGGATGTTCAAACGGCGGCAAGCGGACGCCACGAACGACGCAGGTTAGCCCTGCTTAGCCCGAGTCGACCTGATGGTTGTCGACGGAAAACCGGACAGATTTCGCGGTGTGGACGGTTTAACGATACGTTCGAGGAGGCGAAATAAGGATGAAAGGGAGGAAGGAGAAGGGGCGCGGCCTCATCTTCCCGCCCTCGCAGACCGACCCATCCAAAGCGCCGCGGGAGCGGCGCACTCCGTATTATCTGGTCCGCTCAAGAACGTAGTCACGAAAGGAAAGTATGGCGCTCTTGGCGGCCGAAGGCGGCAACGAGCCGAGCGACTCGCAAGCCCGCTGCAGGTCGCGCCGGGCGATCTGCAACGCATACTCAACCGAACCGCAGCGAAGAAGATGGGCCTGCAGGGCCTTGCGGTCAATGGCGGGACCTCCGGGACGGAACTCGCGCAGAAGCTCTTCGCGCAGACCCGGGCCTGCGGTCGAGAGCAGGTGTATGACAGGCAGGGTCAGTTCCCCGTTGCGCAGGTCGCTGCCCAGCGACTTACCGGCCGCCTTCTCTACGCCGGTCAGGTCCATACAGTCGTCCACAATCTGGAAGGCCACGCCCAAACCCCGACCGAAGGCTTCCATGCGCTGGCCATCGTCCTCGGAGGCTCCAGCCAGCACTGCGCCGAGTTGCGTCGCGGCGCCAAAGAGCACGGCGGTCTTCTTGGTGATCAGGTCGAAGTAGTCCTCCTCCGTCAGGCCCGCATTGAAACGGGCGCCGATCTGCAGCAACTCCCCCTCGCAAACCAAGCGGGCCGTGTGTGAAAGGATTCGATACGGTCGCGGATCGTCAAAGCGTCCCAGGCGCTCCAACGCGCGCGAAAAGAGCAGGTCGCCTGTAAGGATGGCCGCGCGATTGCCCCAGCGTGCGTTCACCGTTGGCACGCTGCGTCGGGTCTCGGCCTCGTCGAGCACGTCATCGTGACAGAGGGTGGCCAGATGGATCAGTTCGATGACGGCCGCCACCTCAGCCGCCAGCGGCGCTTCGCCGCCGAACGCCCGCGCGGACAGGTGCACCAGGACCGGTCGCAGCCGTTTTCCACGGAATTGCTCCAGATGTCCCGCCAGCGAACTGAGAAAGGGGTGTGTGCTGCTGAGCAGCTCGGACATGAACGTTTCGGTACGCTCAAGGTCCTGTTTGACCGGCTCGGCCAAACGTTCCAGCTTGCTGATACGATGTTCCACTTGGAACTTGAGGTCGAGGTTGCTCACGGTGAAGGCGCCGTCTCCTTTTTCACGTTTCGAAGAGGTCCTGCAGCAATCCACAATGTCATCTACAATGATGCCTGGAATAGTCCTGATTTTTTCATCCTCAGCGCTCCGAGGGGATTCTACCAGACACGGGTGACAACTCGTAGCCGTGTTTGGCCGTTGGGTACCCCTGCGGCAGGGTCTTTCAGTTCGCCCTCTGCTCCGCGCGGTCGGAGTCGGTATCGAGTCCTTTTACGCCTTGCGCTATAGGTAGACGAATCGATCCCGATACCGA
>CAYSBP010000411.1:0-3055 GCA_964429255.1 uncultured Planctomycetia bacterium
ACGACTTCGGCGTCGGGGGCGCGATCGGAATCGGTATCGAGTCCTTTTCCTCCTTGCGCCATGTCCCATCTACTACGGGCCGGCATCGGGCGTGAGCGCTGGTCCGAGGGCGCTCTCGCCGCGCAACTGCAAGTCCCACAGCACCCGGACCACGCGATCCTGCGCCTCGGGCACGTGGACGACCACGAGCTTCGACGTCGGCTTGTGATACCGGCAGCAGGTGCCGGCGACCGTCCACGAATCGGCGAAGACGCGCTGCCGGATCAAGTGTGAAATGACTTCGCCGCTGACCATCGGAAGCTGCTTCAGGATGGACTCCACATCATAGGTACGCACGACCGCACGATCCCAGAGCAGTTCCCGCGTCACGCAGGGCTCCGCACCCTTATAAAACCACAACCCCCCCAGGGGGGAGGCTTGACAGCCATCGAAGCCGGCCTGCTCGACCAGGTCACGAACCACCTGGCGAAGCGGCGTCTGGTTGCAGCTCAACGTGACCTTCGGCACCCCTTTTGGGAACTGCCGCGGGTCGAAGGCCGCCGGCATGCCGGTCTGCTCATCCAGATCCCGCAGCAGCAGGTCGAACCGCCGCGCGGTCCAGGTTCCAGTGACCATGGTCTGCGCCAGTGCGTGGCGCACACTCCGCTCTTCGGGGGTCAGGTCCGCAGGCGGAAGTAACCCCAGACCTTTCGGTGCCCGCAGGTGATTCAGGACTTCCTTGAGCCGATCAACCGCTTTCCTGGGCATAACCGCCAGTATCTGATCCTGCTCCGCCCGGTACACCAGTCGCGCGTCGACACTCTCCTTGAGCACGCCGTCAAAAAGCTGGTTCAGGATCCGCAGCAGGTCCCCTGCGTCCTCTTCTTCGTGCAGGGCGTCCACTTTCGGCAGCAGACTCTCCAGCGGCTGCCGTTCAGCGACCCAGGCCGTGGGCGTGGTGAGCCAGAACGACGTATTGGGCTCGACGCGATACCATCCGTCGGCCTGTCGCGCGATCCAGTCGGCCAGCATTCGCACGGACGCGTTTCGGGCGCCCAGTTCCAGCCGAATGCGGTCGAAGCGGTCGCTCTGAAGAAAGGCGGGATCGACGCGCAGCGCCACACCGCAGCGTGACGGGAAACGCTGAACCGCGTCGTCCAGCGTGGATTCGTACAGCCGCAACTGAACGCGGCGCATCCGTTCGCCTTCATCGGCTTGGTCGAGAACAATGGATTCGGCCGGCGCCGGAGCATCGGCGTCCACGATCTGGATGAAGCGCTTTTCCGGGCGGCTGTCCAACTTGCCATCGGAGACAAACAGCGCCAGCTTGTAGACGCCCTCTCGCGGCGCCCAAAAGGCGGCCTTCAGCGGACCGGTCACGGCCAGCGTCGCGCCGTGCACCGTATCGACCTCCCATCGCGCCACCAGGGGCTCGTCGGTACCGTCCCGGTCATAGGAGGGCGAGGCATCCAGCACCAACGGTTGTCCCACCCGACCGGAGAGGGCGGGCGGAAGGACGGCCACGGGACGCCGGTCACCCATTTCGTCATCGCGCCCGGGCGGGACCCAGTACCCTCTCCGTTCCGGCACATCGCCCGCGCGCCATGCCTCAAAGAGATACAGCCCCTCCTGGAGCAGACGGAAGCAGGTGAACCGACGGTCCGGCATTTCCCGGACCGTGATCGCGCGTCCACTGATCTGCTTCCACGCCTCGCCCGGCAACCGGATCTCCTCGCCGGCACCGGTTGGCTGAAAAGCCTCTTCGAGCGGAATCGCAGGCGCGCTGTTGGGCACCTCAAACTCCAGGAGAGCGGGCGCCGACCAGCCTTGCGGGTTTCGTGCGCGCAAGGCGAAGGCATACTTTCCGGGTTCGCGGAGGATCGTCCAGACACGGGCCTTCGTGCGTTGTTCGTCCAGGAAACGGACCACCGGTCCGGCCGTCTGCTGCCACTCGTATTCCTCCGCACCGCCCGGCATGGTCTCGCCGCTCAAGGCGATCCAGCGTCCGCGCTGGGGTTCACCGTCGAGGAGCGGCAACGGTTTCGGGACGTCCGGCTCCGCGGCGCAGAGCTGCGCCGTGAGCACGATCAGGGCCACGCGGATCGCCGGGCAGACCAGGTTCTTCATCGACATGAAGGACGCCTCAAACGGCCGCATCTTCGGTTAGGTTGACTTCTCCGCAACTCGCTCCCTGCCCCCGTTCAATCACTGGGGATTCAGTTGGTCCAGGTCGATGACCTCCGCGTCCTTGGGCGGCTCAAACGTAAAAAGACTGTCGGCCAGATCCACGCCCGTCTTGAGTTGCTCCACTTCAAAGGAGAGGAGAATCTGTCCGGCCTGATCGAGCACCTCGGACTTGCGCAGGCGCCCTGAGGCCGACTCGACATAGACGCGTGCTTTCACCATCGCCTCGAGTTGAGGTCTGGCGATATCAGTGGCGAAGCTTCCGCCGAGTTCACTGGCGGCCGCGAGTTGCCGCTGGACAAACTCGGGTTTCAGCGTGCCCTCAAGGATCGTCACTGCAGTATCGCCCCACGTTCCCTCGCGCGTCTCCGAGAAGAGAAACCGACTGCAGATATCCTTCCACTGGGCTATTGGATCCTGACCGGATGCGCCGCCCAGTTTGCGGAGGGTGTCAATGCCGAATCGCTGGATGGCGACCGTCGCGCGCCCTTCACGCACCTCGACCCAGACGACGGTTCCGTCGCAAACCATGCGGACGTCGACCTCCCGGTCGCCGGTCTGCGTCTTCACCCGATTCACAAAGCGTTTGCCGTCGGCGTGATACCGGGCCGATCCGCGGGCTTCCACACGGCGTCCGCCGCGATACTGGATAAGCACATACTCCAGTTCCGTGGCCGTGCCGGGCGACGCGCGTGCGGCCAGGCGTTCCATCACCGCATCGGGCGTCTCGCTCGCACGGAATGACGGCGCATGGCAGACCAGGAGCAGAAGCGGGATGACGAGCGTAAAGCGCATCGAAGGCTCCTCGCGTGTGAAGACGTGGCGGACTATAGCCCTTTGCGCGGGTGCGGCAACAGCGGCGGTGATGAAAGGCCATCGCGACAGGTCCTGC
>CAYSBP010000412.1:0-3053 GCA_964429255.1 uncultured Planctomycetia bacterium
TGGACACCGCGGCCGTATGCGGTGTCCGTGGACCGAAGCCGAAGTCTCCCTGGTGAACGCCGTTCTTACAACTCCGTGATCGCTTCCTGTAGCTTCGCCGCCTTCTCCTGGTACTCGACCAGGCGGTCGCGCTCGGCCTGGACCTTCTCCGGCGGCGCGCCCTTGATGAAGTTCTCGCTGGCAAGTTTGGTTTCGCTCATCTTCACCGCGGCCTGCGTGCGCTCCAGTTCCTTCTGAAGACGCGCCTTTTCCTTCTCGGTGTCGATCAGGCCGGCCAGCGCGACATACAGGTCCGCGCCGGTCAGCACTTCGTGGCCGGCGGGTTTGGGTTTCTGCGCGTCCGGGCCGATCTGCGGCGGTTCGATGTTCGCCATCTGCTCCAGGATGTGCTTCTCCGCGTTCAGCCGCTGGGCTTCGCGCGGGTCGGTCGTCTTGATGAAGACCCTGAGCTGCTGCTTCGGCGCGATGCCGTTCTTCTGGCGGATGTTGCGCACCGCCCGCACGGCTTCGAAGAGGGCGGCGTATTGCGCTTCGATCTCGGCGTTCACTCGGGCTTCTTCCACCTTCGGCCAAGCTGACGTGGCCAACGGCCCGCCGTTCGCACCGGCTTCAGCACGGCCAAGGTTCCGCGCCGGGCCGGCCGGCGCCAGCTTGGACATTTCGGTCCACAGGACCTCCGTGATGAACGGGCAGAGCGGGTGCAGCAGGCGCAGGCTGCGGTCCAGCACGTGCAGCAACACGGCGGTGGCGGCGATGCGGTCGGCGGGCGCCCCTTCCGGTGTCAAGCGAGGTTTGCTCAGTTCGATGGTCCAGGCGCAGAAGTCGTCCCAGAAGAAGGTGTAGAGCGCATTCGCCGCCTTGGAGAACTCGAAGTCCTCCAGCGCCTTCGTCACGTCGCGCACCGCGCCGCTCATCCGCGAAAGGATCCAGCGGTCCTGGTCGCGCAGGGCCTTCTCCACGCCGTCCGCGTCGATCTTCGCCACGTCGGCGGGATCGATCGATGTCAGTACGAAGCGCGCCGCGTTCCAGACCTTGTTCGAGAAGTTCCGGCCCTTCTCGAAACGCTTGCTGTCCAGATGCCCTTCGGCCGGTTCGGGCAACGCGGGCTCGTTGGGCACCGGCTGCTGGAAGTCCTTCTTGCACGTGCCGCACTTCATGATCGGGTTCGTGCGCTTCTTCGGCAGGTCCTGCGTCTCGCCGCAGTGCGGGCAGACGATCGAGACCGGGAAGCGGATGTCCTGGCCTTCCGTCGCCATGTCGAAGATGGTGAAACGCATCGCATCGGCGCCGTAGCGGTCGATGATGTCCAGCGGGTCGATGCCGTTGCCTTTCGACTTCGACATCACCGCGCCTTCGCCGTCCAGCACCGTGCCGTGGATGACCACGTGGCGGAAGGGCTCCTTGCCCATGCAGAATTCGCCCATCATCACCATGCGCGCCACCCAGAAGTAGATGATGCCGCGCGAGGTCACCAGCGTGTCGGTCGGGTAGTAGTAATCCAGGTCCGGCGTCTTCTCGGGCCAGCCGAGCGTGCTGAACGGCCACAGCGCACTGCTGAACCACGTGTCGAGCACGTCCGGGTCGCGCACGAGCGTCTTGCCGCGGTACTGCGGCATCTCCGCCGGATCCTGCTCGGTCACGATCGGCTTGGCGTTCTCGCCGATCAGGTAGCGCACCTTCTGGCCGTTCTCCACCGCGTCGTAGGGTTCATCCGCTCCGGCTTCAATCTTCTTGATCGCGCCGGGGTTGTCTTCGACGCAGTACCACGCCGGGATCTGATGGCCCCACCAGATCTGGCGCGAGATCGGCCAGTCGCGCACGTCCTTGAACCACTGCAGGTACACCTTCGTCCATCGGTCCGGGTGGAACTGCACGCGATGCTCTTCGGTGGCCTTCACCGCCAGTTCGCTGAGCGGTTTCATGTTCACGAACCACTGCGAGGTGAGGAACGGCTCGATCACCGTGTGGCAGCGGTAACAGTGGCCCACCTTGTGGCGGTAGTCCTTGATCTCGCCCACCAGGTCCTGCTCTTTGAGTGCGGCCATCACGGCCTTGCGCGCCATCTTCGGTTCCATGCCGCGGAACTGCGCGGGCACGCGGTCGTTCAGTTTGCCGTCTTCGGTGAGGATGCTGATGATGTCCAGCTTGTGGCGCAGGCCGATCTGATAATCGACCGGGTCGTGTCCGGGCGTCACTTTCAGACAGCCGGTGCCGAAGCCGAGTTCCAGTGCGCTGTCGGCGATGATGGGAATCTCGCGATTCGCCAGCGGCAGGCGCACGGTCTGGCCCACGAAGGCCTGGTAGCGTTCATCCTGCGGGTGCACGGCCACGGCGGTGTCACCGAGCATCGTTTCGGGGCGCGTCGTCGCCACGGTCAGGAACGTGCGCTCACCGCTGGGGCGGGTGAGGGGATAGTGCAGCTCAAAGATCTGCGCGTTGAGTTCTTCGTGTTCCACTTCGTCGTCGGAGAGCGTCGTGCGGCAGCGCGGACACCAGTTCACGAGGTACTTGCCGCGGTAGAGCAGGCCTTTCTCGAAGAGGCGTACGAAGGCCGTGCGCACGGCGCGGCTGAGGCCTTCGTCGAGCGTGAAGCGTGTGCGTGACCAGTCGCAACTCGCGCCGAGTTTGCGGAGTTGTTTGAGGATGGTGCCGCCGTATGCGTCGCGCCAGGTCCAGATGCGCTGGATAAGTTCTTCGCGGCCGAGGTCGTAGCGCGATTTCTGTTCGGTCTTCGCGATCATTTTTTCCACCACGTTTTGCGTGGCGATGCCGGCGTGGTCGGTGCCGGGCAGCCAGAGCGTCTCGTGGCCCTGCATGCGGCGCCAGCGGGTGAGCAGGTCCTGGAGCGAGTTGTTGAGCGCGTGGCCGATGTGGAGCACGCCGGTGATGTTGGGCGGCGGGATGACGATCGTGTAGGGCTTGCGGCCCGCGGCCGGTTGGGTTCCGAAGACGCCGGCTTTTTCCCACAGGGCGTACACGCCGTCCTCAAAGGCTAGCGGGTCGTATTGGGTCGGGAGATCCTGGATGGAAGACATGGGATGAAACCTTTCGTT
>CAYSBP010000413.1:0-3047 GCA_964429255.1 uncultured Planctomycetia bacterium
GTGCCCCTGCCCGTGCCCCTGCCCGTGCCCCTGCCCGTGCCCCTGCCCGTGCCCGACTAGACCACGCCACCTTAGGTTAGCGCTTATGGGGCTGGGGGATAGGACCAACGAGGCCTCCCCTCACGAGCACTCGCCCCCAGGCGCGCGTCCAGCGCGCCGCGGGGGAAACACCCATCATCGTCCCCCCCATAAACCCTTTGACGTACAGACCGCGTTGGGGAAGATTCGCACGGCGATGCTATTTGCGATCCTGAAGAGCCCGCGGCCCTGCGGGCAGGCCTCGCCCGGGGGACGTCTTGATGGATCGTGGAACGCTGATCAGCGTCATCCAGGAGCTGAAACCCCTCCCGGTCTCCGTCACGCGATTGGCCCGGATCGTGGCCAGTGAGTCGTCCTCGCTGGAAGAGATCCAGGAGATCATCCAGTTCGACCCCATCCTGACCGGCCGGTTGTTGCGCTCGGCGAACTCGGCCTACAGCGGCAGTCGACGACCGATCGCAACCGTGAGGGACGCCGTCCTGCGCATGGGAACGGGCGCCGTGCTGGCCCTGGCCGTCGGTTCGAATGTCCGGCAGACCATGATGGATGCCTGTCCAGGCCTCGGCCTGGCCGAAGGCGCCCTCTGGCGCCACGGTGTCGCAGCCGCCTTGACCGTCGAACTGCTCCAGACCCGGTCGCAACTGGCGATTCCGCCCGAAAGCCTGACCGCCTCGCTCCTCCACGACATCGGGAAAGTGGTCATGAGCCGCGTGCTGCCGCCCGCTCTGATGCGCAAGATACGTCAGTTGCAGGAGGAGGAGCACGTCAACCGGCTGCAGGCCGAATGCGAAATTCTCGGTTTCCACCACGGCGAACTCGGCGGCGATGTCTCCAACTACTGGAAGCTCCCCGAACCCATCCACGCCGGCATCGTACACCATCACACGCCCGACCAGACCTCGGGCATCATGGCCTACATCACCTGCTTCGCCAACCTGACCGCCGAAGCGATCGAAAGCACCAACGGCCGCTTTCCGCCCATGCCCGACGACCCGACGTCCGTCTACGTACGCCTCAACCTCGTCTCCGATGACCCGCAATGGGTCAAGGAGATGGTGGAAGCACGGCTGGAGGAAGTGCGGGGGCGGTACGTGTAGGACGCATCGGCTATCCGGCCATGCTAGCATGGGCCGCAAGCCAGAGGCATGCGCCACGTATTACGGCATCGGCAGTTTGAAGCTGGGCATCGGGATGGGTTGCGGGAACGGATCGGTCAGCGACTGCGTCCGGATGCGCTCGGCCATCGCCTCGGCCCGTTGGGCGTCCGCGAGCTTCCCCGCCTCGCGCAACTGCCGTGCCACGTCCAACTGGCGCCGCTCGGCGCCGCCGCGCAGGCGTTCCGCCCTCTCGATGGTCCGCATCATCTCATCGTTCTTTTCCAGCATGCGCAGGACGTGGATGTACGCGCCCATGTTCACGAAGACAACAGGGTGTTCCTTCGTATTGTAGACCCGCTTCTGCAGCAGCAGTAGCCGCTGGAACTGTTTCTCGGCCTCTTCCATCTCGCCGGTCTCCGCGCACAGCCAGGCCAGCGGCTGAAGGATCTCGTTGAGCAGTTCGTCGGTGGCCGGCTTGACGCGGTCCGCGATCACAAGCGTCCGCTGCAACAGGTCCCGCGCCAGATCCCTCTTGCCGGCCTCGTAGAACCGGCGGACGAGGGACGTGGTCAGCGCGACCATGCGCGGGTTCGTCTCGGGTTTAAGCTTCTCCCAGACGGCCAGCGCGCTCCGGAACTGACCCTCCGCCTCGCTGGCCAGTTGCTGGTCCAGTTGCACGTTGGCGAGCATCAGCAAGGTGACCGCCAGATCGGCGTGTTCCTTCAGCTTCTGCTCCTGGATGCGGAGCGCGCGCAAGAGCAGCTTCGAAGCTTCGTCGTGCTGTTTCTGATGCTGACGCACCGAGGCGAGTTGCCTCAGCAGAACCGCGACCTGCGGATGATCATCGCCCGCCACTTTCTGGAAGACGTCCAGCGTCCGCGTGGTTTCCTGCTCCAGTTCGTCGTACTTCTCCTGATGAAAGAGGGCGTCGCCGAGATTCAGGCGCGTCACGATCAACTCGGGCTCTTCCGGCTTCAGATTGCTCGCCTGAACCGCAAGCGCCTGCCGCGCGTACCGTTCGGCCTCGTCGGGACGCTGATGCGCGAGAAACAACCGTGCCAGTTCCGAACGCGTGCGGGCAACGGCCATGTCGTTCTCGCCCAGTTTTTTCAGCTGGATCTCCAGCCCGCATTTCATGCATCGCTCGGCGTCATTGGGAAGGCCGCGTTCCTCGTACAGATGCCCGAGTCCGCGCCAGGTGTCGGCCACCAGCAGATCGTCCTTGCCAAGCGCCTTCTCGCGGATCTCCAGCGCGCTCTTGCAGGACATGAAGGCTTCGGCGTCCCTGAAATGCCGGCGATAGACGCCGGCCAGCAGGTACTCGTTCTCGGCCAGACGCAGATCCGGCGGGGGAAAAGCGCGGGCGATCTCGCGGGCCTGCTCAAGTTGATGTCCCGCGAGGGTCCAGTTGGACTCCTGGATGGCCTTCACGGACTGTTCGATGAGTTGCGCCCACTTCTCCTCCGGCTTCAGCGGCGGAGGAGGCGGCGGCTCCTTGGGACGGTCCGATGCCACGACATGGGGCCCGGTCTGCGGCGTCCAATCGCCGGTCTTGACCCGGTGGAGAACCATGTGGGCCGCCAGCACGGAAGCGGCAACGAGAATCAACACGCCCAGCAAGATCCATGCGTTTCGAGTCATGAAGAAATGGTAGCCCACGAAGCGGCGGAGGGAAAGAAGGAAAAGCACGGCACGTCAGGCCCGGGTGCGGGACCGAATCGGCGGGCACAAATTCCCCCTCTTTGAACTTCGCATGACCCACAAATCCCGTCTGCTCCCCCTTCCCTCGTTCAGGGAAGGGGGTTGGGGGGATAGGACTAACGAAGCGCTCCCGCCTCCTCTTTTTCTCTCCCCAAGCGCGCGTCCAGCGCGCCGCGGGGGAAACACCCATCATCGTCCCCCCCATCCCCC
>CAYSBP010000414.1:0-3025 GCA_964429255.1 uncultured Planctomycetia bacterium
ACGGTTCAGCGGATTGCCCATGACCACGCAAAGCAGATTGCCCAACCGCTCGAAGGGGCACAGCTTCTCGCCATCGCACTGTTCGCGCGGGACCAACTCCAGCACGTCCAGCGGCGCGTAGATTTCCTCGCACATAACGTCTGTGACCTGCACCTGTTTGAGCAATGCGTTGGCGATAACCTCGTCCGAGCAGACGCCCTTCTGGCGAAGGATCTGGCCGAGCATGCCGCCTTGCTGCTCCTGGACGAGGATGGCCTCGTTGACTTGTTCGACCTGTACATCGCCGCTCTCGATGAGGAGTTGACCGAGTTGCTTGGAATGCATCGAGAAGCGTGAGGAACGGCGGGCTGAAACGTCCATGGAACAGCCTCCGTGAATCTACTGAAGCACCTTGATGAAGGTCAGGTGATTCCCGCCGTTCGGGTTCAGGCGATGCTCGATGGTATCCATGGCACCCACCACGGAGGAGAAGCGATGGTCGGCGTAGATCGAACCGCCGGGGCCGAAGTCGAAGGGTTTGCCATGGTCGGCGATGCTGATGGTCAGGGTCTTTCCGTTCGGGATGACGAGGATGTGGAAGACGCCGCTGGGGTCACCGCCGTAGGCCATGTCGACCACGTTGTCGCAAGCGGAGTTGACCGCCTGCGCCACGGTCTGCGCCGCGCTTTCGGGGAATCCTGACGCCTGCGCACAGACGCCGACGAGTTGACCAACACCGGGCATCAGGTCCTTGTTGCAGGGGATCGTGATTTCGATGGGCTGGCTCTTTTTCGAGGCGAAAAATCGAATGCGGCCCGTTGGCTCCACACCCAGGATGGCGCCGCAGCGAGGGCATTTGTATTTGCCGACGTTGGGAATAGCGAGGGTTACGCGGCAGCGCGCGCAGTTGGACTGCATGGGGAAGGCCGGTGCGCCGGGCGCGGGGGCATAGGCTGCCGGAGCCGGAGCCGGAGCCGGAGCCGGGGCCTTCGCCGCGTGGGCCGCCGCGTAAGTTGCAGGCGAGGTCGGGGGCGGCGCGGGCATAGGAGGAGGAGCCTCCATCTTAACCGGTACCGAACTGGGCGGAGCCGAAACGCCGGAAAAGGAGCGGAGCGCAGTCGCCTCGTCCGGGACGATAGTGAAGAGCGCGTTGAAGCCCAGCATCTCCATGACCAGCATGACCTTGCTGGGTATGCGGCAGAACGCGATGTGGCCGCTGGTCGACTCGTAGATGTCGGCATACTTGAGCAGGGTGCCCAAGCCCGTCGAGTTGATGTACTTGATGTTGGCACAGTCCAGGATCAGGTTCTTGACGCCCCGCTCGATCAGTTTGTCCATGACCTGCTGGAACTGCTGAATCGTGGTGGTATCAATCGACCCATCGATCTCGGCCAGTGTGGCCATCGTACCGGAGGGCGACTTGATGACTTTGACTCGAAACTCGATGGATGCCATGTGTTTCTCACCTCACCCTGGCGCCTCGTGACGAGGCGGACACGAAACTACGCTTGGGCCGCCGCGTTCCTGTGGAGGAACCTCGACAGCGTGATCTTGTTGCCGGCGTAGTTGTACTCGAGCTTGTCCACGCACTTGAGCATAAGCATGATGCCCAGCCCGCCCATGCCACCCGCCGCCGTCCGCTCGCGCGCGGCATCCACCGGGTTGCCGCTGACCCCGCGGCTCAGGTAAACCTCCGTGTCGAACCCGTCGCCTTCATCGCCCACCGCCACCGTCACCTTCTCCCGATCCAGCAGGTACTGAATCTCGATGTTTCGCTGCGGACTGTACTTGTTGCCGTGACGGGCGGCATTGTCGACCGCCTCGCGAAAGGCCACCGCCGTCGCCGCTTGCGCCTCTTCCCCCAGACCGGACTGCGAGAGCAGATGCCCCACCAGTTCGTTGGCGCTCTCCACCAACTCCTCGGTCGTATTGAGCTTGAAGTGCATCACGTGGTCGAAGTAGTTCCGCTCCTCGGCGATGCGAGCCAACTCCGCTTCGGCCAACTTCACCAGATCGGCCAGTTCGAAGGGCTCCGAAATGGATTCGTCGTAGGAAATCTCCAGTCCCTGCACGGCCGACGCATCGTCACCTTCCGCCAGAATCCGAACGATCGCCGTGAGACTGGTCGGACGCTTTTTCTTCACGTCCTCCGCCACGCGCGGCGCATTCACCACGCCGGTATCGAGGACAATCAGATCCGCCGCCCTCTCCTTCAGGCGCTCGATCGCCTCGTCGGCTCCCTGAACCACGGTTACTTCGCTACGCGCCGTGGACAGACGGGCTGCCATCACACCGGTGAAAAAGTCCTTCTGCGGAACAACCAGTAGGATCTGATAGAGACCCGAGCCTTCGACTTCCCTGCGGAGATCGTCGTCGACCTCCACCTGAATCAGCCGTGCGGGCGGAAGATTCAGCGCGGACTCCGCCTTACTTCTGGCCGCCACCGACTGCCCCAGTTTGACGGAAAGGCTGAGCAGCCTGGGTAACTCAATCCGGTTGCCCCGCTGCAACTCCTCACGCACCACGTCGACCGCCCGACTCAAGACGGCACGGGCCTGCGGTTCGGGGGCGCTCAGTTCCTGCGCCACACGTTGGGCCAACTCGTCCATCGAGAGTGTCTTCATTTAGCGGCCTCGCTCATCGCCACCCAGCCTAACCCCGACCGGCCCTTCCGGCGTATTTCCCGAAGCGCGCGATAGTAGCGCACGACGGTATCGGGGTCAAACTTACTTGGCGCTATCCCTATCTTCGCGGACCCAGGCGTCCGGTCCGTTCCACTCGCGTCACCACGCCCTTGGAGATCAGCAGTTCAATAATTGATGTTCGGTGATCTGCTGGGCCCTAACCCACGGCTCACCCAGAAGGCGGTCGTTGGCATCACGCATCACGTGCCCCTCCCCCGAGGGCGAACCGGATCGGCTGACGCATCCCGCAACCTCAACCATTTACTTGACGTTACATGCAAAAAAATATCAAAGAAAGTACACCTGTCAAGGGGTTTTGGATACGCGCATAGGTCGCACCTTTTCGGCTCGATGATCTGGGT
>CAYSBP010000415.1:0-3000 GCA_964429255.1 uncultured Planctomycetia bacterium
CTGGTTGGTCGAGGGTCTGGCCGAAACGACGGGATACGCACGCCCCGACGCCCGTGGCTGGCTCATGATCCCTTCCGGTCGCAAGCACCCGGATGTCCGACAGGCGGCGAAATGGCTGGCGGAGAGCAAGCTCCAACCCATCAACGTGCTGCTGGGCCTGACCGACGAAGCATTTCATGAAGAGCCCAACCGGGGCCGCAATTACAAATGGTCCGGCGCCTTCTCGCGGTTCCTCCTTGAGTTCGAGGACGGTATCTACGCGACCGACTTCCTGGAATACGCCTACGACCGTTACACGGGGCGTGCGAAGACCCCCCTCACCGACTACCTCGGAATGCCGGCGAAAGCACTGAACGAGGCCTTCCGCGAATACCTCGAGAAGTAGCGGCCAGCCACGAGAAGGCACCTATTTACCATTGGTTATTCAGTCTCAGTTGACTGGGCGCGCGGCCGGTAGCTTCGCGTACGCGGCGGGTCAGGGTATGTGCGGTCGAAAAACCCGCTTGCGCGGCGATCGCCGCCATCGACAGGTGCGTTTCACGCAGGAGCGCCAAGGCACGTTCGAGCCTTGCGCGAGCCAGATGCTTGCCAGGCGGGAGGCCCATTCGTTCGTGGAAGACGCGTGCCAAGTGCTCGCGTGAACATCCGTGCCGCAAAGCAACCTCCTTCAGCGACCACGGGTAGGTCGGATGGCGCAACAGGTCGTCGATGGCGCGCTCGACGGGGTTCTGCCCGGCCGCCATACCCTCCTCGCACTCCTGATATATGCGCATGGCGAAGCCGTGAACGGCGGTCGCCATGGCAAACGCTCCGGTGCCGGCCCGCGGGCTGGCCATCTCGCAAAGCCGCAGGAACTGTCCGTGCAACGCGCTGCCGGTCCGCAGCGGCAGGACCGAGCCGAACCGGCGCCGCAGCACCGACCAGTGCTCGACCAACCCCGCACCCCGCAAGGCCATGTGATCGCAGACATAGGACTCGCGCCATTCCGGCGGTCGGCCATACGCCGTATCTTCATCGTAGGCGAAAAGCAGCAGGCGGCCGGCGGGGACTTCCGTGCGCTGCTTGCGCTCGCGGTAGACAATGCGTCCCTCCCGGCAGAACTGCGCAACGACCACTCCGTCGGGCTTGCGGCCGAGGTTCTCGAGCCAGTAGGTCATCCCGGGGGCGACGACCTGGCCTTGTCCGAAGCCCCAGACATGCCACAAGGTGCGTTCGCGACGGGCGTGGTATCCTTCGACGCTCATATCACATTTTGTACATCGAGCGTCACGAATTGGCTACTTGTTTGCATAAGTAAAATGGTGAACATGGAAGTGGTTTGTCAGTCACTTTTCATCCATCCTCATGCCAAGGAGCCTCAACGATGTGCGCTCAGAAGGCCAAGACTGCTGAAGGCCACGCCGCCCACACCAAATCGGCCGATGAACAGCGGGGACTGTCCGGCAAGATGCCGCGGGCGATCAAGATCACCATGCTCGGCGCCGGCAGCGGATTCACGCCCCGACTGTGCAGCGACGTGATGCAGATCCCCGGCAGTGACGCTGGCGAGATCGCGCTGGTGGACATCGACGAAGAACGGCTGAAAATGATGCACGCCGTCGTGCAGAAGCGGGTCCAACAACTCGGCAAGTCCGGCTGGAAGATCGTCGCGTCAAAGGACCGCCGCAACGTTCTGAAAGGCAGCGACTACATCATCAACTGCATCGAAGTCAGCGGCGTGCAGTGCGTCCGTCACGACAACGACATTCCCGCCAAGTACGGCGTCGACCAGTGCATCGGCGATACGATCGGACCGGGCGGTCTGTTCAAAGGACTGCGCACGATTCCGGTCTTGCTCGAGATCCTGAAGGACGCCGAGGAACTTTGCCCGCGCGCGATCGTGCTGAACTACACCAACCCGATGAGCATGCTGTGTCTGGCCGCCGGCCGTGCCAGCCGCATGCAGATCATCGGCCTCTGCCATTCCGTCCAGGGCACCAGTCACCTGATGGCCAGTCGCGCCGGCGTCCCCTACGAGGAACTGGACTGGGAATGCGCCGGCATCAACCATCTTGCCTGGTTCACCAAGCTCGAACACAAGGGCAAGAACCTCTATCCGATCCTGCTGGAGAAGGCCCGCAAGGATCTCTCCGGCGAACCGGCCGACCCGAAGGACGCGGGCGATCTGGTCCGCAAGGACATGATGCTCCACTTCGGCGCCTTCATCACCGAATCGTCGGGGCACCTGAGCGAGTACCTGCCGTACTACCGCAAGCGCAAGGACCTGCTGGCGAAGTACTGCCGACCGGGCTACGAGGGCGGTTCGAGCTTCTATGCGAACGAGTGGCCGACGTGGCGCAAGAACGCGGACGAGGAGCGAAAGAAGCTGGCGAGCGGCGAGAAGCCCATG
This sequence comes from uncultured Planctomycetia bacterium, assembly GCA_964429255.1. Taxonomy (GTDB): domain Bacteria; phylum Planctomycetota; class SZUA-567; order H5-PLA8; family H5-PLA8; genus CAYSBP01. The sequence continues at coordinate 2,390 of CAYSBP010000415.1, forward strand.
GATTGGGACCGCTCGTGGGAATTTGCCTCGTGGATCATCGAAGCGCGCGAGAAGGACAGCCCCTTCCGCATCCACGGCAACGTAATGAACGCGCCCAGCGGCAACAACGCGCTGATCGCGAACCTGCCGGCCGACGGCTGCGTGGAAGTGCGCTGCCTGATCGACCGAAACGGCATCCAACCGGTACGCTTTGGAAAATTGCCCCCGCAGATGGCGGCCGTCTGCGACAGCAACATGCGCATGTTCGATCTGGCGGCGACGGCGGCCATCGAACGGAGCAAGGAAGCGGCGATCCTGGCATTGACGCTGGATCCGTTGACTTCGGCGGTCTGCTGTCCGGCGGAGATCAAGAAGATGACACTGGAACTCTTTGCGGCGGAGAAGGACTTCCTGCCTGGATACAAGTAGTCGCAAAAAGAGAAGTTCACGTGTTATGTCTTCCCACCTCTTTGGGCTCCCCCTTTCCCTGTGGGAAAGGGGGAGCATGCTGAACAAGGAGGACGGAGGTGCGGCGTATCGGGATGATACGACGACCGGAGTCCGACGAAGTGCAGCACAAAATAGGCCGCAATCCTTCGGGCCTGATGTCGGGGCCATGGATGTTGAAGGTC
>CAYSBP010000416.1:0-2998 GCA_964429255.1 uncultured Planctomycetia bacterium
CCGGTCGGGCTCAGCCTGTTGTTCTTCCCTGTGGCGTAATGAGCACCTTGTCGACGCGGCGGCCATCCATGTCCATCACCTCGAAACGGTACCCCGCAAGTTCCAGGTAGTCCGCCGTGCGCGGAATGCGCCCCAACTGCATCATCATGAAGCCGCCCAGCGTGTGATAGCTGCCTTGTTCCTCGTTCGGAAACGCTTGAACGCGCAGCAGGCTTCTGACCTCGTCGATCGGCACCAGGCCGTCGAGCAACCACGATCCATCTTCGCGTCGCACGGCCTGCGGTTCGTCGTCGCCTTCCGTCGAAGGCATCTCTCCGACGATGGCCAGCAGCACATCGAACGGGGTGATCAGTCCGACGACCGTGCCGAACTCGTCCACCACCACGGCCATGTGCTTGTGCGAACCGCGAAACATCTCGAGCAGTTTCAGCGCTTTCATCCCCTCGGGGACGAAGAGCGGCTGCTGGACGCACTCCCGCAACGAAACCTCCTCGCCTCGGGCGCGCCTGGATTGCACCCTCTTGACATGGATGACCCCCACCACTTCGCTCAGATGCCCGTCGCAGGCGAGAAACCACGAGTGCCCGCTAATCAGCATCTTGGTCCAATTCGTCTCGAAGGGCTCGTTCAGGTCGATCCAGACGATATCCGAACGAGAGGTCATCAGGGTCTGCACACACCGATCGCCCAACCGGAAGACGCGCTGCAGGATATCCTTCTCGGCCGCGTCCAGGATCCCTTCGCGCGTGCCCTGTTCGATCATCAGTTGGATCTCCTCCTCGGTCACATGCCGTTCGGCGGACGGCAGGCGGAGGAAGCGCAGCACGAGGTTCGAGCAGAAGGTCAAAACGGCGACCAACGGCGAGGCCAGCCGCGAGAGACGCCGCATGAAGGGCGCCAGCACCGTCGCAATGCGCTCGGGATGCGCCAAGCCGATCCGTTTGGGTGCCAGTTCGCCGACGACAACCATAAGCAGCGTGGTGAGCGCTGCGATGCAGCCCACCCCCAGCACGTTGCTCCAACGGGAAGCTAGGCCCAGGCCTTCGAACGCGCGCGCCATCTGGAAAGCGATGGTAGCCCCACCGAACACACCGGCCAGGATGCCGATCAAGGTGATGCCCACCTGCACGGTCGAAAGGAAGGCTTCGGGTTCGCGAACCAACTCCAAGGCCACACGAGCCGCCTGACGACCCCGGCGAGCATCGTTCTCCAGACGGGCCCGCCGCGCGGTCACCACGGCTATTTCGGCCATCGCGAAGACACCATTGACCAGGACCAGCACGAAGAGGATCGCGACTTCGATGACGACATCAAGAACCATGTGGTACCTCCAGGAAGAGACTACTTCTTCGGGGCCGAGCCCGGTTGAGGCGCGGCGATGACGATCTGAGCCTCGTTGCTGCGCAGCAGCAGCCCCTGCTCCGCCGCGCCGCCGCCAGCCGGGCCGAAACCGAGATACTCGGCGGCGATCCGGTACGTGCCGGGCTCAGAAAGCAGCGCACTCAGATCCATCTCGATCTCGAAGACCTGCCCCGGCTCGATAACGATCTGTCCCAGGGTCTCGTGGACGGCTTCGATAACGCCGGGCGCCCGCTGCACCCGAAGCAGCGACGGCACCAGCTTGATAAACTCGGGGCTGGCCGAGCCCGGCCGGCGAATTTCCAGTTGGTAGTTCACACCCAGCGGATGGTAGCCGGTAACGCCGATCGGTCCGCTCGACGCGTTCTTCAAGACCAGCGAAACCCGGGTCGGGGGCAGCACGGACAGGTCCAGCTTCAGGCCTTTGTACAGTTCTTCACTGAGCCAGCCGAACGCCTTTCGCACATCGACATCGGCCGGCGCACCTTCCATGCCCTTCGCGGAAAACGAGGCCTGCCGCCCAGAGGGAAGGGCGGTCGTACCGCCACCCTCGATCCGACGACCACCCGGCTGGCGGGCTGCGTAGAGCAGCGCGGCATCGGGCACTTCCGGCAGCGTCAAGGAGGGTACGGGATCGCCGGGACGCGTCAGGATCAGAAGGGCCAGCACACCGCCCACCATCAGCGCCAGCGAAACGAACAGCTTGACGGAGCGCTCGCGGTCCGCAACACCGGTCCCGCTGCCGGACGCCTTCCCCATGCGTTCGCGCAACCGGGCCAGGACCCCCTCGGTGTCCAGGGGCCGATCCGGCGCGAGTTCGCCCCGCACGGTCTCCAGCACGCGGCAGTGCGCTTCGTAGCTGGCGCGACATCCAGGACAGTCGGAGAGATGCTCTCTGAGCGACGCGGCGCAGTCGTGATCGAGCGAGCCGACGGCCAGCAACGGCAGTTCCTCGCCGTACTGCGGACACCCTTCTGGATTCGGGGAGATCGTATCGCCCATGATTCCGTGTCACCCCTTCACATGTCGCAACAGGCGCCGGCGCAGCGTTTCGGCGGCGGCCAGCATGCGCGACTTCACCGTGCCCAGCGGGAGTTCCAGAATCTCGGCGGCCTCCCGATAGGTCAACCCTTCCGTCTGCACCAACTCCAACACCGTCCGCTGATCCTCTGGCAACAAAGCGACGGCGCGGCGCACCAGATCCCGCAGTTCGGCCCCTTCCAGCGCACGGTCGGGAGCCAGCGCGCCGGACACCGGATCGGGATTCGACTCCGCGTCCGGAGCTTCCGTACTCGATGATTCGCGCATCCGTCGGCCGCGAACATCAAGCCCTGCATGCTTGGCCACTTGGAAGAGAAACGTGCTGACCTTGCCTTGCCCGCGCCATTGCGGCGCCGCGCGCCAGACACGAAGAAAGGTCTCTTGGAGACTGTCCTCAGCCAGCGATTCCTCGTAGCAAATGCGGAAGAGATAGTTCCCCAGGGATGGAGCATAGGCGCGATAGAGGGCCTCGAACGCGGCGCGATCGCCTGCGGCCATACGGCTCATCCAAGCCTGGTCTTCCGCTTCGTTGAACATGGTTGCGTGCCGCAGCCGTAACCGCTCGATGCACACTTGGCAACGGAAAACCGGAAGCCCC
>CAYSBP010000417.1:0-2998 GCA_964429255.1 uncultured Planctomycetia bacterium
GGTGAAGAAAATCGCCCGGGAAGAGAACCGCTGGATAAGAGTAGCGAGCGCATTCCCGGAGAATCTCAACCTGCCTCAAGGCGCGAACCGGGGGATAAACGGTACGGATTGGATCCCGATCCCGAAGGAGACGTACAACCAGAACATCGATCCCAAAGACTACCGGCCTCGCAACCGCACGCAGAGCCTCTTCTGATTGGCAAGGGACATGAACGAGCTGACCTGCAACTACGCCCCCATCCGCTTCCAGCCGTACCGGGAGACGGGCGAGTTCGTCCATATCGGCGTGGTCGTCTAAATCGCGCGGTCGAACACCGCACCCAAAAAGGCAACGAAGCCCCCGACCGCCAAGCCCAAATCGACGGCCCAACTGGCGGTGCAGGCCGCCGGCAAGATCACCGGCGACCTGATCTGCAGCCTGCAGAACGAACGGAAGGCGTTCCTGCGCATCGGCCAGTTGCTGGCCGAAGTGCGCGACCGGAAACACTACGCCACGCTCCATCATGGAAGAAGATCAGTCGGTCGCGTGCCTCAGCTTCTTCGATACCTGGAGGACGAGGCTCAACAACGCGGAATTTTTCGATCGTAACATGCAGCTAACATAATACGTTAACCTCGATTCCCGCCGGCGGGAATTTTTTGTGCCAGGGCTGGCTGGAAGGAGAAGGTCACCATTTCAACTTGGTGGGCTCGATGATTTTCGGTCATGCACCCAAGGCCCGGAGTCCGTAGTCGTATTGGGGATGTTGATGGAGGCTGGAGGCCGAAGCGTCACGGATACGCACACAGATCCCAGTATCCGGGCTCATCGGCTTCGGGTGCGTATCCATGGCACCATGTTCAGACGTCACTTTTCGGCTATGCACCCAAGGCCCTGTCCCAGGCCTCCTCGTCCTTGCACCGCTCCGCCCGCCGTGCTACCGTTCGTGCCCGCGGGATCCCGTCAAGGTCACGCCCATCCGAAGGAGAAGCAACGCGTGGATCGTCTCGAAACCAGCCACATGGACAAGCCCCGAATCGAGAAGGCCGTGCGCGAGATCCTGCTCGCCATGGGCGAGGATCCCGACCGGGACGGCCTGAAGAAGACGCCCGAGCGCATCGGACGCCTATACGAGGAGATCTGCTACGGGCTCCACGTTGATCCCGCGAAATACCTCCAAGTCACGTTCGACGAGAACCACAATGAACTGGTGCTATTGAAGGACGTTCCATTTTACTCGCTGTGCGAGCATCATCTTCTGCCGTTCATGGGTCAGGCCCACATCGCGTACCTGCCCAGAGGCAAGATCGTCGGCATCAGCAAGCTGGCGCGCGTACTGGAGGTCTTCGCCCGACGCCCGCAAGTCCAGGAGCGGCTCACCAGCCAGATCGCCGACCTGATGATGGAGAAACTGAAACCCCTGGGCGTCGCCGTGATGATCCAGGCGACCCATACGTGCATGACCATGCGCGGCATTCAGAAACCTGGCTCGGTCATGGTCACCAGCGCGATCCGCGGGCTCTTCCGCACCAACCACGCCGCGCGGGACGAGGTCTGGGCGCACCTGCACCACCCGGTGGCGCACTGACAGAGACCCAGCCTCCGTTCGGACACGGCGCGGTGGCGGGTTGGTTTTGCGCATCAGGAACCGCTCCGGCGCCGGCGCGGCGTAATCCAGCACCCGGTTTGCTGGCGTCTTCGTCAGGCCCACCCAGGACACTCCGCGACGTACACCCATCGAACCGTCCAGTTGTAAAGCGCTCTGGAATTCCGAAAGTTATGGAATACGTTACGTGTGGCTCGGCGATTAGAGTAACGGCGCGGCCGTACGTGATCGCCGGCCTGGGATTGTGGTAGAGGCTGTGAGATGTCCCAGGTCATCACCGGAGACGGTGTTCGGCGTCGTGCCAAGGCCAAGGGTGCTGCGAAGGCCGCACCGGTCAAGCACGAAGGAGAACCCCCGTCCCACAATATGGCGATTCGGAAGGAGCAGTTCGAAGCGGTGGCCATGCCGCTGGCGAACCTTCTGTATGCCACTGCGCTTCGCATGGTTGGAAACGCGGCGAAAGCCGAGGATCTGGTGCAGGAGACCTACGTTCGGGCCTGGCGGAATTTCGATCGTTTCGCGCTGGGTACGAATTTCAAGGCATGGATTTTCCAGATCCTGACCTTTCTATACAAGAACGAGCGGAGGAGTGCGAAGTCGCGTGAGGCGACGGTTGATTTCTCCGCCAACGATCTGTTGCCCGCCCCCGATGAAGGTAACGTCCTGGTAGAGGACGCGTCTGGAGTCAAGTGGGATGCATTGTATCCCGACCTCGTCGATGACCGTTTCAAGCGTGCGTTGGATCGCTTGGACGAAGATCAGCGTTCGGTGCTACTCCTGGTTACGCTGGGCGACCTCACCTACCAGGAGTGTGCCGAGGCCCTGGGGATTCCAATCGGAACGGTGATGTCGCGCCTTTTTCGCGCGCGAAAGCAGTTGCAGGAGGAACTCACCGAGTACGTTCGCGACCAGGGGATGCTGAGGGGAACGACGGGGGACGAGGAGGATCGTGATGGAGTCGAGGGCCGGGCGGGCGTGGATTGACCCCTACCTGGATGGACACCTGGCTCCATCCGAGACCGATCATTTGGAACCGTTTCTTCTTAACGACACAACGATTCGAAACCTTCTTCCTGCTCAGAACGCCTTTCGATCCTTCCTTGAACGTGCGCTGTCGTCCGTGGAGATCCCAACGGGATTCGAGGTTCGGATCCGAGCGCGCCTGGCGGCGTTGAGCGCGGAGGAGCGCATGCAGGAAGCAGGTGCATGGGTGGGGTGCATGGGCGCATCGATGATGGCGCCCACATCGATATCGAATCGCCTTGGAGCGGTGCACCGCCCCTGCAATTCCAGCCAGCGCAGCACCGTCTTCAGTTCACGCTGTATTCGCGGTCGTCGCATGTCCGTTCCGGGTCTCCGGTCTCGACGACGCTCCCGATCAGGCTCGCGACGATGGAACGGTGGGTGGGGTG
>CAYSBP010000418.1:0-2997 GCA_964429255.1 uncultured Planctomycetia bacterium
AGTTTAAGGCGATCGCGCGCTGGACGCGGTGCGCTTCATGGTCCTCGGGATCCACCTGATGGACCAGATCGAAGGCGCCGGACTGTCGGATTTCGGGCGCCAGGCCGTGTGCGTTGGAGCCCGAGCAATGCCGGAGCGTCAACAGGCGACAGAGGTTTCGATACCCGGTCTCGTTCTCGACCAGACAGATGCAGCGGGGCGAGGAAGAAGGAGTTGCACGGGCGGGTGGATGGGAAGGAACGGGAGCGAAGAGGGGGGACCGCGGATCGGGGAGGGCGGATGGCGTATGGACGCCTGGCCGTGAGGATCTCGCCGCTGCGCTCAGATCTCCGCCCCCTGACGTCTGACCGCTGTGCGCGGACGTCTGCTCGCTTTCTGCCGGCGCCTGTGTGATCTCCGCCCCGATGATCGGACGCAGTCCCTCGCGTTCACAGGCGCCGAGAAACGCCCAGAGGCCGTAAAGTCCATCGGTGTCGGTGAGCGCCAGACAGGAGAAACCGCGCTTACGAGCAGTCTTGCAGAGGCGTTCGGGGGCGCCGATGCCCCACCCAAGTGAGAAGTGCGAACGGACGACAAGCGGAACCATGGACGCCATCGTGAAGGTTCGGCACTCGGCCGTCAACTGGCGGCGCGACGGAGGATGCAACGGGTCCAGTAACGTTCCCGGGGTCACATCACGGTGTGCCCGAAGGCGCGCTACCCGAACAGCTTGCGAAAGAAACTCGAGCTATTCTTCGATGAACGATTGTGCCGCGAGGTGCTTCGGCGAATGGTACTCGACGACCTGTCCTTGTCCGAAGACGGCGCAGTGGACTGAACGCCGGAGTGGATCTCTTCGATCGCGCGCTCCAGGTCCGTGATGAGTGCCGTTGCACTGGGATAACGTTCCGCCGGGCGCTTGCGCAGCAGGCGGTCCATGACGTAATAGAGGGACGGGGCCAGGTTCGGCTCGAGTCTGTGAAGCGGATCCGGCGGATCGAAGACCTGCTTCTCCATGATCTCGCGCGCGTCAGTTCCGGTGAACGGCAGCTTGCCCGTTAACATGCGGTAGAAGGTGATGCCCAGCGAATAGAGGTCGGCGCGATGATCCAGCGGAAGCCCGCGGGCCTGCTCGGGCGCCATGTAGTGCGGTGAGCCGAAGACGCCTTCCGCCTGATCGGCTTTTCCGTTCACATTGAGCCGCTTGGCGATGCCCAGATCGGCCAGACGCACGTCGCCCGTGGCCGTAAGCATCAGGTTGTCCGGCTTGATGTCGCGGTGGACGATGCCGGCCTTTTCGGCGTACTGAAGCGCCCGCGCTCCCTGCAGGATGATCTCCGTGGCGCGCAACGGATCCACTTTTTTCTTGCTGTCGGCCGTGATCAGATCCTGGACCGACCCGCCTTCGATGAACTCCATCGAGAGGTAATAAATGCCGTTCTCCTCGCCCACTTCGTGGACGCCGATGATGTTCGGATGGTTGAGCCGCGCGGCGGCACGGGCTTCCGTAAGGAAACGCTGCACGTAGGTCGGGTCGATGGTCAGCTCGGGAGCCAGGATCTTCAAGGCGACCTTGCGCCCCAACGAGATCTGCATCGCCAGGTAGACTTCCCCCATCCCGCCAATCCCGATACGCGCAAGCAGGTGATAGCCGGCCAGTTTCTGGCCGGCCAGGGCGCCTTCGTTGCGCTGTGAATCGGAGAGGAACGAGAAGATCGTTTCGCCCGAACGAACGATGTCACCGACGCAGAGCATCGCCTCGTCCTGCAACCGTACGCCGTTCAGGTAGGTGCCGTTGTGACTGCCCATATCGGCGATGGAAAAGAGTTCGCCCGATTTCTCCACCTGGAAGTGATTGCGAGAGACCAGGAAGTCGGTGAGCACGATGTCGGACTTGCTGCCGCGTCCAATCAGGTAGGTGCGGTCGGTCCCGTCGAAGTTCAGGCTGACGCCCTTCTCGTTGCCTCGCTCGACCACGATGCGCGGCATCGCGTTCTCCTGATCGAATTTCCCTGCTACAAAGAGCCTCGCGCTAGGCGCGGCCCAGTTCTCTGCTCCGTTCCGCCGCTCTTCTGACGGCCGACACCAGTGTCTTCTTCACCGCGCAGTTGTCCAGTACTTCGCAGGCCGCCTGCGTGGTCCCGTTCGGACTGGTGACCCGGCGCCGCAACTCCTCGGGCGCTGCGCCGGTCTCCTCAAGCATTTGGGCCGCCCCCCTGCACGTGCGTACCGCCAGCCGCAATGCGTCTTCGCGTGCCAGGCCCTCCTGGACGCCAGCCTCCACCATCGCCTCGACCAGATAGAACAGGTAGGCCGGCCCCGACCCGGAAAGGCCCGTCACAGCGTCCATGGACGCTTCCTTCACCCGCACCACCACGCTGGCGCACGAAAAGAGCTGCTCTGCCTCGGCCAGATCCGATTCCGTCGCACACGATCCCGCACAGAGGCCCGAAGCCCCAACGCCGACCAGCATGGGCGTGTTGGGCATGACACGGATGATCCGCGCGCCGGGCGGCAAGGCCGCTTCGATCCGCTCGGTTCGCACCCCCGCCAGGATCGAAATCAGGACGTGACGTTCCACCTGGAAATGCGGCTTCAGTTCCACGAGGACCCCGGCACACTGCTGCGGCTTGACACACAGGATGATCATCTGGGCTGCTTGGGCCACCCCGGCGATGTCGGAGGCCATCCTGGCGCCCAACTGCTGCTGAAAAAGCACCTGTCGGACCGGGATCGGGTCGCAGAAGGTTACGCGGTCCGGTGCGACTCGTTGGGCCGCAAGGGCGCCGCGCAGCAGGGCTTCCGCCATGTTGCCCGCGCCGATCAATCCAAGGGCTAAGTTGGGTCTCACGTGCAGTGATCTGCTCCTGGTAGGCTCGATCCCGTTCGCCGAATAACGGTACACCTCGTTGCGCCCCCTTCTCCTCTCGATCGGTAGAGGGTGGGGCAGGACCACGCTCTCCATACTACCGCCCAAACCGGCTTCGCGCCATAGCGGGCGGGACGGTCGTGTGAAAA
>CAYSBP010000419.1:0-2955 GCA_964429255.1 uncultured Planctomycetia bacterium
GGCCCTCATCCTTTCAATCCTGTAAATCCTGTCGAGACGTCCCGTCTTCCTGTCAGGTGGGCACCATCGGTTGCAGCGCCGCGCCAATCGGAGTACCTTGGTCCCGGTCGCTGGCAGGCGCAACGTCCGGTTCTCAAGGAGGCTCCTTTGGCACAGCTCACATTTCACACCGCGGGCGAGTCGCATGGCCGCGGCTGCTTCGCGTTCATCGAAGGCCTTCCGCATGGTCTGCCCGTCGACCTGGCCTACATCGACGCCCAACTGGCCCTGCGCCAGAAAGGCTACGGGCGCGGCGCGCGGCAGAAGATGGAGACCGACCGGGCCGAACCGCTCAGCGGAGTCCATAAAGGCCAGACCATGGGCGGGCCCGTGCTGCTGGCCGTCTGGAATAAAGACGCCCGGCTGGAGGAGACGCCTGAACTCTTCTGCCCGCGTCCCGGTCACGCGGACCTGGCCGGCGCGCTGAAGTGGGATTCGTCCATCCGCGACGTGCTGGAACGCGCCAGCGCCCGCGAGACTGCCGCGCGCGTGGCCGCGGGGGCGCTCTGCCGCCTGCTCTTGAAGGCCTTCGGGATCGAGATCCGCGGACACGTGACGGCCCTGGGCGACGTGGCCGTTCCGCCAGATGCCCTGCCCACATGGGAAGACCTGGCCACCGTTGACGGCTCCGACGTCCGTTGCCTGCACGAGCCGACCGTGAAGGCGATGCGCAAGGCTGTCGATACCGCCAAATACGCCGGCGATACGCTGGGCGGGCACTTCGAACTCATCACGCGCGGCCTGCCCATCGGTTTGGGCGACTGCACGCAGTGGGACCGGAAGCTGGACGGGTCGATCGCGCAGGCCATGATGTCGATCCAGGCTATCAAAGGTGTCGAGATCGGCCTGGGCTTCCAGGCCGGACGGTTGCCCGGCAGCCAGGTGCACGACCCCATCGAGTACAAACACTCCGGCACTCCGCGGCCGGATGGCGGCTTCGTGCGGCCCCGCAACGGCGCGGGCGGACTGGAGGGCGGGCTCACCAACGGCGCGCCGCTGGTCGTGCGCTGCGCGATGAAGCCGATCAGCACGCTGATGAAGCCGTTGCCCAGCGTGGACCTGCGGACAGGGAAGGTCAAGAAGGCCGATGTCGAGCGCAGCGACGTCTGCGCCTTGCCGGCCGCCTGCGTGGTCGGCGAGAACATGCTGGCCTTCGTCCTGGCCAAGGCGTTCAGCGACAAGTTCGGCGGCGATTCGATGGTCGAGATCCGTCGCAACTACGACGGCTACCTGGCTCAGATCAGCGCGGCCACAGATCACCGAGGGTGAGGTACTTAGCCTTGCTCAGGCCAGAGGGGTGGGAGAGCTCTGCGCGAGACCCTGGACACTTGTCCGGCCGGCCGGATTCCATGTTGAATCGGACTGCGCATGTGCAGGACTGTTCACGCACATTCTTTCGGTCATCCCAACTGTGTACCGACAGTCGCGATGTGTTTGTTGAGGTTAGAAGAGCGGGGAAGCCGATCTCGCCTACGAATGGCCGTTGGCTTGTTTTTTGCGGCAGCGCCACCGCGTACCGCCGGAACTGGGGGGGACGACGGGTCGTCGACATATGGCGGGGTGGTGTGGCTATCCCTGACAGCCCGTTTAAAAGGGGCTGTTGTTCCTCCTCTCCCGTTCGTGGGAGAGGGTAGGGAGAGGGGTTTTTCAACGGGCTGCTAGCGGGAGTGCGTCTTGAGCGACCAGGTTGTCGATCCTTCGGACGGCCAGGAGATGTTTGGCCGTGTGGCCATCAAGCTAGGGTATATCGTCGAAGCGCAACTTGAAGAGGCGTTGGCGATCCAGCGTGAATCGCTGGAGGCGGGATTTCGGAGGAGGCTGGGTTCGATTCTGGTCGATCTTGGGCATCTGAACGAGGTCCAATGCCAGGTGGTTATCGCACGTCGGAACATCAAGCCGTCTGCGGTGCGTATAGGCGGGTTCGAGATTCTGAAAAAGCTGGGTTCGGGCGGCATGGGTACGGTGTATATGGCGCGCCAGATGTCGCTGGACCGCGTGGTCGCGTTGAAGGTCCTGCGGAGCGAGCTGGCCCGGGACCCGGACGTCCGGGAGCGGTTTCTGTCCGAGGCGCGTGCCGTGGCCCGGCTGAATCACCCCCATATCGTGTCGGGCATCTCAGTAGGTTGCGAGGGCGGCCAATATTTCTTCGCCATGGAGTACGTCGAAGGCGAGTCGCTGGCCGACCGGCTCAGGGCCAGTCCGGACGGTCTGCGCGAACGCGAAGCGCTGGAGTTCACGCGGCAGATCGCGCTGGCGCTGCGGCACGCGCACAGCCTCAAGCTGCTTCACCGCGACATCAAGCCGGAGAACATCCTGGTGACGCGTGACGGTCAGGCCAAACTCACGGACCTGAGCCTGGCGCGCGTGCTGGATCGGAGTGAGAACGCGTGGGTCACCAAGCACGGGCTGACCGTCGGCACGCCGTACTATCTTTCGCCCGAACAGGCCCAGGGGACGGACAAGCTGACGCGTGCCACGGATCTGTATGCGCTCGGCGCGACGCTCTACCACCTGTTGACCGGCAAGGTACCTTTCAGCGCCAAGACCCGCGCGGAGGTGATGGCGAAGCACATCGCCGATCCGGTCCCCGATCCGCGCCAGCGGCGTCCCGCGCTCTCCCGAGCGGCCAGCTCCATCTGCATGCGGCTGATGCAGAAGAGTCCGCAGGACCGCTTTCCCAGCGCGATCAGCCTGGCCGAGGAACTGGATGAGGTCCTTGGCCGGGTGGAGCGCGACGCTGTTCAAACGCCGCACGCCACGCAAGGACTGGTTCCGGTGGGCAGTCGCCGCAGTTGCAGACCCGTCACGACGGACGCCCGGACGACGCTCGCGCGTAAACGCGAAGGGCAGGGTCCGCTCAAATAGGTCGCCGGGAACATCGTAAAGCGGCTCCCGGATGATTCAATGCGCCACGGC
>CAYSBP010000420.1:0-2899 GCA_964429255.1 uncultured Planctomycetia bacterium
ACTTCGCACACCCCGCGCAACGCACGTCGACCGTTTCGTCGGCGAAGGCGACCGCAAACGCGCTGGCGCCGCAGCGCGCGCAGCACATCGGCTCCAGCGCCGTCAGCACCGGATTCCAGTACACCGTGTGCTTCCTGCGCGCCTGCTTGCGAAAGACGTCCAGCTCGATCGCCAGCACCGGCATCTCGATGCGCATCCGCAAGAGTGGCGTCAACTCGACGCGGATGCGGTAACGTTCCTCCAGTTCGCTCACCTTGCGGCGCAGTTCCAGTTCCACCGCGCGCCGTTTGGCCTCCGTCTTCCCGGCGTCAGGTTCCGCGTGCGCGCGCGACTCCTGCGTCTCCTTCAGCAGCGCGCCATAGTAGTCACGCAACCGTTTGCGGTCCCGCTGAAGCCGGCCGTCCATCCGTTCGACAAAGGCCGCCGCGCGCTGTTCGACTTCCGCCGCCACGCGCCGCGCCGCCTGGCGGTACGTGTCGGGCTCGACGGACGATTCCAGCGCCGCCTGGCCTTCACCCAGCGTCAATGGATCGACGAAGGGCACTTGCGCGCCGCTGGCCGCATTCAACGTCAGCGTGACGACATCCTCCCAGCGGTCCTCGGACTGGATCGAAACCAGAAAACTCCACGCGTGATACTCGACGCGTTCGGCCGATGCCTCCGCGACGCGGACCTTGGCGTTCAACCACGTGAAAGCGCGCGCGATGGGCTCGTCCATGGCGGCGCGCTTCAGGTACAGCTCGGGAATCTGAAAGGCCGCCTCGCGCGGTTCGATCTCGACGAGCGGCGCGATGCGCTCCAGAAAATCCGTGGCGAGGTTCACGCTCAAACCGCTCGCGTCCGGCCGCGGCACCAGGCGCAGCATCTCGGGTTGGCTCAGGCGCGCCGCCAGCTCCGGCGGCAGCATCGCCCAGCCTTCGTCCGCGCCGTCGGGCCATTCGACCAGCGCGCCGCGCCGCTCGAAAACGGTCCTCGCAAACGCCCGCAGTCGCTGCTCCAGCACCTCGCTCATTCGAACTCGTCCCCAAAGAGCGCCTCGTCCAGTTCCTTCGCCTTGACGTACTCCTCCTGCGCCTGAAGGATCGCCTCGCCCAGTTTCGAGAATTCAGCATCCAGCGCCGTCGCGTCGGTTGAGCGAAGCCAGAGGTCGAGCACCAGCGACTCGAACTCGTCGCCGCCTTCCAGGTTGCCCAGGATCGAACCGATCTCGCCCACCACCAGTTCGAACATGCGCAGTTTGTCGTGCAGCAGGCCCAGGATGCGCGATTCCATCGATCCGTCGGTGCACAGATTGAAGATGAAAACCTCGCGCTTCTGCCCGAAGCGGTGGATGCGGCCGGCGCGCTGTTCGATGCGCATGGGATTCCAAGGCAGGTCGAAGTTGATCAGCGTGTTGCAGAACTGGAGGTTGTGCCCTTCGCCGCCGGATTCGGAGCAGAGCATCACCGGCGCATCGCCGCGAAACCCTTCGATGGCCCGTTCCTTCTCTGCCGCCGACTGCGCGCCGGAGAAGACCGTATGCGGGATGCCGGCGTTGCTCAGCACACCGTCGAGGCGTTCGAGCGTCGCGCGGAAGTTGGCGAAGACGAGCGTCTTGTTCTTCTCGTTCTTCCGCAGCAGTTCGATGAGTTTGCGTTCCTTGGCCGAAACGGAGGCCTGCCGCGCCGCTTCCAGCACCGGCAGGACGCGGCGGTCGTCCTGCGCCGAACGTTCCAGCATCGGGATCAGCGCGGCCGGATGGCTGCCGGCGGCCAGAAGGAACGTGTTCACCTGCATGCGCGAAAAGGGCGGCAGACCGGGTCCCGGCTCGATGACCTTGGGGTCGCTCCCGGCGAAGAGGGTAGCGACCTCACCGGGATCGTCCCCGCCATCGCCGGCCGGCGTGACGGATGGACAGCGCCAGCGCAGGTAGGTCTCGAGCTGCCGGTACAGGTGCGATTCCTGCTCGTCGGGCTTGACGGTGAAGGTCTGGGCGTAGCGCGGCGGCAGGTCGATATTCACCAGCGAGCGCGTATTGCGGATCATCACTTCGTTCAGCAGTTCGCGGAGCCGTTCGCGGTTGCGCGGATCGCGTGGATTGCCGCGGCGCACGAAGCGCTTCTTAAAATCCGCTTCGGTCTTCAGATGTCCCGGCTCGAGCAGCGTGAGCAGGTTGTAGAGCTCCAGGAGGTCGTTCTGCACGGGCGTGGCGGTGAGCAGGAAGAGATGACGGCGCTGGATCGCGTTGACGAGCTGCCAGTTCTTCGTGGTCCGGTTCTTGCAGTGGTGCGCCTCGTCCACGATGACCAGGTCCCACGGCGCGGTGGAGACCGCGTCGAAGTGTTTGCGGCTCTTGGCCAGGGCCAGCGAAGCCAGCACGCGGTCCGTCTCGGCCCAGAAGCCCGTCTTCGGCGAATCGGCGGCCTCGAAGGGCAGCCCGAACTTTTCGGTGAGTTCCGCCTGCCACTGCGGCACCAGCGGCGCGGGGACGAGGATGAGCACGCGCCGGGCCAGTCCCCGTAGCAGGTATTCGCGCAGGAGCAGGCAGGCTTCGATCGTCTTGCCCAGCCCGACTTCATCGGCCAGCAGCACGCGGCCGCGGAAGTGGCGCAGCACCTTGCGGACCGTTTCGATCTGATGCGGCAGGCGTTCGACGCCGTTGAGGCCTTCGAGGCAGAGGAGTTCCTCGAAACCGCGCAGCAGTCGCAACCGCGCGTGTTCGAGTCGCAGGCGCACACCCTGCAGATCGGCGGCGGCCGCGCCGCCCCGAAGAAAGGGAGACAGCGTGCAGGCTACGGGAATGCCGCCCGGCGTCCGGCCGCGGACCTCGGCATTCCTGGAATCAAACGTGTCCGTCAGCCATCCCATACATCGGAAGGATAACTGTTTTCACAACAGGCGCCGTGAAAAAGCCGGGGGC
>CAYSBP010000421.1:0-2899 GCA_964429255.1 uncultured Planctomycetia bacterium
GGTGAAACAGGCACCGGGAAAGAACTGCTGGCCAGGCGTGTCCATCAGAAAAGCCGTCGTTTTGAAAAACCCTTTGTGATTGTGGATGCAACCACCATCCCTGAAAATTTGCTGGAAAGCGAGCTGTTCGGCCATGAAAAGGGCGCCTTCACGGGCGCCCTGGAGGGTCGCCAGGGCAAGTTCGAGCAGGCTCACAATGGCACTGTGTTTCTTGACGAGATTACCACAATCGACGAGAAGGTGCAGGTAAGCCTGCTGCGGCTTATTGAGCAGCGGAGATTCAGCAGACTTGGTGGCCGGAAAACCCTTTCGACGAACATCAGGCTGATTGCGGCATCCAATCAGGACCTCGACGATGCCGTTGGGCGGGGTGTTTTCCGCGAGGATCTCTACTATCGGTTGAACGTTTTCCGGATTGTCATGCCTCCGCTGAGGGAGCGTCGAGGTGATATCTCGTTGCTCATCGAGCATTTCCTCAAGCGCTATAACACCTCGTTCCAGAAGAACATAGCGGGGATCGCGCCGGACTGCTTTGCCCTGCTGGAATCGTACGATTGGCCAGGCAACGTGCGGGAATTGAAGAACGTCGTTCAGCGGGCCGCGCTGGTGTGCGACAGCGAGGTCATCCTTCCGAAGCACCTGCCACCTCGTTTCCGACCCGACCGGCCGGTGCGGCAGAAGATGACCTTCGAGGTGGGAACCTCTCTGGACGAGATCGAACGGGAGGTAATTGTCCGAACGCTTACGGCGGTGCAGGACAATCGCAGGCGGGCGGCGGAGACGCTCGGCATCAGCCGACGCGCTCTCTACAACAGACTTCGCAAGTATGAACTCATATAAGTGATGAGTGTGCATAATATGCACACTCACAGCGGCGCTCTGCGATGCCTCTCTGGCTCGCGCCTCATTCCTTAATCTCCTTGCAGAACAAGTGTTTTCTGCCCTTCTCGGGCTCCACTGAATTCAATCTTCCCCCGGCCCAGTGTGTCCTTTAGCGGATGTTCCATTTTCTTTCGCCGGCAGCCAGCTTGCGTAAGTGCTGGTGTTTCAACGCTTTTTGCGTCGCTGGGGCAGTTTTTTTCTCGTGGCTACATTCTGGGTCCGTGGCGGTAGAGCCCCGGGCAGCGTGACGCCGGCCGCCGCGAGCAACGTCCGCAGCATGTCGCGGGGCTCGGGGATCTTGTTGCATCTGTGTTTGCCGTCAACCCAAACTTGCGTGGCACACAGCGTGGCAAGTTCGTTGATGCCCTCCTCGACGGTCAGGTCGATGTCGCACCATCGCCGGGCCAACTCCTGCACGATCCTGTAGGCCAGCATCACGACGAAGGCGTGGCCGCGGGTGCGGGTCTCGAGCCGAACGTGGATCGGCCGCATCTCAAGGTGAACCGTCTTGCTGGTGCGGAATGCCTGCTCTACCAGGGCCAGGTCTTTGTAGCGGTCATGGACTGTTTCCTTGCTGGCTGCCTCAGTAGAGAGGTCGGTTTTCAGCACGTAGCAGCCGTCGAGCTTCGATGCCTCGTCCAGTGCGGCGTCGTCGATGGTAATGCTTATTTCGCGTCCTGCGGCGCCGACGGTTGCCCAACTCGACAGCTTAAGCCGCTCGCAGCGCTCGGTCACCTTGCGCAACGCCACGGCGACTGTCGCACGCGGATGGTCGGCGAGGTAACGGTTCTGCTTGCCGGCAAGGCTGCGCAGCCCAGCCAGCTTGTCGTCGCGCGACGCCTGCACCTGGACGGCTCGCTCGGGGTTGCGGCGAAGGACGTAGCGGACGCCACCGTCGGACGCCACCTCGGCCAGGTCCTGGTCGAACAATCCCATCTGGATGACGCCTTGTCGCAGCAGCAGTTGGATCTGGGGCTTGGTGATCGCCGTGATGTCGTGCAAACCGTGTTGCTGCACGTCCTCGACCTGCCGGCTCTTGAGCATCCCGCGATCGCCCACGAACGTGACCTCGCCGCCCCCGAAGCGCTCGGCAACTTTGCACACCTGCGCCGCCACCGTGGCCGGATCGTGCGTGTTGCCCGCAAACACTTCGATCGACAGCGGCACGCCGTCTTCGTTGCACAACAGCCCGATGACGATCTGCCGCTTGCCCTTCTTGCCGTCGCGGTTGTAACCGAAAGCCGCCAAGGCATTGTGCTCCCCCTCGAAGTACGAGCTGGTGACGTCGTAGAGGTACAGCCCAGGCTCTCGACGGCCGTGCAGTTTGCGGAAGAGCCGGTCCTCGACCGCCGCCTGATTCTTGCACAGCCAATCCAGATTCCGGTAGAGATCGTCCTCGTTGAAGCCGCCCAGCCCCAGCGCCTCGCACGCCGCGTGGCAGCCGGCCAGCCGCACGGCCGACAGCCGCGAGCCTTGGTCGATCACCCGCGCGATTACCTGCCACAGCGCCAACTTGCCCTGCCGCGAGTGCCCCAGGGCGGCCACGATACCCAACTCCTTGGCCATCGCGTACACCAGCCACATCGCCCCAACCGACACCCCCTGCTTCAGCGTTACCGACTCGGTTATCGAGCCCAGAGCTGAAAGCTTATCCTTGTGCCTGAGAGCCAGCCTGATCGCGGCAATCTCCTCGTCGGAGCAGTGGGAGATGTTGGCGACGGTGCGGTGCTTGACCTTGCGGCCTTCGCGAAAGCTTTGCCGCAAGAGGTGCCGGGTATACTTGCCGTTCCTGCTTGTCCAGGTATCCACATGCATAATGCGCACATTATAGCAGATCGGATGATGTATATCAAGAGAAAAAGGGGAATAACAATTATATTAGTGGCTACATATTCGGCTCAAATATAGGCCTAACTTGTTATAGAACTTGGAGTTAGGTGGAAGCATCATGCGGAACATCCGTTTCAATGAATGGGTTCTGCTTCAGGCTTGCGGACACGCGTACCGGCCGCGATAT
>CAYSBP010000422.1:0-2893 GCA_964429255.1 uncultured Planctomycetia bacterium
GGCGCGCTGATCGTGCTGCCCGCGCTGCTGGCCTGGCGAAAGACACGATCCTAGCGGCCACGGGACGGGTTTCTGCCCCTTCGGTTCGCCCTGGCACCGTCGGGCCCTATGTACCACGCCGCCGGAGTTCTTGATTCCAGGCGCCGCGCGGTACGGCGCGGATCGATGCGCACGCGAGGAGCCTATCCGGAAAAGATCTGGGACGAGCCCTTGCATCATTCCGACAGGAAGCGGGTGACGCCCTGCGCGACGCTGCGGATCTGCGATTCCTTCAGTTCCGGGAAGACCGGCAGGGCGACCGTCGTCCGGGCTGCCGTTTCGGAGACCGGGAAGTCGCCCGTCGTGTAGCCTAGCGGTGCAAAGCACTTCTGGAGATGCAGCGGCATCGGATAGTAGATTTCCGTTCCGATCCTTTTGCTCTGCAAGTGCGCGCGCAATGCATCGCGCCGGTCGGCCGGAACCCGGACGATATACTGGTTGTAGACGTGGCGCGCGCCGCCGCAGGCCGGAGCCGGCGTCACCAGAGAATCCGCCCCCGCTTCCTTGAAGTGCCGGTCATACAGCGCCGCGTTGTGCTGCCGCGCGGCGGTCCATCGGTCGAGATGTTTCAGTTTCACCCGCAGCACGGCGGCTTGCAGCGTGTCCAGTCGCGAGTTCACGCCGATCGCTTCGTGGTAGTACTTGGGATGCATGCCGTGGTTCCGTAGACGCCGGAGGTGCTCTGCCAGATTCGCATCCGCCGTCGTGACCATCCCGCCGTCCCCGAAGCACCCCAAGTTCTTCGTCGGGAAGAAGCTGATGCAGCCGGCCGCACCGATGCCGCCGGCCCGTCGGCCCGCCGTGTCCTCCGCACCGATCGCCTGCGCGGCGTCTTCCACCAACGGTACGCCCAACGCTCCGGCGATCGCCAGCAGCGCCTCGGAATCCGCGCACTGGCCGTACAGATGCACCGGCAGGATGGCCTTGAGCCGCGAACAACGCTTCGCGGCCCGACGAACCGCGTCGGGGGCGATGTTGTACGTCACCGGATCGATGTCGGCGAAGACGGGCCGCGCGCCCAATCGCGAAATGTACCCGGCCGTCGCGAAGAACGTGTAGGCCGGGCAGATGACTTCATCCCCGGCGCCGACACCCAGCGCCTGCAACGCCAGCAGAATAGCATCCGAACCCGAGGCGCAGGCAACGGCGTGGGGCACGCGACAATACGCCGCAATCTCCTTTTCCAGTTCAGCCACGTCCGGCCCCAGAATGAACAGGCCGCTGTCGATCACGCGCGCGACGGCCTGGTCGATCTCGGCGCGGATCGCGGCGTGCTGCTGCTTGAGGTCGAAAAGAGGCACGGGGATTTCGTCAGACACAATGGGTCTCCGTTCCGTTGTTGTGGCACATGCCTCCGGCTTGCACGTCGCGACCCGGAGGATTCCGTTACGCCTTGACGACCTTTCCCGACGTCAGCACCACGGGCACGTTCGCGCAGGCATTCCGCGTGTCCACCACCAGGGGGGCGTTCCGGACCACCGCCTCGTAGTCGATCTGGTCATGGTCGGTCGCGATCAGCGCGACATCGCAGGCACGCAAGGCTTCGGGCGTCAGCGCCGTCGAAGGCGTCCCCTCGACGTCCGGGTGATGGCGCATCTTCGGCGCCTTGGGAATGTACGGATCGTGGAAACTCACGACCGCCCCACGCGCGCGCAGCAATTCCCACAGCTCGAACGACGGCGATTCGCGCGGATCGTCCACATTCTTCTTGTACGCCAGTCCGAGGATCAAGACCTTGGCCCCCTTGAGCGCCCGACCACGGTCCGAAAGCGCCTCCATCAGGCGGCCCACCACGTAGCGCGGCATCCCGGTATTGATCTCGCCCGCCAACTCGATGAACTTCGTCGGCACCCCGTACTCGCGCGCCTTCCACGTCAGATAGAATGGATCGATCGGGATGCAGTGGCCGCCCAGCCCGGGCCCCGGATAGAACGGCATGAACCCGAACGGTTTGGTCTTGGCCGCCTCGATCACCTCCCAGATGTCCACGCCCATCCGGTCAAAGACGACCTTCAGTTCGTTGACCATCGCGATGTTGATGCAGCGGAAGATGTTCTCCATCAACTTGGTGGCTTCCGCCGCGCGCGTGCTGGAGACGGGTATCACGTCCTTGACCGCGCGACGGTAGAGTTCGCAACCGGCCTCGCGACAGGCCGGCGTAAGCCCGCCCACGACCTTGGGAATGTCCTGCGTCCGGAAACGGGGATTGCCTGGGTCCTCACGTTCCGGCGAAAAGACCAGATGGAAATCGATGCCCGCCTTCAGCTTGGAACCTGCTTCCAACACGGGCAGCAGATCCTCGTCCGTCGTTCCGGGATAGGTGGTCGACTCCAGGCTGACCAGGTGCCCCCGGCGCAGATGCGGGGCGATCGAGCGCCCCGTGCCCAGTACATAACTGAGATCCGGCTCCCGATGCCCGTCCAGCGGCGTCGGTACGCAAATCAGTATGGCGTCCTGGTCGGCGACCCGACGGAAGTCGTCGGTGGCATCGAAGCGTCCTTGCTCGCGCGCCTGCGCCACGTCGGCCGCCGGCACGTGATGGATGTACGTGCGACCGGCTTTGAGCTGTTCCACTTTGGCCGTATCGATGTCAAACCCGGTTACACAACACCCGTTCCTGGCAAACTGAAGCGCCAGCGGGAGGCCCACGTAGCCCATGCCGACGATGCCCACCGCCACACGCTCTCTGCCCGAACCACTCCATGCCATGACTGCAGTCTCCAGGAAACCGGCGTGAGCCCGCTAGTCTATGGAGGGGGAGCGTGGATACCAGTGGAGGCGGAGGCCACTGGGAACCCCGGGTGCACGACCGGTGTTGCGTGAATGCCAGGATACTTGGTGCCATGGACAGCGC
>CAYSBP010000423.1:0-2892 GCA_964429255.1 uncultured Planctomycetia bacterium
GCATTTCCGGTCCCAGGACCGGATCGACTTCCGGGAACATGTTGAAGGGGAAGACAGATTCCTTGACGCCGAAATACGGGACCTTCGCCGGTTTGGCGCCGGCTTCCTTAAGATTCTTGCCCAGCATCAGTTCTGTGGCGATGCGCGCCATCGGGATCGCGCAGACTTTGGAGACCAGTGGCACCGTGCGCGACGCGCGCGGGTTGGCTTCCAGGATGTAGACCTTGTCCTGCGCGATGGCGTACTGGATGTTGATCAAGCCGATCACGCCCAGTTCCTTCGCGATGCGCGCCGTGTAGTCTTCCAGCGTCTTGATGTGTCTGGCCGGGATGCTGATGGGCGGAATCACGCAGGCCGCGTCGCCCGAGTGCACGCCAGCCTGTTCGATGTGCTCCATGATTGCGGGGATGAAGACGTCCTTGCCGTCACAGAGCGCGTCGGCTTCCACTTCCAGCGCGTCGACGAGGAACTTGTCGATCAGGATCGGCCGGTCGGGCGTCACCCCCACGGCCTGCGCAATGTACTGCCGCAGCATCTCTTCGTCGTGGATGACTTCCATGCCGCGGCCGCCGAGCACGAACGACGGGCGGAGCATCAGCGGGTAGCCGATGCGCGAGGCGGCTTCCAGCGCCTGCTCGAGGTTCGAGGCCATGGCGGAAACCGGCATCGGCACGCCCAGTTTGTCCATCATCTTGCGGAAGATGTCGCGGTCCTCGGCCATCTCGATCGTCGAAGCCGGATTGCCCAGCAGCTTGACGCCGCACTTCTCCAAGTCCGCAGACAGATTCAGCGGTGTCTGTCCGCCGAACTGCACGACGACGCCCAGCGGCTTTTCCTTCTCGTAGATGGCGAGCACATCCTCGAGCGTAAGCGGCTCGAAATAGAGCTTGTCCGACGTGTCGTAATCGGTGGAGACGGTTTCGGGGTTGCAGTTGACCATGATGGTCTCCAGCCCCGCCGCCTTGGCCGCAAAGGCCGCATGCACGCAGCAGTAGTCGAACTCGATGCCCTGTCCGATGCGGTTTGGGCCGCCGCCGAGCACCATGACCTTCTTGCGATCGCTGACCGGAACGCGGTCCTTGCCATTGTACGTGGAATAGTAGTAGGCCGCGTTCTTCACGCCGGAGACCGGAACGGCATCCCAGGCTTCGACAATGCCAAGTTCGGTCCGTCGCGCGCGGACGTCGCCCTCGGGGATCCCAAGCAGCTTCGACAGGTACCGGTCCGCAAAGCCGTCCTTCTTGGCCTGAACGAGCAACTCGTTCGGCGGGAGCTTGCCCTTGTGTTTGAGAATCTTCTCTTCCAGTTCGACCAATTCCTTCATCTGCTGGATGAAGTACGTCTTGATGTACGTGATGGCGTGGAGCTGTTCGACCGTGGCGCCCTTCCGCAGCGCCTCGTACATCACCCACTGGCGCTCGCTGGTGGGTTCGGCCAGCAGCTGCAGCAGTTCTTCCAGCGACTTCTGGTTGAAGTTTTTGGCGAAGCCGAGGCCATGGCGTCCGTTTTCGAGTGCGCGGATGGCCTTCTGAAGGGCTTCCTTGTAGTTCTTGCCGATGGACATGACCTCGCCCACCGCGCGCATCTGCGTGCCCAGACGATCCTGGACGCCTTTGAACTTCTCGAAGGCCCAGCGGGCAAACTTGACAACGACGTAATCGCCGGACGGGGTGTACTTTTCGAGCGTGCCGTCGCGCCAGTAGGGGATCTCGTCGAGCGTGAGACCCGCGGCGAGTTTGGCGGAAACCAGCGCGATCGGGAATCCGGTGGCCTTGGAAGCCAGCGCCGAACTGCGCGAGGTCCGCGGGTTGATCTCGATCACCACCACGCGGTCGGTCTTGGGGTCGTGCGCGAACTGGACGTTGGTGCCACCGATGACTTCGATCGCCTGGACGATCTTGTAACTGTACTCCTGCAGTCTGCGCTGGAGCTCAGGGCTGATGGTCAGCATCGGCGCCGTGCAATACGAATCGCCGGTGTGGATGCCCATGGCATCCACGTTCTCGATGAAACAGACCGTGATCATCTGACCCTTGGCGTCGCGGACGACTTCCAGCTCCAGCTCCTCCCATCCGTAGACGGACTCTTCGATCAGAATCTGGTGCACCATGCTGGCGGCCAGACCCCGGGCGGCGATGACGCGCAGTTCCTCGACGTTGTAGACCAATCCGCCACCGGTTCCGCCCATGGTGTAGGCCGGGCGGACGACGACAGGGTAACCCAGCTCCGTCGCGACCTTTTCAGCCTCCTCTACCGTGTAGGCGGGCGCACTGCGCGGCATGTCGATGCCCAGTCGCTTCATGGTTTCCTTGAAGGCAATCCGGTCTTCGCCGCGTTCGATGGCGTCGATGTTCACGCCGATAACCTTCACGCCATACTTCTCCAGCACGCCGCTCTTGCTGAGTTCGGAGGCGAGGTTGAGGCCGGTCTGTCCGCCCAGGTTGGGCAGCAGCGCGTCGGGGCGTTCTTTTTCGATGATTTCGGCCAGCGTGTTGAGGTTCAGCGCTTCCACGTAGGTCACGTCGGCCATTCCGGGGTCGGTCATGATGGTGGCGGGGTTCGAGTTGACCAGGACGATTTGGTAGCCGAGTTCGCGGAGTGCTTTACACGCCTGCGTACCGGAGTAATCGAACTCGCAGGCCTGACCGATGACGATCGGGCCGGAGCCGATGATGAGGACCTTGTGGATGTCGGTGCGTTTGGGCATCTGAACTCCCCTCAGACAGGTCGCATGGATCCGTTTGGGCGCAGCGCTCCGAAGGTCCATGGACGGTTACAGGGATCTCGACCGTGAGTCTGCGGAGTCTAGCATTCGCGGTGCCGGCCACAAAGATCAAAAGTTGGACCTATGTTTAGTATTCGATAGACCAATAGATTTGGTGGACGACCGTT
>CAYSBP010000424.1:0-2891 GCA_964429255.1 uncultured Planctomycetia bacterium
CGCCATCTCCCAGGTCCCCGAACGCCTCCTGTTCCACTACCGGCAACTGACCGGCTTCCCGCCGCCGATTCCGCGCTGGTCGCTGGGCATGTGGATGAGCCGCATGACCTATTTTTCCGCCGACGAAGTGGAGGGCATCGCCCAACGCCTGCGTGACGAACAGTTTCCCTGCGATGTGCTGCACCTCGATACCGGGTGGTTCCAGTACGATTGGAAGTGCGACTGGACCTTTTCGCGCGAACGATTTCCCGACCCGGCGGGGTTCATCGCCCGCCTGCGCAGCGCCGGCTTTCGCATCAGCCTCTGGCAGTGGCCGCGCGTTGCGGCGGGCATCCCGCTGCAAGCCGAAGCGCGCGCACTCGAGGTG
The DNA here is from genome assembly GCA_964429255.1 of uncultured Planctomycetia bacterium. GTDB lineage: Bacteria > Planctomycetota > SZUA-567 > H5-PLA8 > H5-PLA8 > CAYSBP01. The sequence goes on from CAYSBP010000424.1 coordinate 368, forward strand.
GTCATCCCCCAGCGCGGTGGCGCCGACGGCCGGGCCAGCGAGATGGGGCAAAGCGGCGAGGCCGACATCGACTTCCGCAAGCCGCACGCGGTGGCCTGGTACCAAGGCAAGCTGCAGCCGCTGCTGGCCATGGGCGTAAGCGCCATCAAGACCGACTTTGGCGAGACCTTGAAACCCGACAATGACTACGGCGATTCGTCGCTGACCCGTGAGCACAACCTCTACGCGCTGCGCTACCAGCAGGCCGCGTGGGAGGCGTGCCGAAGGCATTCCCGCGACGCGATCCTGTGGGCCCGCGGCGGTTGGGCGGGGGCGCAACGCTATGCCGTGCATTGGGCGGGCGATACCAGCACCGACTTCCCGGGGCTGATCGGCTGCCTGCGCGGCGGCATGCACCTCGGCGCCTCGGGCTTCGGCTGTTGGAGCATGGACACGCCGGGGTTCCACGGCCTGCCGGACTTCATGGGCCATTGGCCGAGCGAGACCGTGTATCTGCGCTGGACGCAAGCGGCGATCTTCGCCAGCCACATCCGCTACCACGGCACCACACCCCGTGAACCCTGGAACTACCCCGGCGTCGCGAAACACGTGCGCACCTGGTTGCGTCTCCGCTATGGGCTCATCCCCTATCTGGAAGACGCCATCGCCGAGACCACGCGCACCGGCTGGCCGGTGCTGCGCGCGCTGGCGCTGCACTGGCCCGACGAAGCGCGTGCCTGGCAGGCCGACGACCAATTTCTTTGCGGTGGCGACATCCTGGTGGCGCCGGTGGCCCATGACGCGGGTGTGCGCGACGTGTGGGTTCCGCCGGGCGCCTGGGTCGATGCCTGGGATGGCCACGTGCACCACGGGCCCGTCGAGTTGCATCGTGTGGCCAGTCCGCTGGCGCGCATTCCGGTGTACTTCCGCCAGGGCGCGCACCTCCGCACGTATCCGCACGTGGTTCAGCACACCGGCGAGATGGCGGATGCGCGCATCGAAACCCTGGTCATCGATGGCGCGTTTCGTGGCTTGAAGCAGACGGCCTTGGGCCGGATGGCCGGTGTGGGTGAATCATGCTCCAGCAGCAGGGACTGAATGATGCTCAGGGGAGGGCAGGATCTAAAAGAGAATCGCGGACGATCCGGTGACCGGGCAGACGGAGCATCCGTCGTGAGCGGCCCTGGAGTGGCAGGACGTTCCTATCATTCCTCGAAAGGCCGTTCGGGCGGCGCCAACCGCCCCGGCTGCGCCTCGCGGATCGCCGCGCTCCACGCCTGCGGCACGGGCAGCCAGAGGTTCCACCACAGGATCCCCGCGAGCAGCGAGAGCAGAAAGACGGCGGCGGCCGCCATCCAGGTGCGCGGCGTGAAGGTGTCCGGGCGCTCCAGAACCTGAGCCTCGAGTGACGCCCTCCCGCCCGTCGCGGCGCCGGCCGCGAGCCATTCGCTGAGCTGTCGATGCTGGTCCACCAAGACGACGAAACGCCGGCGTGCCTCTTCGGAGATCGTCAGATACGCGTTCAGCTCGGCCGCCTCCTCCGCAGTGAAGGAGTGGTCGCAGAAGCCGCCAATCAGGTATTCCAAACGTTCGCGATCCATGGCTCTTTCTTCAGGCTGCGGGCATCCGGCCCGCCTTGTACCCCTCACCGGTCTCTACCACGGCACTTCGCGTATGGGGCGCTTTGTCCCACAGCCATTGTGCTAGTGCGCCTCCGCGCGCAGCATCAGCGCCGTGCATTCCGCGAGGAAATTCCTTATCTTCACCATCGTCTTGCTCACCGCGTTCAGCGACCGCTGCTCGCGCGACGCAATCTCCTGCAACGAACAGTTTTGCTCGTAACGCAAGGCCAGCATCCCCCGCGAGCGCTGCCCCAGCCGCTCTATGCATTGCGCCAGCGCCAGGCGCCGCTCCGCCAGCTCGTCCTCCAGTTCGACGAAACTGTGGGCCAGCTGCGCCTCCACGGCCGGATCCAGCCAGCCGGCCGATCGCGCCCGATCGCGCCGCCAGCGGACCGCCTGGACCCGCGCAATCCCCATCGCCCACGGCAGGAACGAACGCGTCTCGTCGTACTTCCCAAACTCCTCCCACAAAACGACTGAGACTTCCTGGAAGACCTCCTCCATCTCATCGCGCCGGCCCAGCAGGGAATAGATGTACGAGCGCAGCGGCGCCTGCGCCTGAAGGTACAGCTTCATGAACTCCGGCTGGTCCTTCGCCATGCACCCTTTCCTGCTCACCTCCACCACTCGCCTTCCCGGAAGTATGGAAGACCGCTGTTATGAGTATTGCATCGAAACCGAACAAATTCGCCATGTTTTTTTCAAAAAAAGAGGTCTCCCCCGCCATCTCTGTGTGCGCATGGTGCACGTATAACCATCCACGGTCCCTAAGGTAATAGTGGAGTAAATATTTATGGCCTAATGCCCGCATTCGCACGGGGAGGACGTTCATCTCGGCGCGGGCGACGCCGTTTCCAACCGAAGGTTACGAACCTTGTACACGCCGCCTTCCGCCGAGATCGAGACCCACTTCAAGTGCTGGA
>CAYSBP010000425.1:0-2881 GCA_964429255.1 uncultured Planctomycetia bacterium
CAAACGGCAAGGCCCGCAGGTTTTCCCTGCGGGCCTCGCCTTGCGCGACCACCGAACGGACTGCCTCAGCCCGCCTTATTCAGCATCGCCGCCAAGTCCTCTTCCGCCTTGCCAATCGGTTTCAGGTTGTAGTTTTCGACAATGATCTTCGCGACGTTGGGACTCAGGAAGGCCGGCAGCGTCGGTCCGATACGGATGTTCTTGATGCCCAGATGCAGCAGCGTCAACAGAATCGCGCAGGCCTTCTGCTCGTACCAGCTCAGGACCATCGAGAGCGGCAGGTCATTCACGCCGCACTTGAAGGCCTGGCTCAGCGCCACCGCGATCTGGATGGCACTGTACGCATCGTTGCACTGGCCGACGTCCAGCAGGCGCGGGATGCCGCCGATCGTGCCAAAGTCCAGCTTGTTGAAACGGTACTTACCGCAGGCCAGGGTCAGTATCACGCAGTCCTGGGGGACCTTCTGCGCCAGTTCGGTGTAGTAGTTCCGTCCCGTCCGCGCACCATCGCAGCCGCCAATCAGGAAGAAGTGCTTGATCGCGCCGGCTTTCACCGCCTCGATGACCTTTCCGGCCACGCTCATGACCGCGTTCCGCCCGAAGCCGACCACCATCTTGTGTTCAGGTCCGTTCTCGGTGAAGCCCTGCTCGGCCAGCGCCGCGTCGATCACGGGCTTGAAGTTGCCATCAGCCAGGTGCTTCACGCCCGGCCATGCGACCAGACCCGAGGTGAAGATGCGGTTCTTATAGGTGTCCAGCGGCTGCTGGATGCAGTTGGTCGTCATCAGGATCGCGCCGGGGAACTCACGGAACTCGCGCGCCTGGTCCTGCCACGCGCCGCCATAATTGCCGACGAGGTGCTTGTGCTTCTTGAGCTGCGGGTAACTGTGCGCGGGAAGCATCTCGCCGTGCGTGTAGACGTTGATGCCCTTGCCTTCCGTCTGCACAAGGAGCTTCTTCAGGTCCGGCAGGTCGTGTCCCGAAACCAGGATGCACTTGCCCTTTACCGGTTCGACGCGGACTTCCGTCGGTTCGGGGTGGCCGAAGGTCTCAACGTGACCGTGGTCGAGCAGTTCCATGACCTTCAGGTTCAGCGCACCGCAATCGAGGCAACGTTTGAGCAGTTCGTCTACGGTCTGCTTCGGCTCGCCGAGGTAGGCCATGTGATCTTCAAACGAACCATAGACGTCGTCCGCCTCCTTGCCCAGGATGCGGGCGTGCTCCATGTAGGCGGCTGCACCCTTGAGACCGTAGGTCAGCAGTTCCTGCAGACTGGCGATATCGGGATCGACGCCATCCCGGCGTTGGAGAACGCCGACGCTCTCGCCCTGTTTCGCGGCGGCCGCGGTGTCCTTGCCCAGCGTCCAGGTGGCGGGTCCGCTCAACGTCTCGGGCTGCTGGCCGGCCTTGGCGCACGCATCGGTGTAAAGCTTCTTCGATTTGACGAGCAGTTCCTGGCCGCTGAAGAGCCATTGCCACATGCGCGCCGGATCGAAGTTGACGTTCGTGACGGTAGTGAAGAGGGCTTCGACGACAAAGTGGTCGATGGCGGCGTCCTTGGCGCCCAGCTTCCGCGCGCGATGCGCGTACATGGAGACGCCTTTGGCCGCGTGGAGCAACAGGTCCTGCAGCGCGGCTGTGGTATTGTCCTTGCCGCAGACGCCGATGGCGGTGCAGCCGGTGCCCTTGGCGGTTTGTTCACACTGAAAACAGAACATGCATCGATCCTCCCTGAGTAGACTGGTCGGCCCATGAACCGAGAATGGCATGCGCGTATCTGATGGACGCGCCAAAACATTCCCCTGAAACCGGTATCACGCGTCGCCCGGGGAAACGCGGGGCGACGCTCGGCGTCCTTTGCCGCCACGGTTGCGGGGCACATCGCGCCATTCGCGACCGGCCAGCACATCCGCGAGCGTCGTCTGCTGCAGAAAACGCATGTACGTCTCGATCACCTTCGACCAGGGTTCATGCACGGCGCAGGCGGAGTCGGACGAACAGAGCATCTGACCCAGAAAGCATCCCTGGCGCCGGCTGACCTGATCGATCGATTCGACCACGTCAAAGAGCGTGATCTTATCGGGGGCGCGCGCCAATCGGAATCCGCCGCCGTGGCCCTTCTGCGATTCGACCAACCCCTCGCGCGAGAGGTGCTGCAGGAGTTTTCCCAGGTAGTTCTGCGGCGCCTCGATCTCGCGGGCGATCGCCCCCGCGCCCGCGAAAGGCTCCTTCGATGGCCGGGCCAGCACGACCATGGCACGAAGCGCGTGGGTGGCGGTTTTCGAGATCATCATCAATGCGCGCTCCATGCACCGGACTTTATATCGCATGCTATTATGCGATTAGTCCTGGAAAGTCAAGAGGAATCCAGGTAGCGATCGAATCAGGGATACGGCTATTGGAATGAGAGGCGCCGAGCATTGATGTCTAAGAGGTGCAGAATCTCAAGGGCGTCCTGGAGGCACTCTCCGCTTTCCATAACCCAGTTCAGGATATCCAGATTCTCGCCACCTCTCCTGATGCGTTGCACGATCGCCTGCACCAGCGGTCCATTCGGATGAAACTCGCGTCTGAGCAACCCGAAGTCCGACTTATCCAGCTCGATCCAATACCGTTCGCCCGCCAGGTGCTCGATCCATCGGTCGCGACACCAGCGGCGGAAATGCACACGAGACCAATCGCGGATGGCCGCATCGCCCAGATCCCGGCCTGCCTTCTCAGATTCGAGCCACTTGTGTCGCTGGGCCTCGATCCAGGCGAGTTCCATCAGACGTTCATGGACGGTAGCAACCGGGTCGACCCTGACCTGCGCAGACATGGCCTACCTCCCAACGCCCCCCGCGCAAGGTATAACGCCCCAACCAAACGCCCGTCCTGCTAT
>CAYSBP010000426.1:0-2878 GCA_964429255.1 uncultured Planctomycetia bacterium
CGAGAAGATGTCGGGATTCCAGGGCCATACGAGCGCGCCGACGGAATCGCTGATCGGCACGCGACCGAGCATCACGACCACCGCGGCGATCAGCAGCATCGCGGCCGCCAAGTTGCGCGCGCGGAAGGTCCGAAACGCCGCGCTGGCCATGAAGAACGCGAAAATCGAGAAGATCGTCGCGCCGCAGGGGATCTGAACGTTGTCGTAGAGCCAGTCGAAGACGGGGACCGGCTCGCCGCCCTCACTGCCCAGCGGACCCTGGATCTCCTCGACGATGCCGACGCCGATCATGGCGCCGGCGCCAAGGAACACGAACACGCTGTAGCCCCGTCCGGCCATCTTCTGGCGGATGCGCGTGAAGTGCATGTGCAGCAGGCTGTAGGCCCCGATGAACAGCGCAAAGCCGCCCATGATCCGGAACCAGGTGGTGACCTCCTGCCGGAAATCACCCGCTCATCGATGGGGCACGAACTCCTGCGTGAAGGCCAGCGCGCCCATCACGAAGCAGAGGATCAGAGGCAATGTCCGCTTATACCACATCGAGCGCCTTTCGTTGGCATACCTTCTCGATCTTCATCATCACAGCGCCTCGAAGAGCCGCTCCAGCCACGACAGGTCGATCTCAAGCGACATGCCGAGCGTCAACGCCACCGTCAGGAGCATGATCGCGATCATCAGAAACGCCTTTCCCACGTCCTGCCCGCGCAGGCTGCCCAGCATCATCGGCTCGCGCGACAGATAGGCCGATGCGGCATACAACTCTTCGCCGCTCAGCGTGTAGTCGCAGGTCGTCACGAAGAACGGGATCTGCGTGAACGAGTCGGTTCCGGCGATCTGGATCGCGCCGGTCGAAGCGCCCGTCTCCGACAACAGCAACGACTCGGCGAAGAAATGACCCATCATGAACACGGCCGCCGGCTTCTCGCGGACCATCCGCCCACCAACGGCCGCCACTTAGGGATCGTCAGGAAATAACTGTTGCATCTCTGTGACTCCTGCGCGACGGTTTCGCGCATGGATACTTATGAGATGGTCAAATCACGTTTCGCGGCCCTGGGGCCTTTTCTTGATGAGCGTCTGAGGCGCATCTACGCCGCGTCTGAGGCCGAAGCGATCGGATACGGCGGCGTCTCGATCGTTTCTCGCGCCACGGGTGTTTCTCGTCGAGCGATCGCTGTGGGAAAGAAGGAGTTGGGACGTCCCGCGCCATCGCCGCAAGGCCGTATACGAAAGGCCGGAGCCGGACGCAAGCGGGCTGTCGACAAGGATCCCTCCATTATGGACGAGTTGGAAAAACTCATCGAACCCGTGACACGCGGCGATCCGGAGTCGCCGCTTCGCTGGACATGCAAGAGCGTTCGCAAACTGGCCAACGAACTGACAAGCATGGGACACACGGTCAGTCACAATCTTGTAGCTGAACTTCTGCGCGCCCTCGGCTACAGCCTGCAGGCCAATCGAAAGAGGCTTGAGGGTTCGTCTCATCCGGACCGCAACGCCCAGTTCGAGCACATCAATGAGGAAGTAAAGTCCTTTCAGGCGCGGCATGAACCGGTCATTTCCGTTGATACGAAAAAGAAGGAACTTGTTGGGGATTTCAAGAATAATGGCCGTGAATTGCGGCCCAAAGGTCAACCACGGGATGTTCGAGTCCATGATTTCATTATCCCCGAACTGGGGCGAGCGTCTCCCTACGGAGTCTACGACGTGACCGAAAACGCCGGCTGGGTCAGCGTCGGCACTGACCATGACACAGGGGCTTTCGCGGTGGAAGCAATCCGTCGATGGTGGTATTCGATGGGACGCGCGCGATACCCCAAGTCGCGACGATTGCTGGTTATGGCCGATGGCGGTGGCAGTAACGGCTATCGCACGAGGCTGTGGAAACATGAGCTGCAAACACTCGTCAATGAAATCGATCTGGTTGTTTCGGTCTGTCATTTTCCGCCAGGCACGAGCAAATGGAACAAGATCGAGCACCGCCTGTTTTCGTTCATAACCCAGAATTGGCGTGGAAGACCGTTGACAAGCCACGAGGTGATTGTGAATCTCATCGCGTCGACCACCACAAAACAAGGACTGCGTGTTGAGTGCAAACTGGACACGAACTGGTATGCCAAGGGCATAAAGATATCAGACAAACAGATGGCCGCCATCGCCATTGAAAGGGATTCCTTTCACGGTGAGTGGAACTATACGATAGCGCCAAACTGCGTTCCTGTCTGATATACTAATTTTATGACAGTCCCTAAGACCTGGACGGGCTTACCCGTGTTTGGTTGCGGCTTTGGCCGCGCTAAACTGATGAATCAAATCCCGTTGGGGATGGGCGTCGCGCCTGTCGGGCGTATCTCCGGTGGCGTACGAACCGCAAGGGTCACTCCCGGCAGGAGTGACCTACTGGGCGCGCCTGAGTTACCCTCGAGACCTCAGCGAGGCATCGCGAAAACTGCCGCAGCTCGCTCTATGTTTTCGCGCGACAGAGGGGCGACTTTGGGGCGGGGGCCTTCGGGGGTTGTTTCGTAGGTGAGGGTGTGGACGGAGCGTTGGGGGTGAGCGTTCAATAGTTCGAGGAGAGCGTCGGGGCGGCCGCCTCGGGCGTAGATTATGTCGTCGCTGAAATCGGGGCGATTGTTGCGCGGGTTGCGTACCCAGCCGCCCGCGGGGAGGGCGTCGATTCGGACGATGGCGTTGTGCAGACCGGCTCGTTCGACGGCCCGGTAGGGTGAGGCGATGGACTCGGTCAGGCTCATGTATCGCGCCGCCTGCTCGGGGTAGAACGTGGTCCCCGCCAGCAGGATGGAGAACGCGACGAACACTGGAACAATGGCCGTGGACCGGAATGCGGGCCGACTCGCGAACGCTTCGATCATGATCT
>CAYSBP010000427.1:0-2874 GCA_964429255.1 uncultured Planctomycetia bacterium
CGGTAGCTTTCGGTGAGGGAAGTCTACCCGGGCTGCTGCGCCTCGATCCGCACGCCGCGGCGTTCTAGCAGGCTGCCCTCGGCGAGGTAGAGCTCGATCAATGCAGTCCGGTAATTAACCACCGCTTCCACCTCGGCGATACGGCTCCCCAGAAGGTCCCGCTGCGCCTGCGCCACCAAGAGCGTGGTGCTGGCGCCCACGTCGAAGCGTTCCACCTCCGAGGCGACCACCTGTTCCTGCAGTTCACGGGTCGCGGCCGTGGCTGAAATCTGCCTGCGGGCGCGTTCCACCTCGTTGACGGCGAGCCGCACATCGAACCGCACGATTTCCAGAAGATTGGCCACGGCCTCGGCCGCCTGTCGGACGGAAGCCCGGGCCGCGAGATCCCAAGCCTCCGCGACGCGATTTCCGAGCGGGTGGTTGAACCGAACGCCCGCCCGGAGATCATAGGTGTCACTGTCCAGTTCACGAAACGAATCGGGAAAAGATTCCGCGAAGCCGGTCTTGCCCAGTATGACGAACAGGTCCAGTCGCGGCAGCAGGCCGTTTCGCGTGACCACGGTTTCCAGGCGGTTCTGTTCCATTCGCAGTTGGGCCTCGTTGAGGTCGGGGCGCGACCGTTCGGCGAGCAAGAGACGTTCGGCAAGATCTTGGATGGGCTCGGGTTCTGTGCGGGATGCGCTCGTGGCGTTGATCTGCACATTGAACCGTCCGTCGGGGTCCGGACCGATCCAGCGAAGAAGACGCAGACGCTGTTCTTCCTTTGCGCTGCGCGCGTCGATCAGGGCCTGCTCGTGTAGGGCGACTTCGGCCCGCGCGGCCGCGGCTTCGGTTCTCGGCAGCACGCCCACCTCGATACGCAGCTCGATTTCCTCCCGCTGCCGGCGGGCGATGTCCAGCGAGCTCTCGAAGATGGCGATCTTCTGCCCAGCCAGCACATAGTTCCAATAGACGATCTCCGAACCGGCCAGCAGCGCTTCCGTGAAACCGCGCAGTTCGTAGATGCTGGCCAGGAAATCCATTTCGGCCTGCCGCACGCCGGCCAGATTCACCGCGGGGCCGAATCCGCGCAGGAGCGACTGGGTGAGACTGAGGCCGATCCGCGTGGTGTACTGATCAGGGGTGCGGTTGGATTTGCTGTAGGACTGGCCGAGCGACGCCTCGATCTCCGTGCCCGTTGGAATTCGCTGACGAAGGCCCATGACGGCGGCCGCGGCCTCCCCTTCGACATCGAATTCCTCCTCTGTGGATCGCGATGTTTCCACTGCCCGCTCCCTGTCGTACTCCACTTCCGCAAAGAGCTCCGGATCGTACGCCCCTCTTTCAATCTGTTCGAAGGTGCCGGTGATCACCGGGGTGAGCAACTGAACGTGCAGGTCTTTGTTGTTCGTGAGCGCCAGCATCGTGGCCTGCTCCACCGACAGATCCACCGGTTCCCCGGCTGGGGGTCGGTGGAACACTTGCGGTTCGGCCAGCTTCGGTTTCAGGTCCTCGGGTATCGGCAAGGGTGGGACGGCACTTCGAGGAAGCGGGCACTCAAGGTCTTTCATAAAGGGCACCCACCGATCCGGCTGAGCGCATCCGGCCGCCAGCACGGGAATCAGGAGTATCCATAATAACAGGGCGGCCAGCCATTGCGAGGCACAAATCTTCACGAGGTCCTCTTTCTCCTTTCCTGGTGAAACAGCGAATAGACGGCCGGAATGAGTACCAGCGTGATTAGGGTGGAACTGGCCAGCCCCCCCACCACCGCGCGCGCCAACGGGGCCTGGGCGTCCGCGCCTTCCCCGATGCCCAAGGCCAGGGGCAGGAGACCCAGGATCGTCGTGAGGCTCGTCATCAAGATCGGCCGTAACCTACGCCGGCCCGCCTCCTCCACGGCATCGCGAACCCCCATCCCCCGGCGGCGGAGGCGACCGGCCTGATCCACGAGCAGGATGGCATTGTTGACGACGATGCCCCCGAGCATGATGCATCCGATGTAAGACTGAACGTTGAACGTGGTACCCGTCAGGAACAGCGAGACCAGGACCCCCACGGCGGCCAGCGGCACGGAAAGCATCACCACCAGCGGATCGCGAAACGATTCGTACTGAGCCGCCAGCACCATGTAAACCATCACCAGAGCCAGCATCAGCGAGACGATGAGCTCCCGGGACGCCTTCTGCTGTTCCTCGAAGGTCCCACCCACGATGAGGTCGTATCCCACCGGTCGGGGAATCCCATCCAGCCTGGCCCGGACGTCGGCGGCCACCGAGCCGAGGTCCCTCCCGGAAACGTTGGCCCGGACGGTGGCGAGTCGCTGCTGGTCCTTGCGGTCGATGAGGAGGGGGCCGCTGCCGGATTCGGTGGTGACCATGTTTCTCAGCGCTACCTGTTCGCCCGAGGGTGTGGTTAGCGTCAAATCCAGGATCTCCTCCAGGGAGAGCTTTTCCGCGTCCTTTAGCTGCACGAGGATCCGATAAGAGTAGCCGCTCGGGCGGTACTCGCCGGCCCGGGATCCCGCAACGGCTGTTTCCAGGGCTTGCGTCACGTCGCGCACGCTCAGCCCAAGGTCAGCGATCTTGTCACGATCCACATGGATTTTCTCCTGCGGCATGCCCGCCATGCTCTGGGTCTCCACGTCCGTGATGCCGGCCACCCCGGCGATGGAGGTGGCGACCCGCTCGGCCAGGGTGTTGAGCGTATCCAAGTCGAATCCACGAATTTCCACCGTGATCCCCTCCTCCGCGCCGATGATCCGCTCCAGGAGAAACTGCCCTTGAGGAGCACGGGTGCGAATCGTCATGCCGGGGATTCTGCCGACCAGTCGCTGCCGCAGGTCTTCGGCGATCTCCACATTGGACCGCCCCCGCTCGGAAGCCGGCGACAGGG
>CAYSBP010000428.1:0-253 GCA_964429255.1 uncultured Planctomycetia bacterium
GCACTGGGAGAAGGTGCAAAAGAGGCAGGAGTAGAGATTCTTCGCCGCCTTTTACCATACGCTCAGAAGGTCATCGGGATCAGTGAGGTCCTAAACGGCGTTGCCGATGCCCGTAAGCGACCCTTGATTCCCACAGTGCGGATCACGCGCAGTGCTTTCGCGATGATCCTGGTACGGATGGGGAGCCTCAATGCTCTCCAACAGACCAGGACCCGTCGCTTCTGGAATCATTGGCTCGGCGGGCCAGAGCCCA
>CAYSBP010000428.1:263-2867 GCA_964429255.1 uncultured Planctomycetia bacterium
ACCGCCCTGGATCGGCCGGGGTCGAGCCCGCCCGTCGGTTCGTCAAAAAGGAGGATCGGTGGATCCATGGCCACCGTCCGCGCGACGGCGACACGCTGGCGTTCCCCACCGCTCAGTGTGGCGAGCTTGCCCCCTAGGCCCTGATCAAGCGTGATTATTGCGTTTGATTGGAAAAAAGCACTCGAAATGCCTGCGTTTATGCGGTATAAGTACGGTGTCAGACAAACGGCACTTTCCCGCAAGGAGGCATTTCGAGTGAACGAGACTATCGCACAAAAGAGGGTCGAACGCAAGCAGAAACTGGACCATCGCAAGCGGCGGATTCGGCATCGGCTCCGGGACATTGGCTGGGAACCGCAGGACAAGCCGATGTTCACGGCCCGCAACATTCACTACGAAGTGGCCGACCGGGTACGCGGCCTGGGGCCGGGCGGAATCGGGGCCATGCACCTGCTGGCTCGGCGAACGGGCCTGGCCGAAGCCATTGACCGGCGGCTGCATTTGCTGAAAGTTCATTTACCGTACCACGAGTCGGACCATGTTCTCAACATCGCCTACAACCTCCTGGCCGGCGGGACCTGCCTGGAGGACCTCGAACTGTGGCGCAACGACGAGGTGTACCTCGACGCGCTCGGAGCGCAGCGCATCCCCGACCCCACCACGGCGGGCGACTTCTGCCGCCGGTTCGAAGCCGCCGACGTCGAAATCCTGATGAACACGATCAACGATGTGCGGGTAAAGGTGTGGCAACAGCAACCTGCGTCGTTCTTCGAGGAGGCGGTCATCGAGGCCGACGGTACGATGGCCGAAACGACCGGCCAGTGCAAGCAGGGCATAGACATTAACTATAAGGGACAATGGGGATACCACCCCTTGCTGATCTCGCTGGCCAACACGGCTGAGCCGTTGTACCTGGTGAACCGTTCCGGCAATCGTCCCTCTCACGAAGGGGCGGCGGCCCGCTTGGACCAAGCCATCGCGTTGTGCAAGCGGGCGGGGTTCAAGCGTGTTCTCTTGCGGGGCGACACAGACTTCTCGCAGACGGCCTATCTGGACGGCTGGCACGGCGCGGGGGTTCGATTCATCTTCGGGATCGATGCGATGCCGAAGTTGGTGAACATTGCGGATAGCCTGGAAAACAAGGGCTGGAAGCCTCTTCGCCGGGATGCGAAGTGCACGGTCAAGACCGCACCTCGGCAGAAGCCGGCGAACGTCAAGGAGGCGATTGTTAAGGAGCGTGAGTTCGAGAACATTCGTTTGCAGTCGGAGGAAGTGGCCGAGTTCGACTACGCGCCCGGCCATTGCCGTCGCAGCTATCGGATCGTCGTGGTTCGCAAGAACCTGACGGTCGAGCGTGGCGAGTCGGCCTTGTTCGATGATGTTCGCTATCTGTTTTACATCACGAACATCCGCACGAAGACGGCGTCAGGCATTGTGCGGTCGGCCAACGATCGCTGCGATCAGGAGAACTTGATCAAGCAGCTTAAGAGCGGCGTCCACGCGATTGAGGTTCCGGTGGACCATCTGGTGAGCAACTGGGCGTACATGGTGATGGCCTCTCTGGCGTGGACGCTGAAGGCGTGGTTCGCGTTGCTCCTGCCGGCGCGGGGCCGATGGAAACAGAAGCACCGGAAGGAGAAGGCGACGGTGCTGCGTATGGGGTTCAAACGATTTGTGAATGCGTTCATTCGGGTGCCCTGTCAGGTGGTGCGAACGGGTGGCCGCTTGGTGTATCGTCTGTTGGCGTGGAACCCGTGGCAGCCTGTGTTTCTGCGCGGCGTGGATGCCTTGCCCACTACGTCAACATGGTCGCACCCGCTGCGATGTTGAGTGCCACACTGTGACACCGGGATCAGGACGTCCCGGTTCGCGTGGGCCACCAGCCGGAAGAAAGCCCGGCGAAAACCAGAAGAAAGTGAGGGCCGCGGATGACCAAAACACAACCGAGTGACCACCCCCGACCCGAGGGCAGGTCGGTCAGAGGTGGTTGCGCCCGCCTACTTGGCGCCCAACCGAAGCCCAAGAAGGCATTATGTTACGCTTGTTTTGGGGCTAGAGCGCTTCCAGTGATCTCGCAAGCGTCCGACAGCCGGGAATCTTCGGGGACCTTCGGGATTCGGACGCTACAGCAGAATAGAACTTGTTCTAAGACATCATCGACAGGATTTTGAGAATGTTTCCAGTCATCAACATATTCAGGTGCAACGGTTGCGGCGTATGCGTGAAGCGGTGTCCGGCCCAGATCATGGGTTTGATCAACGGAAAGGCCGCCTACCTCCAGATGGCTTGTGAGGAATGCGGTATCTGCGCCGAGGTCTGCCCGACGGACAGTGTGATCTTCGAGCTTCCGAGATATTATGGCCGTTCGGAGGTTCATGAGGCGTACAGCTTCACGAGATAGACCACCGGTCCGTCGTGGATCTTCGCCGAGGAGATTGTGAGCGCGTCGTCCGGTGCGCAGGCTCCGGCGTCACGGAGCGCGATGAAAGAGGGAAGGTAGAATCATGGACGTACCCATCGAGAAGCGGTTCAAGGTACTTTGCGAGATCGTTCGTGCGCAACACTTCGCCTGGCGCGAGGCGGCCCTGGCCATGGCGCCCGACC
>CAYSBP010000429.1:0-2860 GCA_964429255.1 uncultured Planctomycetia bacterium
CGAGGGTGCGCTTGGCTGCACGTGAATCTGCTCATGGCCCTCACTCTTCTCGGACGCTCGTGAACTGACGGAGTCCTCCAACGGATTACAGGCCATCAGGGCACGCAGGAGGCGGTGCCTGTTCCTGCTTAAGGTCTGGGTTTGTTTGCTCTTCGAGCCCGATGACTCGCGACAATCTGGGGACAGTCACTGGTTTTGTCAGCATTCAACATTCAGCATTCGACCTTCAACGTTCAACATTCAACATTTCCTTTGCCTTCCCCCGCCCATACTCCGTCCCCGTCACGTCCGGCCGATCGGCCGGAGTTCATAACACAAAGGGATAAATGGGGGCAGAAACCGTTTTCATGCGCCCATACTCCGTCCCCGTGGAGTCCCGAAGGACCAACACGGACAACGCAGACGGCCGCGCTGTCCATGGCACCAACACAGAAGAAATGCGCAAGCCAGAGGCGTGCGCGACAGGGCTACACGTCGCTTGACTCCGGCTGCGCCACGGCCGCCCGTTTGTTGGTCCGGTGATCCCGCCCGCCATAACCGTAGCCATACCCGTATCCATAGCCGCTGGCCACACGCCTGAGACGTCCCTTGGGGTCGTTGAGCATCGCGCCGGCCAACTGCAGTCCGCCCTGCCGCAGCGCCTGCGCGGCGTGACGGACCAGGCTCCGGCGCGTCTTGGCGCCGCTGATCACGACCACGCCGATGTCCGCAAGCGGGCTCAGGACCAAGGCGTCGGAAACCAGCAGGACCGGCGGCGTGTCCAGCACGATGACGGCATAGCGCGCGCGCGCCCACTCGACGAATTCCTTGAGGCGTGCGTGCGTGATCAACTCGCCGGCGTTCCTGGTCGCGTGGCCGCTGGGAAGGAGGTCGAGCGTCGGGAGCCGACCGCGCTGAATCAACGATTCGAGCGCCGCCTGGCCGGCCAGGTACTCCGCCAACCCCGCACTCTCCACCGGCAGGCCCATCAACGCCACATTCGTCGGATGGCGCATGTCCGCGTCGACCCACAGGACGCGGCGGTTGTTCTGGGCCATGGCCAAGGCCAGATTGGCCGCCAAGGTGGTCTTGCCTTCGCCGGCCTGCGCGCTCGAAACCAGGAAGACGCGGGCCCGCTGGGCCTCCGGCGGGTAGCTGATGTCCAGCAGGGCGCAGGTTCGGCGTATGGCCTCAGAGGCCAGGGCGTGCGGATGCTTGAGGACAAGCTGCATCCGTCCCTCGTCGTCCCGTACCTCGCGCATCTCCGGTACGACCCCCAATGCATGCAGGCCGCTCAGTTTCTCCAAGTCCTCCGTGCTGCGCACCGAGTCGTCCAGCATCTCCAGCGTGAAGGCCAGGCCGACGCCGAAGACCAAGCCCAGCATCAGGGCCATGGCCATGTTCAGCGCTTTGCGCGGCTTGCTGGGAATTAAGGCCACCGTGGGGCGCTCGACGACCAGTATGGGGTTGACGTCCATCTGACCGAAGATCTGTCCGCGAGCCTGGTCGGCCATGACTTCCTGGTAACGGTCCTGGGCCTGGCGCAGGTTCGAACGCAAGCGCTCCACCTCGATGAAACGCTGGTTGATGGCCTGGACCTCCACTTCCAACTCGGCCTTCTTCTTCCGCGTCTCCGCCAGGGCCAGCTTGAGGCCTTCGCGCCGCGCCATGACGCTGGCCGTGAGCTGTTGGGCCACCAGGCGCTGGTTCTGACGGACCGATTCGATCTGTCGATCCATGCTTGTGATCTCCGGACTGCTGGGGCCGAAGGTGCGCAGGCGGCTGTCGCGCTCGACCAGCAACGCATTGAGGCTCTGGTCGAAGATCAACAGCCGCTGCTGATCGGCCACGCCTTCCATCCCCAGGAGCGACTGGAGATCCTCGCCGGCCTTCTGCATCTGGGTCACCTGGGCGTCCAGCACGAAGACCTGCTGCAAGAGGGTGGTCTCGCTTCGGGATATCTCCTGCAGCTGGACGTACGGCACGGTGAAGTTGGGGTCGGTGGTGATGACGTTGTTGTCCTTCATGTACTGGCGCAGCACTTCCTCGCGCGCGCTCACCGCCTCTTCGATCTCTGCCAGACTGCCGCCCAGGCTTGAGAGGCCGGTCTGCGCCTCCTTACGTCGTGTCTCGCGGAACTCGGTCTCGAAACTGTCGATCAAGGCATTTACCAGCCGCGCCGAGTTCTCGGGGACGGGACCTTCGTAAAGCACCTCGACCATGCGACTGCCGCGGATGGGTTTGAGCTGGATTTCCTCAACCAGGGTTGCGCACAGGTTCGGCTCCTCCTGGAATTCGGGCCATTCGGTCATCTTGACCGCTTCGATGGCGCGCTGGAGGACGGATTGGCTGACGATGCGCCGATACTGCGTCTGGAAGAACTGGTCGGCATACATGGATCCGGCACCCAACGGGTCCTGGGCACTGATCATGCGACTGGTATCGCTTTGGATGATCAGCGTGGCTTTGGCCGGGTACAGTTTAGGGGCGCGAAAGGTGATGATGCCCCCCGCGATTACCGCAAGAACCAGGATGGCCGAGATGATGCGCCATCGAGCCCTGAGAATCGCCAGGATATCGAGGAGTTCCCATGATTCCTCCGTGGACGGTCCGCCAACGGTTGGAGACGCCGGATTTGACCCGCCAGCCATGCACGAACTCCTTGTTCGTTCGTCGCGAAGACATCGGCAATGCCGATAGAAAACGCATTAAACACGCTGGAGGAGCGAAATGCAACTGGCGTTGAAGGCGCCGCCGGGTGCGTGGTGCACGACCGGTGCGGCGTGAATGCCAGGATACTTGGTGCCATGGACAGCGCGGTTGTAGGCGCTGTCCGTGGACTGCAGCCGAGGAGCCACGGATACGCACATAGGTCGCACCT
>CAYSBP010000430.1:0-2858 GCA_964429255.1 uncultured Planctomycetia bacterium
CCCGACTAGACCACGCCACCTTAGGTTAGCGCTTATGCCCCCCAACCCCCTCCGGACCGGAGGGGGAGTCATTCAGGGCTTCATCGAAGATAGGATAATAAGAAGCCTCGAAGAGGGGAAATGAACGCTTGCGTTCCGACGAAACCGGCTACGCATCCCCGGCAGCCCCCTTCTTCCGCCAACGCCTTGACGCTTCCGCTATATGGCGACATACTCAGGCGCGATCGAGTCTGACAGCCGGACTGCGCGGGTGTTCTTCCCACGCACCCGGGCCACGAGGAGCTTCACGTTGGCGACCGGCGACACCACGCGTGGCGATTCGGGCATCCCGGACGCGGAACTGGTCGCGGCCGTCCTGGCCGGCACCCACGAACGCTACACCGAACTCGTGCGCCGCTATAAGAGCCTCGTCACCACCTACGCCTTCAGCCGCGTCAACCAGCGCGAACTGGCGGAAGACCTCGCGCAGGAAACCTTCGTCCGCGCTTTCGTCGCCCTCGACCACCTGAAAAACCCCGCCGCGTTCTCGGCCTGGCTCCTCTCCATCGCGCACAACGTCTGCATCGACCACCTGCGCAGCAAATCGCGCACGGTCTCGCTGGAGATCCACAGTGAAAAGGACAGCCAGGGCCAGATCCTGATCCGGAACCGCCGGGAACGAAGCGCCGTGGACAAGATCGCGCAGGAGGAGATGCGCGACCGCATCCTCGGCGCCATCGATGCGCTCGGTGACGAGTACCGCGCAACCCTGCTGCTTCGGCATGTCGAGGGACAGAGCTGCGAGGAGATCGCGGAGCGCCTGGGCGTCTCGCTGGGGACCATCACCAGCCGCCTCAGTCGCGCACACAAACTGCTCCGCGAACGACTCGCGAGATTCGTGGAGCCGGACAAGTAGGGCCGACGTCGCGTCTTGGACTGCGGATGGAAGTGGGACACGGACGGGAACGTCCGCGCTACGTAAGGCAAACTCCGCCGCTTCCTTGCATTAAGAATCCCGATGCCCCGTCATACAGGGGGAAGTGCGTTCTGTGGTCACCCAGGCGAGCCAGGGGATACCGCATCATAATGCGGTAACTATATGCCTAATAAAGACTTAGACATTCAGATCGAGGAGTACCTCGAAGGACGTATGCCCGTTGCCGAGCACGCCCGGTTCGAAGCCCGTCTCAAAACCGATCCCAAATTGCGCCGTCAGGTGGAGACGACCAACGACTCCATCAGGATGGTTCGACAGGCGTTGGTGAAGGTGGAGCCTGACGAGGGCTTCGAGGAGGAGGTCACCAGCAAGATCATTAGCATAACGCAGAGCAATCCAAACCTGCGCCCGGCGAGGTCTGTCGCCAGCAAGCTGTCCGCGAGCGACCCCGACGCCAAGCTGATCCTGGATCCGGTGGCCGAACAGGAGCGTCAGCGCCTGGTGATCCTGGCCATCGTTACGGGCGTGCTCTTTCTCGCGGCCACCACGGTCCTTGTCTGGGCACTGATGGGCGCGCGGTAACTACTGCGACGCTCTCAGCGCCTGATCCAGATCCGCGATGATGTCTTGCACATCCTCCAGACCGACCGAGATACGGACGAAGTCGGGCGTCACACCAGCGCGCAGCTGCTCCGCAGGTGAATTCTGCTGATGCGTGGTGCTTGCCGGGTGGATCACCAGCGTCTTCGCGTCCAGCACGTTGGCGAGGTGCGAGCAGAGCTTCACCGAGCCGATAAACGTCCTGGCCGCGGCCAAGCCGCCCTTCACGCCGAAGCCGAAGATCGCTCCCGGGCCCAGCGGGAAGTACTTCTTCGCGCGAACATGATCAGGGTGGTTGGGCAGACCGGCGAAGTTCACCCACGAAACGGCGGGATGTCGGGTCAGATAGTCGGCCACTTTTTTCGCATTCGCACAGTGCGCCCGCGCGCGCAGTGGCAGGGTCTCAACGCCCTGCAGCAACTGGAAGCTATTGAAGGGCGAGAGGCACGCGCCGATGTCGCGCAGCAGGCCGCAGCGGATCTTCAGCGTGAAGGCGTTGCCCGGCGCGACGGCCTTGGGGTGATCGCCGAAGGCCGCCCAGAAGTTCACCCCGTGGTAAGCCTCGTCCGGCCCGTCAATCTCGGGGAAATGCCCGTTCGCCCAATTGAAGTCGCCCTTCTCGATCACCGCGCCGCCCATCGTCGTGCCGTGGCCGCCGATCATCTTGGTCAGAGAATAGACGACGAGATCCGCGCCGTGTTCGAGCGGATTGAAGACGGGCGGCGGGCTGACGGTGTTGTCCACGACCAGCGGCAGCTTGTGCTTGTGCGCGACCTTGGCCAGCGCCTCGAAGTCATCCACATTGCCCCTCGGGTTGCCGATCGATTCAGTGAAGACCAGCCGCGTCTTCGCGTCGATGGCTCGCGCGACCGCTTTCGCATCCGACGAGTCGACGAACCGCGCCTGGATGCCGAAGCGTTTCAGCGGAAAGTTGAAGAGCGTTACGGTGCCGCCGTACAGATTGCTGCCGGTAACGAAGTTCTCCCCGGAACTGCAGACATTGGCGATGGTGTAGAAGATCGCCGACTGGCCGCTGGCCGTGGCAACGGCCCCTCGGGCACTGTGTAGGGCGGCGAGGCGCTTCTCCAGCACATCGGTGGTCGGATTCATCAGGCGGGTGTAGATGTTCCCGAACTCCTTGAGCGCGAAGAGGTTCGCCGCGTGCTCGGCGTCCCGAAAGACATAGCTGGTGGTCTGATAGATGGGCACGGCCCGAGAGCCGGTGGTCGGGTCAGGGACTTGTCCAGCGTGCAGCGCGAGGGTGTCTAGGCCGTGGGTCGGATCCTTCTTCGCCATGAGGCGCGTCTCCTTGCTCGGGTTCGATCTCCGATAAACCTGCTAG
>CAYSBP010000431.1:0-2835 GCA_964429255.1 uncultured Planctomycetia bacterium
TGCCGGCGTCGGAGACTTGAGACTGGCCTGCCGAAGCCGAACCGCTCGGAAGTCGTAGTGCGGCCTAACAGGCGTTTGCAGCCGCCGCGCCAGTCTAGCGCCCGCGGCTGAAACGCGATTCGTTAGGTGGCAGCCCGATCGTGTGGCGTTGGAGCAACGCAGACGTCTGGGAGCGTCGAGGAGTCCCGAGCAGGTGCGCTATCGTACTCTGACATGGGAGGCTGCAATGAACAAGTTAGCATCCGGACTGCTGCTCTTGCTGCTGTTGCTCGCAGGCTGCAGCAGTAGCGTCACCGCTCCTGACGAGACCGAGGATCTGACGTATCCGGATATCAGCGGCCTCGTTGTCTACTACGAGTTCGACGGAGACCTCACCAACGAGGTGTCGGACTCCCATGACGGCACGGCCAACCGTGCGCTGACGTACGTGTCTGACCGCCATGGTTCTGCCAACTCGGCCGTGTACATGAATACCTCGGACAAGGTGGTCGTGCCCGACGACCCAGCGCTCGATATCACCGGTGGCATAACGCTTGCTGCTTGGGTGAGACCCGAGGCTTCCGACCGAGCGTATGCCGCGGTCATCGACAAGAAGTACACCGAGGCCTATTCCTTCGGCATCTACGGAGCGATAGCAGATCCAGATACTGTCTACATGATCTCGTATATCGACTACGACGCAGACATTACGCCGAACATCGTTCCCATGGGGACTGGTGCATGGTCCCACATCGCTTTCACGTTCGAGGATTCCACCGGGAAGAGCAGGTACTACCTGAATGGGGCAGTGGTTGATAGCAGCACGAGGTCAGTGGTGCTAGCTACCAGCGACGAGGATCTGCGCATCGGCGGATCGTTCCACACTGATGATTACAAGGGGGCGATTGACCAAGTCGCGCTGTTCAGCCGCGCGTTGACGCCTACTGAGATAGGCGAGCTGTTTGCGTTCGAGTAGGCGGCTTCTGCCGCTACTTCGGCTGCCACCTAACTGGCGTTTGCAGCCGCCGGGCTTGCCTGTCACGGCGGCCTGCTAGCGCGGCTTCGCCGCAGCACCCGCCGCGCCAAGCTGGCGCCCGCGGCTGAAACGCGATTCGTTAGCCAGACACACAAGCTTGGAGGTGCTGGGTTCCATGCAGTGCAGTCGTCGACACTCAGGAGGCTTCGCCTCAGTCTGGCTCCTCGTGGCGTTCATGGCATCGTCTGCGGTCGCCGGAACGATTCACGTTCCCATGGACGAGCCGACGATTCAGGCTGGAATAGATGCTGCGGCACAGGGCGATACTGTCTGTGTTGCTTCAGGCGTTTACTACGAACATGACATCAGACTGGGGCCCGAAGTACACCTGACGAGCGTGACAGGTACCGCGGACTGCGCCGTAATCGACGCACTGGGGTTGGGCCGGGTGCTTGTACTGGAGGCCGTTGGAGACGACGTCTCCATCCGCGGGTTCACTCTGACCGGGGGTGACGCAGGGGAGTACAAGGGTGGGGCCATGTTCTGTAGCGCTTCATCATCCCGCGTCGAGGCTTGCGAGTTCGTTGCGAACCGCGCAGAGTGGGGTGGTGCCGTTATCGGACGGGACGGCGCAGCTCTCACCTTCGTTGGCTGTGCCTTCCGAGCGAACGAGGCCGACATGTATGGCGGGGCCGTGTGTGTGTGGGGTGGCTATGCACAGCTCGATGGCTGCCTCTTCGAGGGCAACTGCATACTGCCGGGTTGGCCGTCCGCCACGGGCGGTGGCCTCTACGCGACGGAGTGCGAACTCGATCTGTTGAATTGCGTTTTCGAGCGCAACGAAGCGGCGGTCGGCGGTGCCGCCGGGTTCCATGTGTGCAGCGGTGAGGTCACTGGCTGTGTCTTCCGTGAGAATGTAGCACTGAGTTGGGCGGGCGCTCTTTCCCTGTCTTGGTCAACTCCGCCCGTGAGCGACTGCGAATTCGTGGACAACTCGGCCGGCGCCGGCGCCGGTGCCCTCTCCTTCTATGGGCACGCTGGATTCGCTTCACAGCTGACGCGTTGCTCCTTCGTGGGGAACTCAGCCGACCTCTGGGGCGCCGTCCACGGCGGTAGCGTTGACAATGCCACGTTCCTCGAGTGCACGTTCGTCGGAAACTCCAGCGCCGACAACATCGGGGCAGTTGCTCTGTTGGGGACCGGGTCGGGCGGAGCCGACGAGAACACATTCATCGACTGCGAGTTCAGGGACAACAGCACGCGGCTGGACTGTGGTGCGCTCTATCTCGCGGAGTGCCAAGCAGTCATCACCGGCTGCACTTTCTCAGGCAACTCGGCTGGCAGGAATGGCGGCGCTCTGGTCTGCAGGAACTGGTCCACGGTCGATATCGATCACTGCACGATGTATGCGAACACTGCGGGGCAGGACGGTGCCGCGATCTACTCCCGGCTCGATGTGGAGATTCATCTGACATCATCTATCGTGGCCTTCTGCACAGGGGAGAACACTGTGCATTGTGTTGATGGAGGAGTTGTGCTCGCGGAGTGCTGCGACGTATTCGGAAACTCGACGGGAACTGACTGGTCAGGGTGCCTGGCAGGCCAGCAGGGTACGGCACACAACATCCGTGCGAATCCCATGTTCTGCCTTGACTCGAATCCGGGAGCGCCTCTCACACTCAAGGCGACGTCACCATGTCTCATCCCGGAGTGCGGAGGGCCTACTCCAATCGGTGCTTGGGGCGTTGGTTGTGACGTATCACCCGTGGAGCGCATCAGTTGGGGGCTCCTCAAGGCTCGCTATAGGTAGATGAAGGGGTGTCTGCCTAACTGGCGTTTGCAGCCGCCGGGCTTGCCTGTCACGGCGGACTGCCAAGCGC
>CAYSBP010000432.1:0-2831 GCA_964429255.1 uncultured Planctomycetia bacterium
AGACCGGCCTTCGGATCGCGGAAGCACTCCCTATGCCGGTAGAGGCTGTGCGCCATGAAGTTCTGGTCGGCGCGCCGCCAGCCGCGCCGGTCCATCTCGGTGTTGAGCGTGGCAAAGAACAGGTTCTGTAGGATCGCGCGATAGAAGACCGAATCCTTGTTCCTCGTCTTGCCGGGCGCGAAGCCTTCCAGCATCCCGGCGAGCTTCGGTTCGTCGAACAGCATGTCGGGGATGAGACCCTTCTCGCGGATGAACCAACAGAAGATCAAGCGAGTAATGAGCCGGATGACGCTGATATGGTCGTGGCCATCCCTCTCTTTCGGCGCGTCCTTCGGGAACGTGACGTTTTTGAGAGCCCAGAAGTACCAGTTCGCGATTTCGCGGTAGAAAGCCTTGGTGACCTTGTCCACGTCGAACGCATCGTCGTGGGCTGACTGAATTTCCAAGGGGGAAACGGACGCGACGGAGCGCGTCCCTCCAATCCGCTCCAAGTCGAGCATCTGCATACGTTCCGTGGCAGTGCGGAGTCCTTCGCCGGGGCGTACCGTGATACGACGGAGTAATCGACGTTTCTCGACGTCCTCGTCGTATTTGACGTTCAGGAAGTGCCAGTGGGTATGGGCTTTGTTGGAGAACACGAAAAGGGCGTAGGGGTGCTCGCGTGTGAGGCGGTTGACTATCGGGCGCTCAAGGCCGCGAAGCAGGATGTCGCTTTCAAGGCGGCAGTAGACAACGTGAAAGGCGTTGTCTTCGCCGCCGCTGGCAAACAGGATCGGGTCTTCCGCAAGCGGTTCCCTGGCGGACTCCGGCCACTGGCGCGGGCTGAGGGGACGGTTCTCGCGCTCGTAGTTGAGTTCCTCCCAGAAGAGCCGTTTCAGTCCGTCCAGGTCGCGCAGGTTCTGAAGGATGTTCAGAACCGAATCTTGTCTGTCAATTGTCGGCACGTTGCATCCCTCGGTTGCTTCGCGTCATGAACGCTTCTTCTTTCCTGTCTTACGGCGGCGACCTGTCGCCGCTGCCTGTCCGCTTCGGACCCACGCGTCTACTTCGACCCGGTTGAACTTCCAGAGTCGCCCGACCTTGTGGGCAGGCAACGCCTTCTGAGCAATCCACGTGTAGACGGTCTCCTGTTTGATCCCGATATGCTCGGCAATCTCAGGTACCGAAAGCCAGCGTTGTTCTTGGTTCATCTCTCGCCTCTCAGCTCAGATATCAGGCGGGCCAACCTGCACCGACTTGTACTCCAGCACACCGGGAGAAACAAGGAAATAGCCAGGGAGGGATGCGCAGGCAGAGCTCGATGCGGTCGGGCCCTCCGGTTGGGAAAAGAAAGCGAAAGAAGGGCAGGCCGTTGAAGTCGGCGAAAAGATCCATCTGGTTGTCGGCGGCCTGGTCGTCGGCTTCGGTAAGCCGGCGAAGGTCGTCGATCAGCACCTTGGGATGAACCTTCTCCTGGATGTAGAGGGGGGATGCCTGCACGACGAGGTCGGACCAGTCCTTCTCATCCTTGCCGCGCCAGACAAACTGCGGGTCAAGATCGCGGTTGCGACGTTCGTAGGCCACCTGGACGGGAGTCTTGTCGCCCTCGGCCATCATGGCTTCATATTCGACGGTCGGGATGTTCTTCCGCGACGCGTCTTCGTGTGTCAGCGTCGTGACCTTCTTCTTTGCCTTTGGTTTCCGCTTCGCTGCCATACTATGTTATGTCCTTCATTTCCAACTGGGGGGACGATGAATGCTCCCGTGGTCGTCCTCGATCTGGTCGGGGAACTGGGAGTCCTCAAGTTGTTTCCACCTTATGCCCTTCTTGTAGAACGTTGCCGCGCGTTTCAAGCCGGCACTCTTCCGTTCCTTCCGCTTGTGGGGGCCGGAAAGCAGCTGTGGATTCAGCACCCCAACAGGCAATTTGAGTTCGTCTCGCACCATGCGAATGGGTGTCACGAGGTCAGAATCGCCGGACACGACTATCGCACAGTCAAACCTCCCTTTGAAAGCGTCCATCAACAGATGGGCTGCAAGGTTCACGTCCGATCCCTTCTCTTCTGTCTTGTAGACTTCGATGGTGTTCGGCGGCGGCGAAACGACCTTTGCACGCTTGCAGCGGGTACGAAAGTGGCCGAGATGGAGATCGAAGTTGGGTAGCGTTCTGAGCGCCCGCCAGTAAACCTGTTGGCGAATAGGTTGGTCGGGATCGCCGGGGAGTGCATCCACTTCCGCGGTGAAGTACTTGATCAGTGTGATCTCGTTCTTCGGAAAGACCCGGCGAAAGAGAGCACTGAAATCAAGCCAGCGCAGGGGTGTTCCTTTGACGGCGCTATAGTAGAAGTTGAACCCGTCAATGTAGAAGATGGTCTTGATCGGTGGCCTATCACTCATGGTGCCTTGCCCCCGAAAATGCAAAGGCCGCACCAAAAGGCGCGACCTTGCGCCCCGGGGTCGAAACCCACGGGGGGGATGTGCTGAGACTATACGCAGTCTTGTATAGCCGCGTCAACCCCTGAAATTCGCGTCCATTAGCGTCCATTCGCGGTACCTTCCTTCTCAATCGCCCCCGCGATCATCTTGTTGAACTCGGATTCGACCCGTTCTTCAAAGTCGGACTGGATCTCGTAAACGTCGGTGAACTCGGCGAAGGCCCATCGTCCATAGGTGCCGTGGTTGCTCACGCCGGGAATCCAGTAGGCTTCCATCGTGTTCTTCTTGTCCTTCGCGTCCTCGCCACGATACCCCTTGATCTCTACGACAAGATTCAGCAAGTCTTCATCACCGCGCCCGGCATCCTCGCGGCTTCGCCGCTCGCCCCGTCCCGATGCCGACGCCCGCCTCCGGGC
>CAYSBP010000433.1:0-2824 GCA_964429255.1 uncultured Planctomycetia bacterium
CAAGGTCGATCCGGCGAAGGCGGGCGTGCGAGTGTTTGCGCTCCCCATGGTCTATGTGCCGCGCGGGCCGTTCAAGGTCGGATCGGGCAGCAAGAGCGCCTTCACGAAGTTCGGGGATGGGCCGACCTTTCCCATGACGTCGTGCGATTCAGTTGCGGGCGATGAGGGCGGCAGCCTGTGCGACGGTTCGTGGCGCGGCGGGCCGGTAATCCCGTTCCTCGTGGATGAGGAGTGGAGCGGCCCCGCCGCAGAAGGCAGCCGGGCACGGCGAATCGGGCGGACCGCCGGTGAACTCTGGAGCACGCTCACGTATCCGGAGGTAGGTGGCGGCCTGAGCAGCCTGGGCTCGCCGGGCGTGTTGGGCGATGGCTATCCGACCGGCTACGAACCGTTCTACTGCATGAAGTACCACCTCACGCAAGGGCAGTACGTGGAGTATCTCAACGCGCTGCCTCCGGACGTGGCGGCCGGGCGCGCCTTCCTTTCAGATGAGTTCGGCATCGACTGTCCGGTGGGATCTTCCGAGTACTCGATCGAGCTGAACCCAGCGCTCAAACCGCTGGTGATCCGTGAAAAGGGCGGGCTTACGATTACGCTCAGTCGCGAGAGTCTGACCAACGGCTGCGGAGCGGCTCTGCCAGGGCGTGGGTTGGAGCCAAAGGCTCCGGAAATCGGCGCCGAAACGGAGGAGCCAACGGAGGATCTGCTTGGCGATCTGGGTAAGCCGTCAGCGGCGGAACTGGCGCGTCAGCAGAGAAAGGTGCCGCCGGTCTATACGGCCCGGCTCCCGTTCCGGAACTGCTGCGGCTTCAGCCTGGATGACATACGCGCCTATGCTGTCTGGGCCGGACTGCGGCCGCTGTCCGAACTGGAATTCGAAAAGGCGTGTCGCGGGCCGCTCAATCCTGTGCCATACGAGGCGACTTGGGGTTCAACCCATGCGGAGTTTGCCGATACGGGGAAGGATCTGGTGGACGTCGGTCTGCCCACGGAGCGCTTCCGCAAGGGCAACTACGGCGGCGGGTATGGCTCGCCGATTCTCGTCGTCCGCGCCGGCTGTTTCGCCACGCCCGCCAGCGATCGGGTTTCCGCCGGCGCCACGTACTGGGGGGCCCTTGAAATGGGCGCGGATGCCGTTCCGCTTATCCACAGGGAATTCCTTGGCACGCACGGCGACGGCTCGTCGCCGGCCGGAAAACCCGGCGGTTCGCTGGCGCGCCATCTGGCGGGGTTTCGTGGTCCTGAAGACTGGCCGATGGTGATGGGCGCTCGCGGGCCGGCCCATCGCGCGTGGGTCAACGTGGTATATGGCGGCGGCCGGTTCGGATCACGAACCTGTCGGCTGGTGACCTCGGCGCCTGGGGCGGTTCGTCTTCCGGCCAAACCTGTTGCCAAACCGGCAGCGAAGTCCCCCGCACCGGTTCCGGCTGCCGCTCCGTCGCCGGACGCCATTACGGTTTCGAACGTCAAGTGGGAGGCGGACGGCAAGGAGTCTGGCGCGGTCTCGTTCGATCTGGCGTGGAAGAACTCGTGGCGCGCGAAGTGGACGGAGCCAGCGGAGAAGAACGTCACCGGCAAGCCGCTGCCGCTCGAAAGCTGGGACGCGGCGTGGGTATTCGTGAAGCTTCAGACGAAGGGATCCGGTACGGGCAGCGTTGCGCAGGCATCCTGGCGACACGCGATGCTCGACGCGCAGTCCGCCAGCCACCAGGTGCCTGCGGGTGCCGTCCTGGACGTCGGATTGACGGATGACGGATCGCGCGGGGTTGGCGTGTTCCTGTATCGAGCGGCGGCGGGGCAGGGGCCGGTGGATTTCAAGGGGATCAAGTTACGGTGGACAGGGGCCGCCGCGCCCGCCGATGTCAGCGTTCAGGCCATCGGCATGGTCTATGTTCCGGCGGGCTTGTTTCGCTCGAAGACGCCGTGGAAGACGACGTTCGCGACCATCCGGAATCCGGACGCCACGGCGCCGGATGGCTGCCGTGTCGCGACCAACGCACCGGCGCACGCGTCGTGGCCGAATGGCGTCAACGCATTCTATTGCATGAAGCATGGGATCAACCAGGGCCTCTACGCGGCGTATCTCAACTTCGGGGGCGTCGTGCCCAAGTATAGGCCGGAATTCGGCAAGTCCAGCTACCTTGCATACGGCTTTGGCCGCCAGACCATCAAGTTCGATGAGTTCAGGAAACTGTTTGTGGCGGAACAACCCGACTTGCCGCGGAGCTACGTCATTTGGGCCGATATCCTTGCCGTCACCGCCTGGACGGGGCTGCGACCGATTACCGATCTGGAGTACGAGAAGGCCTGCCGCGGCCCGCGCGAGGTGGCGCGCGCGGAGGATGCCTGGGCGGACGGTGTATGCGCGCCGGCCGCCGGACTGGCACCGGACGTTGTGCCGCCTTTGCCGGAACTGGACAATGGCGCGTCGTACTGGGGCATCCGCGGCCTGAGCATCCTGGGCTGTAGACAGGAATGGCCTGGGACCGTCTCTGACGATCAGTATGGCTTCAGATTCAAGGGGTCGCACAGCACGGGCGCGACTGATCTCCCCGCCGACTGGCCGGAGATATGCGCCTTCGGCCAACACTACGCCTACAAGGAATTCGTGCACGTCGGCGTGTGGATATTGCCAACGGACCTCGACAACCTGGTGAACTGGGAGCCGTTTTCGTTCGATCGCACCGGCCGGTTCGGTGCGCGCGCCGTGCGCACCGCGCCCTTCCGGCAGGACGACAGTTCGGCGCTGCAGTTTGACGCACTGCCTAATATGCGCGGATACGATGTCGCTATCTTCCCGCTGTCGGGGCGGTTCCGCAACGAC
>CAYSBP010000434.1:0-2824 GCA_964429255.1 uncultured Planctomycetia bacterium
CGCGGCACGGGAATCCGGACCCACACGGTGGCTCCGTTTCCAGATTTGGATTCTATGGTACAGACGCCCCCAAGCAAGGCGACCCGTTCGCGCATGCCGGTCAGTCCCAGGCGGTCGGGCGAAACCCGTTCGGGATCGAAGCCCTGCCCGTCGTCTTCCACGATCAGCGTCACGTCCTGCTGACGGTGAAGCACGACGACGCTGACGTGTGTGGCCTGCGCGTGGCGAATGGTGTTCGTGAGCGCTTCCTGCGCCACACGATACAAGGTCACCTCCACGCGGGCCGGCAGGCGCTCGCGCAGCTCGGGATGCGTATACTGGTAATCCAGCTTCAACCCCGACGGTTTCGCGATGCTCTCCACGTAGGACGAGAGTACGGAATCGAGGCCGTAGTCGTCCAGGGTGGGCGGTCGCAGGCCCCAGGCGAGCTGGTGCATCTCGCCGCTCAACCGGCGAATCTGCGCCACAATCTCGTCTCGAACCCCGGCAGGCATCTGCTCTGCGGAGACGCGCGACTGAATGGTCAGCAACAGACCGGTCAGCGACTGTCCGAGATGGTCGTGCAGTTCGCGGGCGATGCTCTTGCGTTCCTCTTCCTGCGCCTGCACCACGCCATCGACCAGTCGCAGACGCGCGCGTTCCTTTTCCTCCACCTGTTCGCGGAAGGCCTGCAGCGTCTCAGCCATGCGGTTGAAGGCACTGGCCAGTTCGCCGATTTCGTCATCCGAGAAGACTCGCGCACGACCGGTAAAATCCCCTTTGCTCAACCGATGCGTGGTTTGCACCAGACTGTGGACGGGTTGGGTCAACAGGTGGGTGAGCAGCAGACCCAGCGCCATGCCCAGCAGCACGCTGAAGAAGAGCGCCATCAGCACCGAACGCGCGATCGCGGATACCTCGCCCACCACGCGCCGATCCGTCACGCCCAGTTCCAGCACGCCCGCGTGACCGTCCAGGATCGGCTGGCGCGCGTGAAAGATCAGCCCCTCCCGGCTGTCGAGAACCTGCAATTCGCCCTGCGCCGGGATCGTGCCGTCCCAGCGCGCCAGATCTTCAGGAACCGCACGCGTGAAGGTGTGCGCCAGGATCTGCCCCGCACGGTCCCGGACGATGATGTAGCGCACGTCGACCGACGCATCGGCCACCTGTGTGATCTTGCGCTGAACGGTGGCCAGATCGCCCGTGGTCATGGGGCGCTCCATCGAGACCGCGAGCCACGCGGAACTGTCCCGCGTTCGATCTTCGAGGAAACGGTAGAGGCTCTGCGACATCGCGCGGGTGGTGGAGAAGAGGGTGATGGTCCCGAAGATCGCCGCGACCAGGATTCCGATGCCCAGGACCTTCACCGAGATGGGTATCGAGAGCAGCCACCAGCGAACGCGCGAGGAGAACGAGGCGCGCGGGCTCAAGGTTTGCGCGCCTCCCATTTCGTCACGTTCTCCCGAACGCCCTCATAGAGTTCCCGTTCGGGCGCCACGAACCGCTCGATGCCCAGGCTCGTGAGGATCTGCGCCCCCTCCGGGTCTTCGTGGATCTTCAGCAGCACCGCGACCAGTGACTCACGCAAGGTGGGGTCGATCTGCGGATGCACCACCAGCGGCGGCATCCCAAAAGGCGGGGACGTCTGGATGTTCCTGACCTTCTCGGCAAGCGAAGGGTCCTTGGCGACCATCTCCTCGTAGACGAGACTGTCCACCGCCGCTCCATCGATCCGCCGATGCGCCACCGCCTCCACCGAACGGTCGTGGCTGCCGGTAATGACGTGCTCGCCGAAGAAGCGGTCCACGTTCTCGTTCTTCTCCAGCAGCCAGACGGCCGGATAGAGCCAACCGGAGTTGGAGAGCAGGTCCGCCGACCCGAATCGTCGCCCGCGCAGGTCAATCAAGGACGCAGCAGCGGACGTCGAGGGCACCAGGATGAACGAATGATAGGTGATCTGTCCCCTGATCCGCGGCACCGCGATCGCCTGCAGTCCGAACTCCTTCTCGGCACGCAGGTAGGCATAGGTGCAGACAAAGGCCACGTCGCAACGCCGGTTGCGGAGCAGCTCGTTGGTCTCCACGTAGCTTTGCCGCTGAAGCACTATGGGCTGACGGTCCATGCGCCGGGCGAGATACTCGGCGAACGTCTGGTACATCCTCAGCGACTGTTCGGGCGAGATGACCGGCGCGATGGCCACCCGCAACGGCGCCCTCGGGTCCGGTGACGAAGTCCTGTCAATGCTGTTGGGTTCGTGGAGCTCGACCCTGCGCCGGGGGCGTTCTGGTGCATCGGAACGAGCGAGCGAGATCAAGCCGACGCCGATGCCGACCAAAGCCGTCAGGACCATGCACATCCACAGCGCCTGCCGCGACCGGCTTCCGCCGTGCCGTTGGCCCGCTGCGCGATCCTTCTCGCTTGATTCCGGTGGTTTGCGTTCCACGTCAGACATGGTCGCCATCCTGGGAAAAAGAATCAGGGACCACGGGTCGACTGCACCCGTGCGCCAGCCATTCAACCCGAAGTATGGAGATTGTCCAGCGGACCCGGGTCAGTCGCCTCGCGGCGGAACAGAATCCCTGCGACAGGCTTTACTGAACACGAAGACACCCCGTCTCCACAGGTCCCTGATCGGGATGTGGGCGTGGCGAATACAGATGGGCCACCTTGCCCGACTCGCGGTGTCTGATAGACTCCCTCCACCAACACGCGCCGGACCATCGATATGGTTTTTTCAGCGCGAAGCTGCCGACGAAAACCATATCGATGGTGTGCCGCAAAAGGATGACAGGATACGTCATCCTTTCATGGCGGGGCATGGCGGGGATGGACCGCCCGATCGCGA
>CAYSBP010000435.1:0-2822 GCA_964429255.1 uncultured Planctomycetia bacterium
AGGGCAGGCTTCTACAAAACATCCATAAACATCCAGGGACAGAGATTATCTATGAGCGTCCATCAGGGCCTTGAAGGCCGGACGCTGGCGGTACAGGTCCATGAAGGCCCGGCTCATGGGCTTCCGGTGCGGCCGAGACGGCCGCGGTCCGGGGTGGTCGGCCTCGAAAGCCTGACCTACTCCTTCTCCTCGGCCTTCTTCTTCGGCGGCGGAACCTTTTGCGGCTCGGCCTTCTCGGCTGGTTCTTCCTTTTCCGCCTTGGCCTCTTCCTCCGCCGCGGCTTTCTGTAGCCTGACGGCTTCAGCCTGCTGTTTGAGCATCTCGCGCTGCATCGCTACGCGCATGGTGTAGAAGAACGCGAACGGGACGGTCATCGTCCAACCGGTTGCCGGCGCGCCGCCCACGGCGCGCGCGCGGACACCGTCCGGCGTGCCGCGGACCGACAACAGCGTGCCCGGGAAGTCCTTGAAGAGTGCCTTCGGATCCTTCGGCGCCTGCGCCAGTTTCGCCTTCAAGTCCTCCGGCGCCTCGGCGCTGAGCGCGGGAAGTCCGACCGTGTAGGCCCACGTCAGCACTTCGCTGGTATTCGCATACGCTAACCCGCCGCGTTCGTCCTGCGGGATGGCCGCCAGCAGCTTCTGGAAATCGGGCCTGGCGTCCAGGCCCTTCACGTCCTTCGTGGCATGCAGGACCATTCGCTGCAGAACGTCCTGGCGCTGGCCGATCAGGACCCGGGCACCGTCCGCGCACCAGGACCAGAACAGATCGGGCTCCCACGGGTTCTGCTTTTCGGCGGGCTGCATGAAGTAGCAGGTGCGGCCCTGGTATTCGGCTTTGCCGACGAAATCTTCCTTCCCCGCCACCAGCGGGAGGAGTTTGGCCAGTGTGTCGGCGGCCTTTGTCGCGGCCGCGGCATCGACCGCCTCGATGGCCATGCAGGTCTCCGGCATCTTCGTCAAGTCGGGGCCCTGCGGACGCAGCAGCCATACAGCCGCCTCGCCTTTCAGCCCGCCCACCAGCGAATCCATGACCTTGACGTTGAGTTTCTGGTC
Source organism: uncultured Planctomycetia bacterium (assembly GCA_964429255.1). Classification (GTDB taxonomy): domain Bacteria; phylum Planctomycetota; class SZUA-567; order H5-PLA8; family H5-PLA8; genus CAYSBP01. Next base: position 1,053 of record CAYSBP010000435.1, read on the forward strand.
CAACTCCACCATCTGATCCTTGAACTGCTTGGCGTCGCGCGGATCGACCTGTTCCACCATGGTCATGATCGCTTCGTAGATTGCCGCGCCATCGGTTGGAATCGAAGCGAAGAGCAGCGCATCGGGCGGACAGAGGGCCGCCAGGCGCCCGGAGACAGGCTCCAGCGAGAAGAGCTTCGCCAGGCCGTGCCGTTCACCCTCCACCTTGCAGTAGGCCTGTTCGAGGAAGAGGCCGTCCTTCACGCCCAGCGTGACGATGGCGTACTTCCACGCCTGGAATCCCAGTCCGGTCGCGGCGGCGCGGTCGCGCTCTCTGTCGAAGATCGCGCCAAACATCGACTGCATATTGAAGAAGAGCATCCCCAACGGTTCGCCCGAGATCTTTGCCCGGGCTTCCTTGTAGACCTCCGCACCGGCGAGGTCGGGCGGTTTATCATCCATCACGGCGTCGATGATATTGAACATCGACGGCTTGCCGTTCGAGCGGACGATAAGGTTGGTGAGCCGCGCCAGGCCCTCGCCCCGCCATTCCTCCTGGAGGAAGCTGCAGTTCACGCCGCGGTAGAGTTGCGCGACCGGGTTTCCGCGTAACGGGAAGTACTTGCAGAACGCACCCATGGCCGCGTCGGGATTGGGATCGTTGATGCCGACGAAAAAGCCGATCTGTTCTCGGTTGATGTAACTCTCCTGCTTCGGATCGTTGCGGATATAGGCCACACCCAGGGGGCCGCCAAAACGATCGAACCATTGATCCACCATCTTGCGGCCGTCGTCGTCCAACCCCGCCCCGGCCACGCTCATCTCGTACAACGCGTCGCGGAGGGAGCTCATTTCGGGCTGGTCGTACAGGCGCCCCAATGCGGTGTCCTTGCGGATGCGCGTCACCAGTTCCCTGGCGCTGGGCGCGCCGATGAAGAAGATGTTGTCGGCGGGAAGGATCGTCGCCAGGTCCGTGACGTTGGGCAGCACGGCCCACTTGATTTTCTCGGCGACCCGCGCCGAGCGGGTCCGGATCTCGAGATCAATCGACTGTGCGGCCTTCTTCAGTTCGGGAAGGGCCGCCGTGCCGGCCTTGATCAGCGCCTCCTCGGCCTTCTCGCGTGCCTCGAAGTCGTCGGCACCCAGCTGTTTGACCCACGCCGCAATCTGTTCGGGCGTCGCGGGGGCTTCCCCCGTCAGGCCCTCCGGCCCGACCAGCAGAAAGACCCATCCGGCCAGCAACACCACCGGCACCATCATGCGATCACGCATCCGGTATCCTCCTCTATTGGAATCCATGTCGACAGAATGACCTGAGCACCTCCGCCTCCGCACCGAACACCAACCCGTCCGTAATGCACCGCAGCTTCTTCAAGAACACGCCCCGCTGCGCAAACCCGCGCGCCTTCTCCCGCTCGATGATCTCCGGCCGGATCGTCCTCTGCCCGGGCTTGGTCATCACCGTCCTGCGGAAGTAACACAACGCCTTGAAGCGCGCATACAGATCCTTCGTTGTGCCCGCTTCGTGAAGAATCTCCCGCAGCGGCATCAGCCACGTATCCCGGTCGGCCTCCCGAAGATAGAGCGACCCGCCCCTGTAGGCCTCCGGGCACTCTGCCAACCCCGCACGAACGCCATTGAGTTCCACATACAGGACCGCATCGAGCACCGCCTGCGGCCCACCCAGCACCGTGGATTTGAAGCGATCCGCCCAGATGTTTTCCCCCAGATATTTTGGGAACCTCCCACCCGGATCACTTTCGCGGTTGATGAAGCGTAACCGGAAGAGCT
>CAYSBP010000436.1:0-2811 GCA_964429255.1 uncultured Planctomycetia bacterium
CGCGTTGATATGGAAGATCTCCGCCTGTTCGGGACAGACGAATGAACATTGTCAGTGTAGTGCCCCAAAGAATTGTACCCCCCGGCGGCGGGGAAAAACTCTTTCCTTTGACGCGAACCGGGCATTGAATCGCGTGGCGCTGAGCCATCTCTGTCTGCCGCCCAATGTAAAGCTTGCGGCTTCGTGGACGACCTGCGGCAACTCTATTCTGAAATGGATGCCCTTGTCAGTTGTATCAACATGAAGACCGGGATCAGTATGAACGTTATTGAAGCCCTGGGATGCGGACTCAGGGTTGCTGCAATGCCCGGGGCTGTTGTCGGGTATGAATCTCTGTTCAACGGGCCGGTTTGCGTGGGAAGTATCGAAGAACTTCCCGAGTTGATTCGAAATGTCGAACGTCTGTCTGTCGCCGACATTCAGAAGCTCGAGCCGTTTGAGTGGGGTAGTATTGCCGCAAGGAGAATTGGTCTCTACGAGTAGATTGTTGTCGGTGCTGGAAGAACGGCGGGCAAGGCGGCATAGCGTTATTCGCAGGCCACTTCCAGGTTCTTCAATTCTGCCTACAGCCGGTGCGCGTCCCATGACCCATGGTCAGCGGACAGCACGAGTCGTTGATGATAAGGACGGTCTATTTGCCATTGGCTCCCGACAGACCTGCGGGCGCTTGTGCAAGTCCACCACGGGCTTCAGTCGCCCGAAAGCGGATTCGTCTTTGATATTGTGATGTGGTGCGAGGTCTTGGTACCCTCTCCGACATGAAAGCGCTCCTCCAGGTCGGACTCAACGGACATGTGTTCGTGACGCCCGAAAAGCGATTTCTTGTCAGTCAATGGGGGGAGGTAGCCACTCCGGCCCGCGGACAATGGGCTGATTATGCTGGCGTACGCGCCGAGTCATGCCAATGACCTCGTGTAGACCGTTATCAGAACAGATGTCTGAGGACAAGCAGATGATGGACCTCGCCGCCGGTACGGATCTCCTTCTTGCAGTATCACCCGCAAACGCCCGCAGCCCATATATGCCCATCTACTTCCTCTATCTGGCGGGATACCTCGAGGAGAAGGGCTTTCGCGTCGAGATTGCCGACCCGCACGCCCGAGATGAAGCGCAGAATATCGCTCATATCCTCCAACGCGTCAGGACGCTTCAGCCCAGGTTTGTCGGTTTGGCTTGCTTTGTCACGGACTACGATCGGGTGATTCGAATAGCGACATTGATCCGATCCGTCTCCGAGACCACCATTCTGGCAGGTAATGCCCACCCTTCCATCCAACCGGAGGATTTCCTTTACCCGGGGAGTCCTTTCGATGTTGTTGTGCGAGGCGAGGGCGAGCTTACGGTGCAGGAGTTGCTGGCAGCTCCTTCCTTGAAAGCCGATGCCCTGGCGCAGATACACGGCATCGCGTATCGCGACGGAGAAACGGTGCGCGTCAACCCGGGTCGCGAAATGATGGATCTGACCGAATGCGCAATGCCGGCGTATCACAAGCTAGACATGGCATGGTATGCCCGACCGACCAAGTACCTTCTTCGGCGACTAATAGGGTCTGTAGCAGTCATCTATACGGGGCGAGGTTGTCCTAGCCGTTGCGCATTCTGTGCCGCAGACAGCGTTTGGCGTACGAACAGCCTGCGAGGTGGCCAACCACGCGTGCGTTACCGGTCTATGACCGCAGTGATGACGGAGCTCCGGCTCTTGCAGGATGTCTATGGGTTCGATTTCTTCTACGTTTTGGACGACACGTTTGGTTTACGTGAACAGGGGATCCTGGACTTCTGCTCGGCATATAGGCAGAGCGGACTGCGGATGTCATGGGCAGCGACGACAAGAGTCGATCGCATCCAGAGAAAGGAGGTCGTGCTGGCGCTACGGGATGCCGGCTGCCTACAGCTGGATTTTGGCGTTGAGACAGGAGTGCAGCGTCTCTTGGATGTGATCCAGAAGGGAATTACGGTGGCCCAGATTCGAACCGCGTTCCGCTTGTGCCGGGAGACAGGGATCAGGACCTTCGCGAACATGATGATCAATCTGCCGGGGGAGACCGAGAACGACTTGGCCGCAACCCATGATTTGCTGGCGGAAATCAAACCGACATATGTCATCATGAGCGTTGCGCAGCCATATCCTGGTACTCCGATGCACGACCGATTCCTGTCTCGCCCCCTTCGCAGGGAGGAGTACTCTTCGCTGGGTCGAGTCGATCCTCCGGAGGTCGCTCGCATGGCGGCACACCGGTTGGACTTCGGCGATCTCAGGCGACAGTGGCGAAGACAATACGGTTTCAGTAAGAGCCTGGAACGGAGCCTTTTTCAGGCTGACCGACGCTATTGGCGGCTCATTCTGGGTTCGTCGAGGGGCCCCAGCTACCTTGTCTATGCCATCAAGCTATTGCTTCTGCCGGTGTATGATCCATTGTACTACTTCATGACCCGGTGTTTGCGATGCTGCCGACGAATACGGCACGGCGGTAAATCACAGACTGATGTTGCCGACCTAACAGAAATCAAGTCGTGAACTCACTGCATTCGGCGGGGGCCTATCGGCGGGTCAATACGACGGTCCAAGGAGAGCACATAAGACGCATTGCCCTCCACGGAGAGCTGTGCGACCATGGCTTAAATCAATTTTGGGACAGGTTCTAATGAAGCCGGTCATTCCCGTTCTCAGGAAGCTCCTTCGCGACAACTGGGTCGTACTTTTCTGCTGGTTTCTCGTGGTGTGGGTCATGCTGCGCATCCAGACCTACGTATCAGGCCAGGATCCGTACATCTACATAAGCCTGGCACGCAAACTGGTTCGGAGCGGAT
>CAYSBP010000437.1:0-2806 GCA_964429255.1 uncultured Planctomycetia bacterium
GCTTGGACGGCAAGGCATTCTCCTCTCAATTCAATCGAACGAAGTTTCGTCTTTCAACTCCAGCAACCCCAGCCTTTTCGTGGGGGCTGTCTGGCAGGGCGGAGCACGTCTCGCATTTTACATGGTTTGCGGTGGGCGCAAGCGCCAGAAGGCAAATACTCCTCGCTGTTTTGCGCTTCAGCCCCTGTTTATGGAATGTCGATACGTAACGCAACGTAAGGAAGAATTCTCGATGCGAACACTCCCATTCACCGTGATGCATAGCCTGGCTGGAACGGTTCTGGCGGTTGGCCTCTCGTGGACCTCGTTCGGCGCGGAAGGTGCGCCGCAGGTGGCCATGGCTGCCGTTGCCCAGCGCGGCGCTCTACCGGACTCGGTGCTGACGCCCACGGCGAAGCCGACGGACGGCAGGCCCCTCTGGGCGCGCGTCTCTGTCGCCAATCTAAATGTCCGGTGGGGCCCTGGATTGCAGCACGGTATCGTGACGATCCTCCGTGGTGGGGACTTTGTTCGAGTGATGGACCGTGCCAACGGCTGGCTCCGGATCGAGTGGCCGAAGTCCGCACCTGCCTGGGTGTCGAGCGACTGGGTGCAGCCTGACGGGCGCGTGACCGGCCGTCGTGTTCGTGTTCGCGCAGGGGGGTGGACTTCGGCGACGGTGCTGGCTGAGTTAGACAGGAATGACTACGTCGAGATCCTCGAAACGGTCGGCAACTGGCACAAGATCAAAGTGCCCGCGAATGTGAATGCCAGCGCCTACATCAGTGCCCGGTGCGCGATCGTGGGCGTGGTCCCACCGGAACGTGTGGTCCCACCGGAACGTGTGGTCCCTCCGGAAGGCGTGGGCTCGATCCCGAGCGTGACCGAAGGCCCCTCCCGTGTTTCTACTAAACCTGTTTCGCGACCCGATCTGCCGCCTCCACCGGACGCGGTTGTGGCACCACAACGCGAGGTGGCGTCCGGCCCCGGTCCCGTCACCATAGCCTTCGCCGGACATGAAACAAATTTTCGTACGTCGTCTCTGCCGGAGCCTTCGGTTCGGGTGCCGGAGTCGTCCTCCGTGACTCTCCCGGCGTCGGCCAATCGTCCTCCGACCATCTCCTTCGTCCGTGTGGTGACCGAGGAAACGTCGGAAGGCCTTTTGACCGAGCCCGTCAGCCCGCCGCCCGCCGCGCCCATACCGACTCCTCCTGTGCCTTCGATCTCGACCCGTGAAGACGATCTGGAAGGCGAAGATTCCGAGCGGAACGTGCGCACGCCCGATACTTCGAAACGGGGCGACTTCGGGACGCACGAGGCGATGCTGGCGTTGGTGGAGAAGATCCCTGCGGCCGCACTGGTCAAGCCGCTGGCCCAGGAACCTTCTTGTGTCGTGGTGCCGGAGGATGTTCGTGCCTCGGTTGATTGGGACGAGTTTGGCGCGCTGCTCCCGCCGCCGCGTTTCGTTCGCGACCGTGCGGAGACGCAGGAAGTCACGCCGTTTTCGAATAGGGGCCTGACGCAATGGGGGTCCGGGCTGCGCGCGGCTGCTCCACTGGTCTTCCGCTTGCCGGGAGGGTCGGATGCGAACGCGACGTATATCTTTCTGAACGGCAGGCTGCGGGTCGAAGCGAACCCTCCGTCGGGGCGCCGGTACAAGCTGGTCGCTGGGGGCTGTACGCTCGATCTGCGGCCCGACGCCGGCCTGGTCGATCTGGATGTGTACCGAGACCGACAGGTGGAAGTCTTGGCTCGTTGTTCGTCCATCGATTCCGAACTGATCGTGAGCGCGCTGCATCCTCTCGACTGAGTTTCAGGAAATACACCCGATGCGCAATGTGTTTGACCTGAAGGAAAGGGGCCTATACGTTGGGACCGTCTGGCGGCGGGAGCTGGGTTGGGAAGACAGGGAGCTGCGACTTCATTGCGCTACGGCATCTTTGGCGACGTTCACGGGAACTATGATGCGCTGAAGGCGGTGCTGGAGTTCCTCGAAAAAGAAGGCGCCGAAACCTATCTCTGCACGGGCGACATCGTGGGTTACGGAGCCGAGCCGGACCAGTGTATCAGCGCCGTGCAGCGGAAGTGTGTCATTTCCCTGGCCGGCAATCACGACCACGCGGCCTGTGGAAAACTCGATACCGAATACTTCAACATTTTCGCCCGGCAGGTGGCCAACTGGACGCGTCAGCACTTGAGCGACGAACATTCCAAGTGGCTGGGCAGCCTGCCGTTTATCTGCCATTTGGAGGAATTCACGCTGGCGCATGGCAGTGCGCACAGCCCGGAAGTCTTCAACTACATCACCACGATTTTCGATGCCGAACTCTCCTTCGAGTGTCTCGACAAGCCGATTCTTTTCTATGGCCATACGCACATCCCACTGGCCTTCTTCGACACCGTTCCGATGACCTATACGATGGATCAGGAAATCCGGATCAACACCGAAGGTAAGACGCTGGTGAACGTGGGTTCGGTTGGCCAACCACGCGACGAGGATCCGCGGGCCAGCTGCGTGATCTATGATAGTGACCAACAGATCGTCTGGCTGCACCGTGTGGCGTACGACGTCAAGGCGGCTGGGAAGAAGATCATTGCCGCAGGTCTCCCGGAAGCATTGGCCATTCGGCTGGAACTCGGCAAGTAGCTTGTCGATTGCTTCACCGCCGACCGCTCGTTACAATAGCTTGGATCACGGCTTTTCAGAAAACCCTGCTTGCGAGGCTGGTTGGGGCGTCTAATAGGAGACGGCTTCGCTGTGCGGAGAGGGTTTAGGCCGGGATGGAACGATGTCGAATGGATTGAGTGTATCGTACCCCTATCAACG
>CAYSBP010000438.1:0-2804 GCA_964429255.1 uncultured Planctomycetia bacterium
TGGCTAACAAGAGACAGAGTTACGATCAGCGAAATGATGGTTCGCCAAGCCATATGGCGTTGCTCCTCTGTTCATTCCTCGCCCGGTGCTTCCGCAAAGGACGTGACACCGGAACAGGATCATTTCACTGTAACCAAGGCCCGTTGATGTGCCAAGGGCGGGCTCGTTGCACGGCGTGTGACCGGCGGTTGGGGTGGCGGTCCGTCTGTCTTGCCACGGGTTTCAAGCTGAAGCTCTGAGGCCGGTTCTGTTTGGGGTTTGAGCCTCGGTTGCCTGGTCCTGGACGCGTCCGGCTCGATGCTTGCGGAAGACTGGAAGCCTACCCCAAGTTGCGCAGTTCGGACCGAAAATAAAAAATCTTCGCCAAGCCCTCCCCGTCTGACTCGGTGGGAGAGCGGTTTTTCTCACCGATCGCATTGCGGATTGCGATGTAGTCAAAACCTACCCCCTTGAACCCGGTCTTCCATCCTGGGAACTTGGTGCATGCCATGGAGGGCACGCTGATGTTCCTGAAACGGATTCGTGTTGCTGGGAATGGCAAACGCCGCACCTACTGGGCGTTGGTCAAATCGGTTCGCACCGCTCGCGGCCCCCGACACCAAGTGGTTGCCTACCTGGGGGAATTGCAGGCGTCAGAACGAGCGGGGTGGGCCCACGTGGCCCGCATTCTGGATCATCGACCGGAGCCCGTTCTTCCGCTTTTTGACGGGCCCGCATCCCCGGAGCCGGTTCCCGAGAAAGTTGAAGTTCGGGTTCGGGGGGTCCGCGTGGAACGGACCCGCGATTTCGGCGATGTCTATCTCGGTTTGACGCTCTGGCGGGCTTTGAAGCTCGACGCGCTGCTCGAACGCCTCATTCCCCGGGGCCGGGAGGAGGTTCCCTGGTCGGTAGTAGCGACCATCTTGACCTTGGGGCGGTTCTGCGAGCCGTCGAGTGAGCTCCATATCGCGGACACTTGGTACGAACGGACCGCCCTGGATGATCTGCTTGGCGTTTCGGCAGACGAGGTCAACAAGGATCGGCTCTATCGGGCCCACACCCGTGTCTTGCCGCACAAGGAGGCGATCGAAAAGCATCTCAAGGAACGGTTTACGACGCTGTTCGATGCCCAGTTCGATCTGATGTTCTACGATATCACCTCGACCTACTTCGAAGGTGAAGCCAAGGCCAATCCCCAAGCGAAGCGGGGCTATTCCCGCGACAAACGGCCGGATTGCAAGCAGGTGTGCATCGGTCTGGTGGTCACGCGTGAAGGGCTGCCGGTGGCGTACGAAGTGTTCGACGGCAACCGGAACGACGCGACGACGCTGGAGGAGATCGTGGCGACGATGGAGAAGCGGTATGGCCAGGCCCGGCGAATCTGGGTGATGGATCGGGGTATGGTCCACGAGGAGAACCTGGCTTATCTGCGTGATCGGGGCGGCCAATACCTCGTGGGCACGCCGAAGTCGATGCTGCGTTCGTATGAGCAGGCGCTGGTGGACCAGGGTTGGACGGAGGTCCAGGAAGGCGTCGAAGTCAAGTTGTGTTCAGGCCCCGAAGGCGACGAGACCTTCATTCTGTGCCGCAGTGCCGCCCGTCGCGAGAAAGAGAAGGCGATGCATGCCCGCTTCGAGAAGCGCATTGAAGATGCTCTCACCAAGCTTGCCGGCCGTCTCGATCGGGCGAAGAAAAAGCCTGACCGCAGCCAGGTCGAACGGCAGATCGGTCGGATTCTGGGCCGGAACTCGCGGGCGGCCGGCCTCTTCGACGTGAAGGTGGCCGAGATCGAACGGGCGGGCGTTAAAGGGCACCTCAAGGTCACTTGGACCAAGCGCGCCGCGTGGCGTCAGTGGGCCGAGTTGAGTGAGGGGTGTTACCTGCTGCGAACCAACCTCACGGAGTGGACGGCCGAGGCCCTGTGGCTGACGTACATCCAACTGACTCAGGCCGAAGCGGCGTTCCGTACGCACAAGAGCGAGCTGCACCTGCGTCCGATCTGGCACCACTACGAAGAGCACGTGCAGGCCCACATCCTGTTCTCGTTCCTGGCCTACGTGATCTGGAAGACGCTGGAGCAATGGATGTCTCGATCCGGCTTAGGCAACGGTCCGCGGCCGATGATCGAGGAACTGGCGCGGATCAAGACCAACGATGTGGTGCTACCGACCTCGACGAGCCGGGCGATCCGGATCCGGTGTGTGACCACGCCCGATGCGTCCCAGCGAATCCTCCTGAGCCGCCTGGGGCTGAAACTTCCCTCCCGGCTGGGCGAACCCCGGTGGCAGGAATTGGGCGTGCGGATGTAGTCAAAACTTTCGCCGAAAATCGGCCCTGGCGCCATCGCGAGGGCCGCTCGACTCGCTGAACTGCGCAACTTGGGCTAGACCGCGCCGAGGGGCGATCCATCCTCACCGAGCATGGGATCTCATTGGTGAGCGGTGGGCTGTTCGGGCATGAGATCGGCGGCGGCTTCTCCCACGCCATGGACTACATGCAGGAGGTCTACGACCAGACCGACGTGTGGAACGCGCTGGAGGCGGACGCCGGGCGGCGCTATCCCTGGAACTTTTTCGGATACCACTTCTACCTGGCCATCGATACAACGATCGCCGCTGTTCGGATGGACGAGTACTTCAACGAGGTCTGGCGCGTCCAAGACGCCAACAACGATCCTACGCCCATCCTGATCACCGAGTTCGGTTGGAACGCGGCCAGCAAGGGCGGTGAGGAGGGGCAGGCCGTCAACATGAGAATCGCATTCGATCACATGGAAACGAAGCCGTTCATTGCGGGGGCGTACTGGTATCAGTGGTCCGACGATG
>CAYSBP010000439.1:0-2797 GCA_964429255.1 uncultured Planctomycetia bacterium
TAGACGGGAGAAGCTCCTCAAAAGCCAATTCGTAGGTTAACGCTTATGGGGGCGGGTGGGGTGGGTGCCCGGCGCTCGGATTCCCGGGATCGCGTTTCACCTTAATCGCCACGTCGATCTCGAACGGCGGCAGGTCCAGATTCAGCGTCTCGTTGGCCTTCAGTTCCTTCATCTGCGTACCCGTGATCTGTCCGGCGAGCGTATCCCAGAATTCGACGCGATAGGCGCCGGCCGCCAGGTCGGGAATGACGACCTGGACGCCCTGATGCTTGGGGTACTGACCCTCCTCGGGCCATTCGGCCATCGCCTGGGCGTTGCCGACCCAGAGATAGGCGCCGTGAGCCCACGTGTACTGTATCCCCATCAGATCCCGCGTTGCGCCCTGCATCGAGACGTTCGAACAACGGCCGTCCAGGCTGCGCCGGTCTTCGCCATGGGCGTAGCGCGAGAAGCCCTGGAAGTGCCGATAGAGATTACGTTGATCGATGACGTCGTACCACCAGAGCAGCGGAGCGCCGACCGCGTGCGTCATCCAACTGGACCACATGCCGGCGTGAAGGTCCGCCTCCAACCCCAGGAAGGTGGAGCCGAGCGGGTGTCCACCATACTCGGTCACCCAGAACGGCTTCTTATTGCTATACGAAGAGAAGTGCCGGTCGGTCTCATGCACCAGCGTCAGGCAACTCGTCCGGTTGGTCGCGCCGCCGATCCCGCGGTAGGCGTCGGTGGCGACGTAGTCGAACGGCGGTCCGTCCATCAACGGTCGGTCGACACGCGTGTAGTTGGTCGAGTAGTGGTTGCCGATGGGGCGGTCGTAGGGATCGAAGGCCCGCATCGTCTGCGCGGCCGCGCGGGCCCACTCGCGCCCCGCCTCGGAACAGTAGGTCTTCGAGCCGCTTCGGCTGCCCGTCAGATCAAACTCGCTGACCATTTCCCAGCCCAGGATGGCCGGGTCGGCCGCCCAGCGCGCCCCGATGTAACGCAGGCGCCGGTTGTACCATTCGCGCGCCTTGGCATCGGTGAAGAAGGCGTCCGCTTCACCCAGCCAACCGCCCGGCTCGGTGCTCCGGTTGTAGGGATTCCAGGCCCACTCATCGTCGCACCACGCGCTGATCTTGCCGTGGTTGTCGAGCACCAGGTGGATCAACAACCCGTTGGCGCGGGCCAGGTCCATGAGACGGTCCAGCATCCACGCGCGCTCCAGACTGTAGCGGCCGGGACCGTGAAAGTGCGGCCAGCGCGTGGTCCATTCAATCCCCAGCCACCAGGAGGCCATCCACACCTCGGCGACGTTCTCGCCGTTGGCCGCCATCTTGGGGAACATGTCCTCGTACATCGACAGACCGCGCTGCAGCGGCGGATCCGCCTTGAAGATCTTGTCCCAACAGCGGATGTCGGTCGGCGTGTGGACGTTGTGGCCGATGGGATAGAAGAACTCGCCGTTCTCGAACTCGAAGAAGTACGGATTCGCCTTCGAGACACGCACGAAGCCTTTGCGGTCGCTGGGAATGGCCTCGAAACGCACTTCCGGGCCCTGAATGCGCTGCGCACCACCGTTCAGTGCGACACTCAAGCGGAGGCGATACGTGCCCGTCTCGCGCGGGGCAAAACGCACGCGCCATTCGGGACGCCCCACGGGAATCAGTGTCTCGGCGGCAAAACGCGGCTGGATCTCGTAGTCCTGATACCAGAACGCGTGCGTCTTGATCGTCTTGGACGACGGCGTGACCACCTCGACCCCGAGGTCGGCCTCCGTAGGATCGAACGGGTTGCGGATCTCGCGGTTCAGATCGAACCGCACCATGAACGAGTCGAAAAGCCCCACACGCGGAAGCACGCCGTTCTCGCCCCAGACCGTCGCCGGCTGCGTTCTGACATTGAGGAACTTCACCGGGTCTTCCTGGACCCCCTGGGCCGCCTCCACGAACGGAGTCAGTTCCCGGCGCTGCGAGGCGCTCATCCCGGCCAGTCGCTCGGGCTGGGTCTGCTGAAGGAACCGATTCGCGCGCATCCAGCCACGGAAGTTATCGACGAAAACCGAGCCCTGAAACGGCTGGTCGCCATGGAACGTCATGCCGATCAGGCTCACCCGCGACGCCTGGTTCTCGTCCCACTGGCCGGTGTGTCCCAACGGCTCCACATCGGGCGAACCGCCGCGGATATCCGCCGTAACCGTGGTCCACGTGCCCGCCCGCAACGGCGCCCGGGAACGCGCCTGGTACCAGCGCCCATCCTTGTCCTTCAGAAAGAAGAGACAGCCAACATAACCGCGCGCCGCGGCGGGCAGGAAAACGTCGTAGGCGATGAAGCGGACGCCCCTGAGGTTCTTCGCGGGACCGTTCACCGTGACCGGATCGGGGAAGTGCACGGGGATCTGCAGGCTGCACCGGCCATGGCGCGCCATCGCCTGGCTGGCCTGCAGCACCGATCCGTCTGCCGTCTTCTCCGGATCGGCAGATGCCTTGCCGGAACCTTGCTGGGACGCCCCGGCCCGCGTGTCCGTCTCCAGGTGCCACTCTTCCAGGCCTTCCTCCCACGAGAAAATCGGTTGCTTGAGATGGGGGTACCAGCCGTGGATCCGGGCCAGCTGAACGGCTTCGTCTTCCGGCTGTCCAGCCGGCAGCCGCAGCAGGTCCGCCCGGGCGATCCGCTCGGCCAGAGGTCTGGACGCTTCGGCGGAAGCGACCCGGAAGATGTCAACGGCCAGTTGCCAGGCGTAAAGCGCCAGCAGCACCATGCCGGCCGCGCCCAAGCCCGTCGTCCATCGTCGTGAAGCCAAGGTGTCCACTCCCGAATC
>CAYSBP010000440.1:0-2790 GCA_964429255.1 uncultured Planctomycetia bacterium
AGTTGCTCGGGGAGCGTGTTACACGGCTGGGGGCGAATCCTGGGCATGGTCGTCGTCTCCTGTGGTTGGGGGTGGCGGCTCTTCCTTGGCGTCGTAGAGGTCGAGGTCAGGCTCGGGTAGTTCGATGTCGAGGAGATCCTGGCGGCGCGTGAGCATCAGGGCGCCAGGTTCGGGCAAGCGTCGTTCGTACTGTTCGAGCAGATTGGCGATGTACTCGCTGCTGAAGGCCTGGAATTCGAGGGCGTCCTGGATGGCCCGGACGGTTTTCTCGACGCCGTAAATCTCACTCAACGCCACGATCTTGCGGACGTGGTGGAGCGCGTTGAATCGGCGTTCCTGAAGCTGGCGGTAGAAGGCTTCCGCTTTGGGGGTCAGTGACAGGAATCGCTGCAAGAGTCGCTGTTCCCTGGCGCGACTGCGTTGCAGGAGCAGCGGCTTGGGGTGATCGGGGTGCTCAAAATCCTGGTGGCGATCGTAGCAGCGCACATGCCGGGCGATGAGTTGATTCTCGCGGTAGATGCAGAGTTCGTCCGGATAGACCTTGAGGGAGAGCAAGGCGGAGGCGTGTTCGGCGGGGACGGAATAGCTGTTGGCGTCGAAGGCGACGCGGAAGCGGTTATTGGCCCGCGCCGGGCGGATCTGGCCGACATCGTAGGGCGCGTGCGGTAAAGGCCGCAGCGCCAGCTTCTCGTCAGCGAAGAGATCGACGGGTCTTTGTTTGGTGGTGCCGTGAAGGCGGACGTTGGCGATTCCTTCCAGCCACTGGCGCACGGCGGGATTCAGGACGCAGAAATCGGTCAGTTCCAGGCCGGAGAGGAAGTTCTTTTTGACGTAGCCGACGGCATTCTCGACGCGGCCCTTTTGCTGGGGCTGGCGGACGCTGCAGGGCGAGATGGTGAAGCCGTAGTGCGCGGCGAAATCCTTGTAGCGCGGATTCAAGACCGGGTCTTCACCGACGACGCGTCTCAAGACAGCGGACTTAAGATTGTCGACCATCACGCGACGGGGCACGGAGCCGAAGCAGGTGAAGGCGTTCTGATGGCAGGCCAGAAAGTGCTCCATGGTTTCGGCGAGGGTGAATTCGACGTAAAGCATGCGGCTGTGGCAGAGGACCATGACGAAGAAGCTCAGGCGACGGGTGGTGTTGCCGACAGGGATGGTGCCGAACTGGCCCCAGTCGACTTGTGCGCATTCGCCCGGTTGGAAATAGAGCGTGAGAAAGCTTTCCGCCGCAGAAGGACGAGCGGAGCGTACGTAGTCCCTGAGGATGGTGACGCCGCCGGTGTAACCGATCGCTTTGAGCTTCTGAAAAATCTGCGTGGCGGAGAAGGTGTGCGCTTCGAGCCAGCGGACGACATGTGGCTTGAATAGATCGAGTTTGCTCGGGCGCTTTAGGGTGACCCGGGCGGCATAGTGGTCCCGGGCGAGCCACTTGGCGACGGTGCGGGATTGAAGGCCCAGACGCGCGGCGATCTGTGCGCACGTGAGTTGGAGGACCCGGGAGTAGTGGTGAATCTGCTCGTACTGCTCGTAGGTGATCATGGCTTTTGGGTCTCCTTGAAGTCAAAGGTGGGCAAGAGATCGCCGATGCGTATTGGCGCAGAGGAGAACGTGCGTGGCACCTCGAGGGAGAGGACCTGGTAGAGCGGTTTCTGGTAGGCGACCAACTGAGCCGCGATGAGTTCCTGCCGCGCGGTCTGCAGGGCCTCAGCGGTGCAGGCCAGATGGCGCAGGATGGCCGGATCACCGTAGTAGCTCAAGCCCTGCGTGTCAGCGACGGTGATCAGGAAGAGATAGAGCGTCCAGGCCCGCTGCGAGCAACGGGGCAACCAGTTATCCCGAACCAGGCGCTGGTCGATCCAACTGAACTGCGTGGGCACTTGGCGTCGGCGTTGGGGTTGTAGGAGACGTTTGATGACCGGCATCGGAGTACCCTCGCGCACGGACTTGTCGAGCACGGAGTATCAGGCGGTGCCGGTAGGAGGCGATGTGATCTTGTAGCGTACCAATGGGGTTAGGGTCGATAAGTTTGAGGATAAGTCCATCCACGACATCATGTTGTGCGAACAAGAGATCTTGTAGCGCACGCGGAGATAAGAGGCCGGTACTTTTCGATTCAACTCCTTGGCAGGCAATGGCTTGCAGGATCAAGAGATCTTGTAGCGCAACAGATCGCAGGCGGGGCTTTCGGGTGTGGGTTTTCCAGTAGCCTGGCTTCTCAAGGCGCCATCGTCGCACGTGATCCACATTGGTTTCGCCCTTGAAGTAGTCACGGCCCTTGGGCGAGCGGCGCCAGCGCTGCTGGCTGGCGGTCTTGCTTGCCTTTTGGCAGTCCGGTGCCGAGCAGTATTTCTGATGGAAGCGATTGCGGTGATCGGCGGTGTACAACTGTCTGCAATGGTGGCATTTGCGTTGTCCGCGTCCGGGCATGGCGAAGCTCCATGGTGGAGCCGCCCATGATGGCGCCTGCGGGCAGAATTCGCCTGCACTACCAATCGGCCGAACAACACGAACCCGGCGAAGAAAACGGAAACGGCGCGAAGAAGATGAAGATGTTTGCTCGTCTCTTGAACAAGACGGACCGAACAAAATGCACTTTCACACCGTTGATTTCACTGCACTATCAAAACGGCGCTGCCAGCCACGGCCGCTCCTCGTGGAAAGAGACCTTCACCACCGTTCCGTAGACGGGACGGTCCTCCGGGATCGACCCGTCCTGCTCCTCCAATAAGAGATGGAGTTGTCGGGCTGTATCGCTCCAGAGGGGGCAGACCCTCCACTTATCGCCTT
>CAYSBP010000441.1:0-2789 GCA_964429255.1 uncultured Planctomycetia bacterium
CAGGTCAGCAAAAGCCGTGATCCTGTCAATCGAGTCGCCCATCCAGCTGGCGCTTCCAGAAGGCAATCCGGCTGCGGACGTACTTTGGATTCGGCGATCCCTCGGACTGGTATGCTTCGACCATCCGACGGGGGCTTAACACCTTTCTCACTCCGGCCAGCTTGGGATGAACGTCGCGGAGTTCGGCGTCGCTCAACGCGGCCAGCGGTGCATTGCGGTCCAGGGCGTGGCGCACCAGCGCGCCGGCCGCGTGATGCGCCTCGCGGAAGGGAAGCCCCTGCCGCACGAGGTACTCGGCGACGGCCGTCGCATCCAGATAACCATCCCGGCAGGCAACCTCCATCCGCTCACGCCGGAACGACACGTGGCGCAGCAGCGCGGTGAGGATTTCCAAGCAGGCCGCGTGCTGGCGCGTGGCGTTGAAGAGCGCTTCCTTGTCTTCCTGCAGGTCGCGGTTGTAGGTCAGCGGCAGGCCTTTCATCAGCACCATGAGATGCTGCAGGCAGGCGACCGCATGCGCCGTCTTTCCGCGGATGAGTTCGAGCACGTCCGGGTTGCGCTTCTGCGGCATGATCGAACTGCCGGTGGTGAAGGCGTCGTCGATCTGCAGGAATCCGAACTCGACGGTGGCGAAGAGAATGAAATCTTCGGCCAGACGCGAGAGGTGCAGCGCGCAGACGGCCTGCGCGTAGGCGAAGTCCAGCAGGAAGTCGCGGTCGGCGGCGGTGTCCATGGAGTTGGCGGTGCAGCCGTTGAAGCCGAGCCGTTGGGCGACGCGGCGGCGATCGATGGGGAGCGAGGTGCCGGCGAGCGCGCAGGCGCCCAAGGGCAGGACGTCGGCGCGGCGGAAGGCATCGGCGAGGCGGTCCTTGTCGCGCTCCAGCATCTCGACGAAGGCCAGCAGGTAGTGTCCGCAGGTGACGGGTTGCGCGCGCTGCAGGTGCGTGTAGCCCGGCATGACGTCGGCGGCGTGGCGTTCGGCCAGCGCGACGAGTGCCCGTTGGGCTTCTTCGACGAGCGCGGCCAGACGCCGGCATTCGTCGCGGACCCAGAGTCGCTCATCCAGTGCGATCTGATCGTTGCGGGAGCGGGCGGTGTGGAGTTTTTTGGCCGGCGCGCCGATCCGATCTTCCAACGCGCGCTCGATATTCATGTGGACGTCTTCGAGTTCGGGCGTGAAGGTGAAGCGCCCCGCGTCGATCTGTGCGCGGATAGCCTCCAGGCCTTTGCGGATCGAGACTTCTTCTTTGGCGGACAGCAGGCCGACGTCGCGGAGCATCGCGGCGTGGGCCAGGGAGCCCTGGATGTCGTAGCGGTAGAGGGTCTGATCATAGGAGATGGACTGGGCGAAGGCTTCCAGGCGCGGGTCGGCTGGGCGGCTGAAGACACCGCTGCGCGAGGGTGAGCCGTGGGCGGGCTTGCGCTTCGCCATGATCGAGTCCTCCGACCGGTGGAAACGAGGGACGTCCATCCGTTCCGCAGTCAGTGCAGATAGACGAAAGAACGGCTGGCAACGGGTGAGCGTGCGGCCATCCACACGCACCGCAGAGTTCGCAGAGAGCACAGCGACACGGGGGCTTCTGCCCCCTTCTCTTCGCGGTGCATGCTGCGATCTCTGTGGCGGAAGAACAGGCTTAGGTGCGCTGTTTCTTGAGCAACCGTCGATTGCGGCGCTTCTTGCTGCCTACTTTGCGGCGGCGACGCGGTTTGAACGCCATGTAACACCCTCCTTTGTAGACTCGACATCACATCCTTCGACGGAACCGCCGCATTATCTACGGATTTTCCCATTCGGCAAGAAGACGTGCGATGGGTCAGGTACTGGGGGTGAGCACGCGTGGCTTCCAGGTTGCGCTACGACTGCTTCCTGCTCGCCGCCGGCGCCTTGGCCCACTCCATATCCTTCTCGAAGCCGCGCTCGATCAGCCACGCGCCGCACGCTTGGGCCAGCCGTTGTATCTGTTCCGGCGTCGCCGATTCCCGCCAGCGGCCGATCCGGCCGTTCTGAATATGATTCCAATGGAGCAACGTGTCGGGATCGAACGAGCGCTGCTTGCGGAAGAGCCTGATCTTCTTCCGCTCGCCGGCGACCATTCCGGCGCGCTTTTTGTTCTCTTCAACCGAAAACTGCGCCGCAATCTTCTCGGCTTCACCGGGTTCCAGAGGAATCTGCAGATGCCGCGCGATCTGCGAAACGCTTTCACCCGAACGCTGCGTGATGTCTTCGTAGGACTGGATCAGGTTGTTGGGCTGCGCGCGCCAGAACGTGTCGTTGTCGATCAGGGTCTGCACCCCGTGTTTCTGGACCACGTATTCGTCGAAGGTTTCGTTCTTCATCGTGATCAGCGAAAACACCACGTCGCGCAGGTCGCGGTAGGAGTAGATCCCGATGGCGCGGCCGTCGGACAACGCCTGGCCGAACACCGGGCGCCACGTATGCATTTTCAGCGTCTGCCAGCCATCGAAACGGCAAGCGGTGCGGTCGAATTCCAGGAACTCCCGCTCGTCGTTGAGGAGTCCAACTCGCTTGCCGCCCTTTCTCGTTTCGACGAGATGACTGGCGACCATGTATTGCCAGGTCGAACCTGAACGATGCATTCCGCAACAAAAGACGTACATGCGTGTCCCCGGAAAGCGTTCAACGTTTCGACGTGCCGCGCACAGCGCGACAACGTTCGCGGGATGTGCGGTAAGGACGATGGGCCTTGGGCCCGTACGGTGGCCTCGGCTTGCGCCCAGGGGCTTGGGATTGCGAAGGGCTGTTCGGTGCCCATCGGCCGGGTCAGCCA
>CAYSBP010000442.1:0-2787 GCA_964429255.1 uncultured Planctomycetia bacterium
CGGTCAACGAGAGCGGCGACGAGAGCGGTTAACGAGTAGAGTTCCCGAATCGTAATCCGTTCTCGTCGCCGCTAGCGTCATCCGACCCCTTTTCAGTGTTTTCATGACAGCACCTTCAGGAGCCTTCAAACCCAATGATGGAAGGTGTACCGTTTGGTCGGGTTCAGCCCGGCGTCCCTGCGGCTGGGGCGCCGGGCACATCAGCCCAAGGCGGGCAGCAGGGATGGGGCGGGGTCGCCGCGGAAGTGAGCCCGCACCGCCGCGAGAATGAACTCGAAGGCGGATCGGCCCTGTAACGCGCAGGTGCCGACCACGGTCCAGAGGCGTTCGCAGGTTTCCCGCCCCTTGAGGCTGCGCGTGCCTTGCGTGATGCGCCGGTCGATGACCACGAAGCGCACGGCTTGCTCGGCGAGGTTGTTGGTGGGGCCGATGCCGGGCGTGGTGATGAACTCGAAGTAGGCTTTGCCGTTGTCGCGAAAGCGTTTGGCCATGTTGAAGGCTTCGCGCTTCAACTCCTTGCCGTTGGCGTCCAAGCGTGAGGGCACATCGCCCAGCGCCACCTCCAGGATGCGGTCGCGCACCTGTTCGAGAGCGCGTTGGAAGGCGGGCAGGTCGGTCTCGTCTCGGCGGTGGATGACCTTGAACATCGCCTTGACCGCCGCGAGCAACCGCTGGCCATAGGCGCGGGTGGCGGGATCGGACAGCCCCGTCAGGTACTTGATGTCGCGGATCAGGTGGGCGATGCAGAACTGCACGGTGATGTTGAAATCGGTCATGTACTTGTGATAGGCGGAGAAGTAGTCGCAGCCGAGCACGCCGTTGAACTCCTCGCCGAGCACGTCGAGCAGGACCTTTGATCCGCGGGATTTGTCGATTTTGAACAGCACGTACAGGTCGGCTCTGAAGACCCAGGTCCAGAACTTCCCGCCGTTGTCCTTGTGGCCGGTCTCGTCCACGTTGAGCGCCTGCTCCAGGGGAAGCCGGTCGAGCAACTCGGCGTAGGGCGCGTCCAGCGCGGTGGATGCCTTGGCGACGACCTTGCGCAGGTAGCCGCGGGAGACCTTTTCGCCCAGCACGTCGCGCACGAACTTGCGGATCGTCGAGAAGGAAGCGTGATCGACGGCCTTCATGTACGTCACCAGCGCGCTGAGCCGCTCCTTGAACAGGCCTTCCTTGACCACCGTTTCGGGGAAAGGGTGGTAATGGACCTTCCCGCAGCGTTCGCACCAGACCGGATAGGAGCGGTGCTCTTCCTTCAAGACCAGAACCTCCTCGATCTCCATCTGCTGAAGCACGCGCGGCGGCTCGTCGAGGAAGGTCACCTCGGCGTTGCCGCACTCAGGGCAGGCGTCGAGGCGATAGTCGTGGAAAGTCTGGATGTCCGATTCCGGGAAGACCGGGCGTTCGTGCCGGGGGTGGCCGGGTTGCGCGCCGATCTTGCGTTTTCCTTGCTGCCGCTGTTGAGGCTTGGGGCGTGTGATGTCCGAGGACGGCGGCTTGCTGGAGTTGGTGGAGTTCTTCGAGAGTTTCGCCACCGTACGCTCCAGTTCGGCAACTTTTTGCAGCAGCAGATCGATCTGCCGCTGCTGCGCATCGACTCTTGCGGACAGATCGCAGATCATCCGGGCGGCGGCTTCCGGATCGCTCAGGCAAAGGGCCAGCGCTTGCTCAAACGTGATCGTCACGCAACGCCTCCTTGAAGTCCTTGACCAGCGGATACAGATACACGTCCTTGACCGCCGCTTGGATGCGGTGTTCCCGGTCGTTGCGTGTGCGGCCGCGGGTCTCGCCCAGCCGCAGCCAGTTGGCGGCCCGGTAGCAGGTCCCCCGGAAACGCCGTTCCACGAAGGTCTCCAGAGCATGAATCGGATGCCCGTATTTCGCCTGCCAGTCGTTGCGGATGCGCCGGGCGATGAGTCCGAGCACATGACTGGCCAGATGCGGTATCTGCACCCAGCCGGGAATGAGAAAGCGCGTGTTGTTGGTCATGCGTTGCAGATTGCGTTCGCGCGTGGGGCGGTCCCAACCGATGAAGGCGTCGCGATCCGCGCACTTCCACGCCGCCGATCCGAACAAGATGCAGGCCACCGGGCGCGCGTGCCGGTCCCGCACTAGGTAGCGGAGGTTCTCCCCGACCGTGTTGCGGTGCCCGAGGTAGTGCTCGTGGGCGAGCAGGCCGTTGAACAACCGTGCGTCGTCCGAGCCCGGCGCGACGACGTCCACACGCAGCGGGAGCAGGTCGCGCAACGCGCCGCGAATCGGTTCGTCAGGCGGCGCGATCGGTTCGACCAGCCGATTGCGTCGCCCGTTGGGCGAAGGAGCGCGCCGCGCAGGCAGTCGTAGATACCCCGCCCGTTCCAGTTTCAGCAACAGGGTGCGCGCCGCCATATCCTTGGGGCGGCCTTGCGCGTTATGCCAGTTCCAACGCGCGCACAGTTCCCGGCTCAGGCGCGTGCGATTCCAGCCGGGATTCGCGTCCAGCAGGCCACGAATCGTCCCCATGTCCGACTCGTTGAGACTCCGCCCCTGAATGACCATGACGCTTGCCATGCAGGAACAGTACGACAAACACGCCCGCTGAGTCCAGCCCCAAAAAAGAACTTTTTTCCGCTTGCGCTTCGGGGGGGTGGGTAGACTATGCTTTGTGCTGATGGAGTTGGCTGGGGCCAATTCCTACACGGTTCCGCAGACGGCGGGCTGGGCCGTGAGAAAAAGGACGCCGTGAACGGTTACGCTCGATGAAGACGAAGACATCAGCGCTGGCCCTGCTTCTTCTCGTGCCGGTGC
>CAYSBP010000443.1:0-2786 GCA_964429255.1 uncultured Planctomycetia bacterium
CCGTCAAATCCTGGCATGTCGTTTTCCTCCTCTTGGAGGCCGTGTCGCGTGCCATCGCGTCGCTACATGGGTGCCAACTGGCACACCCATATGATCGGCAATCACGGAACACTTGGCCTTGAACAGAAAGTAAATACAGGCGCTGGCTTCACTGAGCGTTTCGAAGTTGCCCTGCCCTTTGGCAATAATCAGATCGGCTTTCACAAAGCGTTGCCTGAACTGGCCGC
Organism: uncultured Planctomycetia bacterium; assembly: GCA_964429255.1. Lineage (GTDB taxonomy): Bacteria > Planctomycetota > SZUA-567 > H5-PLA8 > H5-PLA8 > CAYSBP01. The sequence goes on from CAYSBP010000443.1 coordinate 228, forward strand.
CGCAGGAATCCAGAATCGTGCCTGGAGCATCCGAACCATTTTCAATTACTTCCACAAGGTCGCACAACCCGGCGGCCTTGGCATCGACCATGGTCGCATCGTTGAGGATCGGATGGCCGCGCACGGCTACGGTCACGCGATCCGTGTGCAACTGCTCAACCAGCAGGCGGTCGAACACAATCTCTCCGGCGTTGTCCGCCAGATAAAGAATGCGTTGAGCCCTGCCCACCGTATTCCGAAAAGCATCCGGATCGCCATGAAACGGCTGGGTCAGCGCCCCGACGACCTCCTGCCGGGCCTCGGCTTCGGTCAAACCGCCATTGAATCCGAAATCGATCACATTCCCGGCAATGGCCATGCGAAGCGCCGTGATCAGCGGGTCGGACGAGGCCTGTACCCTCCGACGCAGATCCGGCAGCATATCCAACGCCATCTTGTTGAAGCGAGCCTTGACAACCCGGTACGGATCTATGACGCCGGTCATCTTGCGCAACTGACGGTGGATCGCCTGACCCATGGCGGGCGGAGACTGCGACATATCCATCCCGGCGATCATGCGCAGCACATCCCGAAGGATCCGATGATGAATCTCCGGATCGTCCGTAATAAACCGCGCCGCGTTGAGCGTCTGTCGTGTAAAGCAGGGAATGCAGTCTAAGGTTGTGTGCATGAGGTGAGGTCTAGCGATTGCCGCGCCAAGAGCACCAAGCGGGCATGGTTTCCGCGGAAGGCATTGATGCCACACGAGTAACGAACAGAAAAACCGGAGAAGACACGATGCGGTCGTTGGAGCACGCGTCACGCAATCATGCAAAACGCACGTTCACCGTCTCCGCCCGCGACCATCGAGATCCGGCGTCTCGATGCCCAGTTCCTTCACCTTGCGGTAAAGCGTACTGACGTTAATGCCCAGATCCACGGCGGCCAACTTGCGGTTCCCTTTCCTCCGTTGAAGAGTCTCGGTGATGAAGAGCTTTTCGATGGCATCCAGACTCATGGGCTGGCCATCCGTGACGCCCCGCTCGGCGGTCGGACGCAGTTCGGGTGGCAGGTGATTCAGTTCGATCATCCCGCCGCGACAGAGGACGAACGCCTGTTCGATGATGTTTTCCAATTCCCGGACGTTCCCCGGATACTCGTGCTCCATCAGACGGGCCAGTACGTGATCGGAGACGCCCGCAATATCCTTGCCTTGAAGCCGGTTGAACTTGGCGATCAGGTGGTCCACCAGCAACGGGATGTCTTCACGCCGCTGGGCCAGGCCGGGCAGGCTCAGGTGAACCACGCGGATGCGATAGTAAAGGTCTTCGCGGAATCGGCCCGAGCGAACCAGCCGGGTCAATTCCTTGTTGGTGGCTGCGATGATGCGGACATCCACGGCAAGGGGCTTCACGCCGCCCAGCGGCTCGACCACCCGTTCCTGAATCACGCGCAGGAGTCTGACCTGCATGGCGGTCGAGATGTCGCCGAGCTCGTCCAGAAAGAGGGTGCCGCCTTCGGCCAGGGCGAAGCGTCCGGGCTTGTCGCGTTTGGCGTCCGTGAAGGCGCCGGCTTTGTGACCGAAGAGTTCGCTTTCCAGCAACGTGTCGGGCAGGGCTGCGCAGTTCACGGCAATGAACGGTTTCCGCCGGCGTGGCGAGAGGTTGTGGATCGCGCGGGCGAAGAGTTCCTTGCCGGTTCCGCTGGGGCCTTCGATCAGCACCGTGCTGGGGCTTTCTGCGATCTGCGGCAGGAGTTCGAAGAGACGCATCATGGCGGGACTCCGTCCCACGATGTCCTCGAAGGTGTAGCGGGCCTGGAGTTCCTTCTGGAGTTGTTCGACCTGCGTGAGGTCCTGAAAGGTCTCCACGCCGCCGACGATGTGTCCTTTCGTGTCCTTCAAGAGCGCAGTTGCGATGCGGATGGGTATGCGCCGGCCCTGCTCGTTCACGATGTGGGCCGTCGCGTTGACGACGGGTTTGCCGCTCTCCATGGTGCGCCGTAACGGGCAGTTCTTCTCGCAGATGTTCGCGCGGAAGACGTCGCAGCAGGGACTCCCGAGAGCCTGATCCTTCGACACGCCGGTGATTCGTTCGGCCGCGCGGTTGAAGGCTGTGATGCGCCAGTCGCGATCCACGGTGAAGACACCTTCGTTGATTGAGTCGAGAATGGTGAGTTCACGGCCGGCGGTTTCATCTAGCTTCATGGTCATACTCCGGGTCGGCAGAGCGTCTACGAGGGTCGCACGAATCGGGCATTATACAACTCCAGCGAAGATAGGAGATGCCAATTTGCACGATTAGATGAGATTCCGTGCGGGCTTTGGTTCTGTAACGGAATACGCGGCCGGCTCTTGCATTGGAGCATCCATCTGGCACGGGATTCGAGTACCCAGTCTGCGCGATGAAAGTGGCGATACCTCACTGGCAAGGTCGGGTCAGCCCGGTCTTCGATGTCGCGACGAACGTGCTGGTCGTCGAGATCGACGCCGGGGTGGAGCGGTCCCGTCAGGAGGTGTCTTTCCCGATCTTTCAACCGCAGGCGAGAGCCATGCACCTCGTCGAATGCGGCGTCGCCGTA
>CAYSBP010000444.1:0-2780 GCA_964429255.1 uncultured Planctomycetia bacterium
GCGATATCCTGTTCAGACAGGGAGTTGCCAAGACCCAGAAATATGGTCGCTGCGCTGGCGGCCCCACACGATGACGGTGTGCTCTGCATGCACACATTATCATTCCATCTATCCGAGAACCGGTGGCTTGCCACCGGTGCGAGGAGAGGCTTCATGTGTGGCGCAACTATGCCCAGAACAAGGATCGCGATCAGAAATGCTCGAGAAAAGAGCCTGGGACCCCTGGCAAGTTCTGCCAGCGCGCCAGCAAAGAGTCCTGCACCCATGGCGGTGAGTTCCGTGAACGGGACTGATCGGAACTCATAGAACCACACCGCATCGTCAAACAAGTGGAGATAGTACAAGGGGAGTAAGAATCCTGGAATGCTCAAGAGTAACCAGAGCGATGTGAGTGCAAGCTTCTGCATAGACGTCGGGCAACGTCGGACGGTGCGCTGACCGAGCACAAAGAGAAGGAGAGCGCCTGCGAGTGTCGGTATGACTAGCCAGTTCATATTCATTTCATTGGGCTAACGTCAGCGCTGAGGATCGGCGCGAAGCGACGTATCCTCCGGCGCTTTGTTGTGTGCCGGGCATGCCCGGTTGCTTGTCGGCGCGCTCCGCGAGCGTACCAAATTTCAAATACGTGTCAAGCGTAACAGAAAGGCGGTACGGATCAAGGAGTTAGTCCGACCCCAGTTAGGTGACGACGAAGGGAAGCCGATGGCAACTGTATCCCCGCGAGGGGAGCGGAGAGGAAGCCGGAAGCGAAAACGCGGACCGATCGCACAGAGAAGCGGATACGAGGCGACATGCGTGGGACGAGGGTGCAACACAATCCGAAGTCCTCCAGTTACCGGACGCATGGCGTAGATCCGACGGCTACGCGTGGAAAGCAGCCAGGGATTACCCCGGGAGATCCGCCCGACGCCCCATGAGGGGAAGGCGAGCCATAAGGCAAGCCCATCGGGAGGCGGAAGTCAGCAGAGGGTATAGTAGTCGAAGGGAACGAGCCGGGGGGCGGGAACGCCCCGTTTAAACGAAGAGACCGGAAGACTCACCGCGACGAAGGCCCAAACGGTGGGCGGGCCGAATGGCCCGCAAAGTGCAAAGGACGTACGGCGCAAAGGTCATATGAATACAATGCAGATGCAGATGGACTTTGACGGCAAGGCCCAAGGCCGCGCCGTGCGGGTTCACGATGGATTCATAGCGACCCGACTCGCCAAGAGTCCGACAGGAGAAGACCGCCTCATGGAGACGATCTGTGGGCGGCAGAACATGCTCGAAGCCCTCCAACGGGTGGAAAGCAACCAAGGGGCTCCCGGTGTGGACGGCATGAACACCGCGCAACTGCGCGGCTACCTGCGCCGACACTGGGAGAAGATCAAGAGCACACTGCTCGACGGGACCTACAAGCCGTTACCCGTGCGCCGAAAGGAAATCCCCAAGGACAGCGGCGGGGTCCGCCTACTGGGAATCCCGACGGTACTCGACCGGCTGATCCAACAGGCCGCCGCGCAGGTGCTCGCCTTGCTCTGGGAACCGACGTTCTCGGAGTTCAGCTACGGGTTCAGGCCCAGACGGTCGGCGCACATGGCCATCGAACAGGCTCGGACATACGTGGAAGCCGGCTATACCTATGTGGTTGATATCGACCTGTCAAAGTTCTTCGATCGGGTCAACCACGACAGGCTGATGGCCCGACTGGCCGCACGCATTCAGGACAAACGGGTGCTCAAACTCATCCGGGCGTTTCTGAACAGCGGCACATTGGTCGGCGAGGTCATCGAACAGGCCAAGGAGGGCACGCCGCAAGGCGGGCCGCTTTCGCCGCTGCTGGCCAACATCGTGCTCGACGAACTCGATCAAGAGCTGACGAGGCGGGGTCTTCGGTTTGTGCGGTACGCCGACGATGTGGCGATCTACGTGCGAACGCCCAAGGCGGCCGAACGGGTCAAACGCTCGGTCAGTCGCCTGATTACCGGCAGACTCAAGCTGGTGGTCAACGAGGAGAAAAGCGAGGTCAGTCGGCCGTGGCACAGCAAGTACCTCGGCTTTCGCATCACCCGCTTCATGGGCAAGACGCGCACCGGCATTCATGCGAAGAGCCTCCGGCGACTTCGCGAGCGGGTGCGTAGCTTGACGGCCCGCTCTCGGGGCCGGAGTCTGACGGCGCTCAGCGGTGAGATCAATCGCTTGCTGCGGGGCTGGGCGGGATACTTCCGCCCAGGCCTGAGCGCCACGCTGGCCGGGGAACTCGATCACTGGATACGCCGACGCCTGCGGGCGTACGTCTGGAGCCAGTGGAAACTGCCCCGTACACGCGTCAAGAACCTCATGGCCCGCGGCACCGCCCGACACTGGGCGGTCATGGTGGGCAACACCCGCAAGGGTGCTTGGCGGCTGAGCAAGAACGGTACGGTATGCGCCGCGCTGCCGGACGACTGGTTTACTCGCCGCGCCGGAGTGCTCCTCCTCAGTTCCTTCTGTCTCTAGCAGCCGAACCGCTGGTTACGCGATCCGTACGATCAGTGGTGTGGGAGGGGCGCCCCGCGAGGGGCGTCCCTATCCCGATGGGAACAATCCTTCCCTGCTTGTTTGCCGTGAAAAGAAGCATGTTCAGGATGAGAACGGCAGCAGGCACGACGATGCCCAGCCACCCGATGAAACGGATGCCTCTGCCAGCAGGATGGTCAAGCCCGGCAGAGCCGATGGCGACCATCAGAAACATGAGCACGAGGACGGCCGAAAGCTTGATGATGGCGCTGGTGCCGAACACGCAGAGCGCGAAGACGATC
>CAYSBP010000445.1:0-2777 GCA_964429255.1 uncultured Planctomycetia bacterium
AACCACGAAATCGACTCTATCGTCGGTATCCGCCGAAGAGTCATTTCAAACGTTGGGGCAAAGAGGATTCACTGCCTTCAGGGGAATTGATGAAGTGACAAGACCAGATGGCGAGCATAACGATGGCAAGGTGAATGCGGTTCCCGGCTTAACCTCCTTCCAGCTAGCAGCGGACAATCCATTCACGGATGCGCAGATTGTCTGGCACTTGGCAACCACGACGGCTGGCGAAAACTACCCAATAGACTTGGCGGTTTGCGGCAAGGCGCGCATAGGCGAGAAACTGGCCCCCGACGAGTATGCGGAATCGGCACGGCGCGGCGGCGATGGTTTTGTGTCGGTTCTTGAAGGCGGATGGCTCGCTCTGGACATGTACAGAGCCCGGCGGCTCCGCCCAGTGGACAACGCCGTCAGCCTCTATGTCCGAGCATGGGTTGGCCCGAACGGGACGGGCGCACTGTTCTTCTCCGACTTCCTGGCGTTGACGATCCACTCGACCGGTCTGGCGATCGGTTTCCTGGGGGCTAGGACGCGGGCCGGAAAGGTCTTTCGGGAACTGACCCTGGGCTTTGTCGCGAGGGGGCGGTGGTTGGATCTGGTTCTGCGCATCGCCAACGGAGATATCGTCTTCTTCTGCAACGGTGAACAGCTCTGTTCCATCCCGCTACACCACGGGCTCTGCGCGCCGTTCGATGATGATCTGCTCATCGGAGCCTGGAAGTGCAGCAAGCCGGACCTCTATGGCACTTCTACCCCGCGAGCGTTTCCGGACTGCAAGATCGACACCGTGGCCCTGTGGCATCGCGCGCTGTCGGACGGGCAAATCGCCTTCCTGAGCGGTGTCGAGCGCCTGGAAAAACCAGGCACACCGAATGCCCTGGCGCAGGCCTTTCTTGACTATAACGCCTTCTTTGACGCGTCCATGGACAAGGATATTGAAGCCTGCGACAGACTATGGAAAGCGTTGTGGAACGTGGCGGCCCAGGATCCCACGCGGCCGACCTATCACCTGACCCAGCCGTTGGGATTCATCTTCGATCCATGCGGGGCCTGCTACTTCGGCGGCAAGTACCACGTCTTCTCCTACCGGAACATCTTTTCCCTGCTCGAGTACTCCAGCCTGGACCACTATGTCAGCGACGATATGGTGCACTGGACCGGGTGGCCGATCGGACCGTGGGCGGACGGCCCTCACGATGTTTTCTGCATCTACCTGATGAACCACTTCATCGACGACCAGGGAAACCCGCGCGCTCTCTACACCGGCCAAGGAACCGGGGGCAAGTTCGGCGTGCTCGCGCGGAGCGGGGACGGCTTGGTGTCGTACACCGACAAGAAACCCGTCCTGACCAAGTACCACCACGATGGTCACGTCTGGAAAGACGGCGACACCTGGTACACCATAACTTCCAGAATGTGCAAAGGGCTTCGTCCCGGTGCGCTCGGCGACGCAGTCATGCTCTGGAGCTCGATGGATCTTGAACATTGGCAGGAACGGGGAGAGATCTTCACGCAGGTTAAGAATGAAAACGGCGTCAGCCATGGCGATAGAACCGGTTTCATGGAGTTCCCTTACCTCCTACCGTTTGGCGACAGGCATGTTCTGATCCTGGGCGGATGGCCGGTGCGGTACTGGGTCGGGAGGTTTGACCGGAGTGCGCTAAAGTTCATTCCGGATGAAGCGGACGGCATGCTTCTCGACTACTCCAATCCGTTTCACTGTTTCAACCCGCTGTGCGTGGACCAGAAGGGGCCCGGGGCCACGTCGCGCCGAATCCTTATGGCGCTGTATTCGCGACTCGACGGCCGTGATGCCGACCGACTCCCCTGGAGTTGTGTCCATGTCCTGCCCCGGACGCTGGAACTGGACGGGAACCATCTGCGGCAGGAACCGGTGCCCGAGTTGGAGTCATTGCGCGGAGCGCACGAGTCACAGAAGGACATCACCGTGATGCCGGACAACTCGGGGTACATCAGTCGGTCTGGAGACACACTCGAGATCCTTGCCGAGTTCGAGCCGGGGGATGCGCGCCGCTTTGGGTTGAAGGTCGCCGTGTCCGATGACCAAGCCAGCTTCGTCCGGATCTATTTTGATGCCAGGACAGGTGACTATGGCGTGGATGCCGTCACGACAGAGGAGCCCGACCACGCCAAGAGCATGCCCCATGGCCGCGGCCCGTCCCATGTTCCGCCGGGCCAACCGGTTTGCATGCGGGTGTTTCTGGACAAAGCAATGCTGGAAACCTTCGTCAACGGACAGACCTGTACCACAGCCACTCCTTCGCGACTGCGACCATGCAGAGGTCTTGATCTGTTCAGCGAAGGAGGAATCGTTCACTGCAAAAGGCTGGATATCTGGGCCATGAAGCGATCCGGATGACAATGGCATGAGGAGACAACGAGGGATGACAGGCCCAACAAGTGCCGGAGGGTACGGCGGAAGCCGCCGCCCCTCAGCACTGGCGTTGGCGATCAAAGATTGAACAACAAAAGGAATGACACGATGCGGAAGAAGCCGGAAGATACAGCCGAGCCGATGCTCGAAACCTGTGTGGACGCCCAATTTTCTCTTGGCGGCGAGATGGGGCGGCGGCTGGAGGCAGTGACACAACAGTGGATTCTGCCCGCACCCTACGCCAACCCCGGAATGCTGGAAATGTTCCGCCAGCGCGACCGGAAGCCCTCGCACGACATGGTTCCGTGGGCCGGAGAGTTTGCCGGCAAGTATCTCACGCACGCGGTGCAGATTTGGCGACTCACCCGCGACGCCGCGTTGG
>CAYSBP010000446.1:0-2775 GCA_964429255.1 uncultured Planctomycetia bacterium
AGCATCCTGAACGTGCTGGCGAAGCCGGGGCTTGAGAAGTGGAAGTTGAACCAGGTGGCCCTCGCTACTCTTCGGGCACCGAAACAGGAGACAGAGTCTCCGGATTACTGGTGCAACCGTGTCCGTACTGCTGCGTTTGAGCAGGTGGAACAAGCGGCGGATGTGGGGTCGATGATCCACGGAGCACTCGAAAAGGCGATGGCCGGCGAGGAGTACGACGGGGAACTGGCGGTGTACGTGGACCCGGTGATGGAGTGGAAGGCGTCGGTCGGGATCGAGATCGTGGAACGTGAAATCCGGTTGGTGAATGAGGATCACGGGTTCGCGGGGATGGCTGACGTGTTCTTCCGGTACGGGGATCGCGGGATCGGCATCCTGGACTACAAGACGCGTAAGACGAAGCCGGGCGAAAAGGTGCGTGCCTATGACAACCAGGCTCTGCAACTCGCGGCATACGCGGCGACGTACTGGGGCGAGACCCACATCAATCGGGTGCTGGCGGCGAACGTGTTCATTTCGAGCACGGAGCCGGGGCGCATGGATGTTGTTAAGCATGAGGGGATTGCCAGGGACTGGGAGGCGTTCAAGTTGGTGGCGGCGCTGTGGAGGTATCAGTCGGGGTATGACCCACGGAAGAAGGGATGAGGGCGGAGGGATGAAACATGAGTGAGGGAATAGCCGCGGATCAGCCTTTGGCTGAAACAGAAGGTAACGAAGAGAACGAAGGAGAGGAAGAGAGTGTTTCCTGAACCGGCAAAGCTTGTGAGCCCGGATGAATGGCGGCCGAACGGGAGCGTTGTGGGTGTCGACCCATGCACCAGAGATGCTTCGCATCACGGTGCAGGGCGGGCTTCGAGACGCGTAGTTTCCGTGGACTTTGAAACATTTTACGCGACGGGGTACTCGGTCTCGGAGCTTGGTGACTGGGCGTACTGCCATGATTCACGGTTTCACGCTTCGTTGGTGGCTGTGTCGGATGGCGTGCAGACGTGCGTGTGCGCGCCGAAGAAGTTTCCCTGGGCGTCTATCGAGGGGCTTGTATGGGTCTCGCATAATCGGGGGTTTGATAAGGCAGTTTATCAAAGGCTGAAGGATGAGGGCGGAAGCCTGAGGTATGGGAACGGGCCGGCGGCGTGGATGTGTACGGCGGCGTTGTGTGCGTACTTGCAGTTGGCTCGGAATCTGGAAGGGGCGGTGCGTGAGGTTTTCGGGGTCACTATCGACAAGAGCCTCCGGCGGCAGCTCAAGGGCGTTGACATGAGTGCGGAGTTGCTGGGCGTCGACCAGGAACTGCTTCGCTACGCGGCGACGGATGCGGAGGCGTGTCTGGCGCTGTGGTTTCAGCTTGAGCGGGAATGGCCGGATCATGAGCGGCGGCTGTTTGAACTGACGGAAGAGATGGGTGCGCGCGGGCTGGCGATGGATTGGGAGTACATCGCGAGCCGGAAGCGGGAGTTGGAGGAGATCGTGGAGTCATTGGCTGCGGCATTGCCGTGGTCCCCTGCCCTTTCCATCAAGGAGTTCAGGCTGGCGTGCGATGCGGCGGGCGTAGCGCCGCCGAAAAGCACGTCTGCCAGTGACACGGATTTCATGCGGTGGCTGAAGGAGAATATCCGTAGCGATGCGGCAACGTGGGTGCGGCACATGCAACGGATACGGTCGGCGAACAGGACGGCGAAGGTGCTGGAGTCTATGGAACGGAGGAGAATTCAGAATACTGAGGGATTTCACCACGAAGGTCACGAAGGACACGAAGGTGGACGAATGGCGTATCAGTTGAAGTACTGCGGCGCGAGCACGGCCAGGTGGTCGGGCGGTGGCGGTCTGAATGTCCAGAATTTCAATCGCAAGGAGGCGGAGGGCGTAGACCTGCGGCGTGCGATCGTGGCGCCTCCCGGCAAGAAGCTGGCGGTGGTGGATTACAGCCAGATTGAGAGTCGGGTGTTGCTGTATCTGGCCGGGGACCTGGAGACGTTGGAGATGTTCCGGGCGAATCCGGACGCGGATGCGTACGAGATTCATGCGCGGGCGACGATGGGCTTCTCGGAGCCTGAGTCTCTCCGCGATTACTGCGCACGGACGGGATCGAATCTGCGGCAGTTGGCGAAGGCCCGTGTACTGGGACTGGGGTTCAGTTGTGGGGCCAAGCGGTTCATTGAAGTGGCAAAGGTGATGGCGGGGCTGGATCTGAGTTACCCGGAGTCGGACCGAATCGTGAGGGAGTATCGCGAGTCGAATCCGAAGGTTGTTGAGCTGTGGAGTCGGTTGAATGACGCATGTGCGTCGTGTGAGGGCGGCAATTACGTGCTGCCCCTCCCCTGCACACAGGTGCGGCCGGAGTTGGCTCGGTACCTGATCTACCGGGATGTGGGTTTCGACGCTCCTTCACGCAAGTCTTCTGAGGGCGAACGCGGGGGGATGGTGTGCACGGTGAACGGGGAGCGTACCCGCATATACGGGGGTTTGCTGGCGGAGAATTGGACGCAGGCGACAGCGCGGGATGTGTTGGCGTCGGCATGGCTGCGCTGTGCGGCTGGCGGTTACGTGCCCGTGTTGTCGGTTCACGATGAGCTTGTGTTTGAGGTGCCGGAAGGGACCGCGGAGCGGGACCTGGCGACGATCCTTGAAATCATGGAGCGGCCCGTTGGCTGGGCTGCGGGGTTGCCGCTGAAGTGTGACGGGAATCTCATGGACCATTACCGGAAATGATGGGCGAACCGGAGCGGAGCACGGTTCAGGGCAGGCATGGCTGAGGAGAATCAGGAACGAACATGG
>CAYSBP010000447.1:0-2774 GCA_964429255.1 uncultured Planctomycetia bacterium
TGCCGAAGGCCGCCACTGCGACACGCAAGAGCAAGTCCGATACGAGCCGCGTCATTATGACACGTTCCACGGCTGTTTCCTCGGCTCACTCTTCCGGAGGTAGTTGTATAACATATTTTGCAAAAACATGTTGTGTGATTTATGCATCTTTCATCCTGGTACGATTCTTGTTCATACTACGTCCCAGGAGGCACGATGACGATGCGATTCGACAAGTTCACGATCAAGGCGCAGGAAGCGCTGCAGGATGCGCAACAGCTTGCGCTGAAGTCCCATCACCCCGAGCTGACCAACCTGCATCTGCTCGCCGCGCTGCTTTCGCAGGAGGACGGCCTGATCGCGCCGTTGGTGCGGAAAGTCGGCGTCGATCCCACGCGGATGAAGGCGCAGGTGATGCTCCAACTCGGCAAACAGCCCGAACAGACCGGCGCCGAGCCGCGCCCGAGCAACGAACTGCAGCAGGTGCTGGCCAACGTCGAGGATGAAGCAAAGGCGTTACGCGACGTGTACGTCTCGACCGAGCACCTTCTCTTGTCCATGCTCGCGCAGAAGGACGACGCCGTGTGCCTGCTGAAGGACGCCGGCGTGAATCGTGAGGAGCTTCTGAAGGCGATCGCGTCACTGCGCGGTTCGGCGCGCGTCACCAGCGCCTCGCCCGAAGCCTCGCTGCAGGCGCTGGAGAAGTACAGCAAGGACCTCACCGCGCTGGCACGGCAGGGCAAGCTCGATCCCGTCATTGGCCGCGACGAAGAGATCCGCCGCGTCATGCAGGTCCTTTCGCGCCGCACGAAGAACAATCCGGTGCTGATCGGCGAACCGGGCGTTGGCAAGACGGCCATCGCCGAAGGTCTGGCGCGGCGCATCGTCGCCGGCGACGTGCCGGAAGGCCTGAAAGAGAAGCGCGTCGTGGCGCTGGATCTGGGCGCGCTGATCGCCGGCGCCAAGTTCCGCGGCGAGTTCGAGGAACGCCTGAAGGGCGTGATCCGCGAAGTCGTGGAGAGCAACGGCGCGATCATTCTCTTCATCGACGAGATGCATACGCTGGTCGGCGCCGGCGCCGCGGAAGGCGCGGCCGACGCGGCGAACATGCTCAAGCCGGCCCTCGCGCGCGGCGAGCTCCGCTGCATCGGCGCGACGACGCTGGACGAGTACCGCAAGCACGTCGAGAAGGACGCGGCGCTGGAGCGGCGTTTTCAACCGGTCATGATCCACGAGCCGAGCGTCGAAGACACCATCGCCATCCTGCGGGGCCTGAAGGAGCGCTACGAAGTCCATCACGGCGTGCACATCACCGACGGCGCGCTGGTCTCGGCCGCCACGCTGTCGCACCGCTACATTGCCGACCGTTTCCTGCCCGACAAGGCGATCGACCTGATCGACGAGGCGGCCAGCGGGCTGCGCATCGAGATCGACAGCCTGCCGAGCGAACTCGACAGCCTCAATCGCCGCGTCATGCAGCTCGAGATCGAGCAGACGGCACTGAAGAAGGAGAAGGACGAGGCGAGTCGCGAGCGGCTCAGGAAGGCCCAGAAGGAACTGGCCGACCTGCAGGAGAAGCGCACGGCACTGGACGCGCGCTGGCGGCAGGAGAAGGACGTGATCGCCAAACTGCGCGCCGCCAAGGAGAAACTCGAGCAACTCGGGAATGAGGAAGAGCAGGCCACGCGCCGCGGGCAACTCGAAAAGGCCGCCGAGATCAAGTACGGCCGGCGCCCGGAGCTGGAAAAGCAGATGGCCACGACGCAAAACGAACTGCGCAAACTCCAGACGCACGGCGCGCTGCTGAACGAAGAAGTCAACGACGAGCACATCGCCCAGGTGATATCGCGCTGGACCAGCATTCCCGTCAGCAAGCTGCTGGAGAGCGAGAAGCAGAAGCTCCTGAGCATGGAGTCGAACATCCATCGCCGGATGGTCGGGCAGGACGAGGCCGTCGCGGCGGTGGCCAACGCGGTGCGCCGCGCGCGCGCGGGGTTGTCCGATCCCAGTCGCCCGCTGGGGAGCTTCCTCTTCCTGGGCCCCACCGGCGTCGGCAAGACGGAACTGGCGAAGGCACTGGCGGAGTTTCTCTTCGACCGCGAGCAGGCGCTCGTGCGCATCGACCTGAGCGAGTACATGGAAAAGCACAGCGTCAGCCGCCTGATCGGCGCGCCGCCCGGGTACGTCGGGTACGACGAGGGCGGTCAGCTCACCGAAGCCGTCCGCCGGCGGCCGTACAGCGTGGTGCTCTGCGACGAGGTGGAGAAGGCCGCGCCGGAGGTGCTGAACGTCTTCCTGCAGTTGCTGGATGACGGGCGGCTGACGGATGGGCACGGCCGGACGGTGGACTTCCGCAACACGATCGTGGTGTTCACGAGCAACCTGGGCAGCCACCTGTTGGCCGAGAACGGCGGCGACGCGAAGAAAAACGAGACGGTTATTCTGGAGGCGGCCCGTTCGCACTTCCGCCCCGAGTTTCTCAACCGGCTCACGGCGCAGGTGGTCTTCCACCGGCTCGATCGGACCGAGATGCTGCGGATCGTCGAGATCCAACTCGCGCGGATGGCGGAGATGTTCGCGTCGCGCAAGCTGACGCTGGAGTTGACGAAGGCGGCCAAGCAGTACGTGGTGGACCAGGGCTGGGATACGGTCTACGGCGCGCGGCCGCTCAAGCGCGCGCTGGAGCGACACCTGGCCGACCCGCTGGCCCGCGAACTGCTGGCCGGTGCCTACGGCGAGGGCTCGACGATCAAGGTCGATTGCGCGCAGAACGGCGAGGGGCTGATGTTTTCGAG
>CAYSBP010000448.1:0-2768 GCA_964429255.1 uncultured Planctomycetia bacterium
GGTCGGAGCTTCAAACGCGTAGGCACCTCGAGAGACAGAAGGAGTGTTCATGGTTCAACCGACGGCGTCCACCATCATCAGGGATACGGAGATTCTGGAGACGCTCCATTCCGCCAGGGACCGCAGCGCATCACGCGTGCGCGAGGTGCTGGCCAAGGCGAAGGAATTGAAGGGTCTCGAGGCCGACGATGTCGCGACGCTGATGCACCTCAGCGACCCGGAGTTGCTGGGCGAACTCTTCGCGGCGGCGCGGCAGGTGAAGGAGGAGATTTACGGCCGGCGGCTGGTGATCTTTGCGCCGCTCTACATCAGCAACCTCTGCGCGAACGAGTGCCTGTACTGTGCCTTCCGCGCCCGCAACACGGAGGTCAAACGCCGCGCGCTCAAGCAGGACGAGGTCGCCGAAGAAACGAAGATCCTGATCGACCAGGGGCACAAGCGGGTGCTGATGGTGGCGGGTGAGTCCTACCCGCACGAAGGCTTCTCGTACGTCCTGAAGTCGGTCGAGTCGATCTATAAGGTCAAGAGCGGGCGGGGCGAGATCCGGCGGGTGAACGTCAACGTTGCGCCGCTGACACTGGCCGAATTCAAAGACCTGAAGGCCGCGCAGATCGGCACCTATCAGCTCTTCCAGGAAACCTATCATCGCGGGACGTACACGGCCGTTCACCTGGCTGGAAAAAAGAAGGACTACGAATGGCGCATCACGGCGCTGGATCGCGCGATGGAGGCGAAGATCGACGACGTCGGGATCGGGGTGCTCTTCGGGCTCTTTGATTGGCGCTATGAGATCCTGGCGATGCTGCAGCACATCCGGCATCTGGAGGCGCGTTTCGGCATCGGACCGCACACGGTCAGCGTGCCGCGTCTGGAGCCGGCCGTCGGTTCGTCCATCGCTTTGCAACCGCCGCACGCCGTCAGCGACATCGATTTCCGCAAGATCGTCGCGATCTTGCGGCTGATGGTGCCCTACACCGGCATCATCATGAGCACGCGCGAGACGCCCAACATCCGGCGCGAGACCTTCGCCCTGGGCGTCTCGCAGATCTCCGCCGGCAGCCGCACCAATCCGGGTGGCTACCAGGAGGAGGACAAGGAGGCGGATTGCAGCCAGTTCCAGTTGGGCGATCACCGCGCGCTGGACGAAGTGATCCGCGATGTCGCTCAGCTCGGATACATCCCCTCGTTCTGTACCGCCTGCTATCGTCTCGGGCGCACGGGCAGGGATTTCATGGACCTGGCCAAGCCCGGCGAGATCAAGAACCATTGCGATCCGAATGCGCTCTCCACCTTCATGGAGTACCTGCTCGACTACGGTTCGAAGGCGACCAGGGATGCCGGTGAGCGGTGCATCGCCGAAAGCCTCACGCGCATGTCGATGCAGCAGCGGCAGGCCTCCGAATCGATGCTCGAAGACGTGCGCAGTGGAAAACGGGACGTTTTCTGTTAGCGTGTCGGGGCGGAGATTTGTGCGCATGCTGTTGTGGCCGGTGCCGGGCTTCTTCTGATAAACGGCCACTCAGATGACGGGGATTTGAACCAAGGAGGGCTTTCCCATGGGTTCCAAACGGTTGTTCGCGTCGTGCGGAGCGTTCTTGCTATTCGTATGCATGTGGGGCGCCGCAGCCGGCGAATCAGAAAAAGGCGGACCGGACCAACTGGCCAAAGAAGAGGAGAAACACCTCGAACGACTGGCCGCGATTGACCGGCTCGAGGAGTTGGCCAAGGAGAATAAGAACGATACGTTGCTCGAGAAGGTCACGATGCTGCGTGAGAATGAGCAGCGGCAGTTTGACAAAGCGTGCGCGCGGTTGAAACGCCCTCACGGCAAGTCCGAAGAGTCGAAGAAGGGCGGAAAGAAGGACGACGAGGATAAGGCTGACAAGGGTAAGCCTGATGAAAAAGTGGGGCGCCCCAAGGACGAGAAGGAAAGGGAGAAGGGCAAGGAAGGTGAGGCTGAGGAGAAACGGGAAACCCCCGAAGGCAAAGGCAAAGGCAAAGGCAAACCCGAAGAGAAGGATGGGACCAAGGCTAAACACGGGAAAAACCGCTGATCCTTGAACACGGGAACACTGAGCACGAAAGGCAGGAGTGCGACGATGAAAAGAACGAGACTGGCTTTCACCGTGTTGGTCCTTACTGCTTCCGTTCTGCTGGCGGGATGCGGCGGCAGCGGAACGCCAACAAACACGGAGACGCCTGTTGGTCTGACGCAGGCAAAGAAAGACGAGCTGAGCGCCAAGTACAAGGCCGAAGCAAAGAAGATTACCAAAGAGAACGCCGAGGAGGTTGCCAGGGACCTTGAGGCCCAGATCAACGCGGATGCCGCGAAGTAGTCCTCAGCCTTAATGTCCGACAGGCCTCTGGACCAGGCGACCTCAGCATCGAAGGCTGGTGACGCTCTGTCCGTCCCGGTGCTTGGAAACCGGCGCCCAGGAACTACATACAGGTTTGCTTTTGCCCGGCTGTCGCCGGGTTTCCAGAGACTCTATTTTGAGGAGAACTGAATATGGCCAAGGAACATGTCATTCTGGGCGTGCACATCACCAACCGCGTGAAGTGCGTCCCGGATGTCCAGGCGCTGTTCACGAAGTACGGCTGCTCCATCCGCACGCGCATCGGCCTGCACGACGTCCACGACGATTACTGCTCGCCCAGCGGCATGATCCTGCTGGAAATGTCCGGCGAGAAGAAAGTGCTCAAGAAGCTGGAGAAGAAGCTGAAGGCCATCGGAGGTGTAGATGTACAGAAGATGGTCTTCGAACACT
>CAYSBP010000449.1:0-2767 GCA_964429255.1 uncultured Planctomycetia bacterium
CCGATGGACAACACGACACACTACCCACATCCAGGACCTGCCGGACCGCACAACCATCACTCGCGAGAAGCACCCACTGCAAGGGCAATCGCTCCGGGTCCTCGACCGAAGGCACCGCCGCGGCGAACTCCAGCTGATCCTCTCGTTGCCTGACGGCAGCACAGCCATGATCCCGGCCGCGTGGACGGATGTGTTCGGCGCTTCGGCCGAAGAGGCGACGCGTGTCCTCGGGTCGCTAGCTGACTTGATGCGCACGCGCAAGGTCGTAGATGCTCTCCTCTGCAGGCAGGACGCCTCAGGCGCGGATCCTGCTGGAGGGGAGGGTTCACATGCAGCTGCAGCTGTTTCCGACTCGTCCGAAACCACCGAAGCGATCACCGATCCTCGATCGCGCAGGCGCCGACGACCGCGCAGCAATGATCAGGGCGCTGGCGCGACTGATGGCCAAAGCAGTCAGACCTGAGACGACGGGAGCCGACGATGAGCGATAAGATCACATCGAGTCACCAGCGCCGCACGGCGTGCGTCTACCTCCGCCAGTCGACGGCAACGCAGGTAGAGCGCAACCGTGAGTCGACCTCACGACAGTACAAGCTCGTCGATCGCGCGGTGCAGCTCGGCTGGCGGCGCGACCAGGTGCGCGTGATCGACGAGGATCTCGGCGTCTCGGGATCGGGTAGTACCGAGCGGAGCGGATTCGACGTGATGGCCTCTGAGGTCGCGCTCGGCCGCGTCGGGTTGATACTCGCGATCGAGGTATCTCGAGTCGCCCGCAACAACACCGAGTGGTATCGGCTGCTCGATTTCTGCGGCGTGACCGACACGCTCATCGGAGACGAGGACGGGACATACCATCCCGGGCTCTACAACGACCGCTTGTTGCTGGGACTCAAGGGAACGATGTCGGAGGCCGAACTCCACGTCTTGCGCGCGCGTCTGCTGGGCGGCATTCGCAACAAGGCGGAACGTGGCGAACTGCGGTTCGGATTGCCCATCGGCTTCGTGTGGGGAGAAGCAGACGGCGAGGTTCTCTTCGACCCCGACGAGGCGATTACGAACGCCGTACGCACGGTCTTCGAAAAGTTCACCGAACTCGGTTCAATCCGCCAGGTGTGGATATGGTTCCGCAGCCAGAATCTCATGTTTCCGTCCCGAGCACATCCACGGGCGGAAGTCCGCTGGATCTCGGCCACGTATCACGCGCTCCATGGAGTTCTCAACAGCCCGGTCTACGCGGGGGCGTACCGATACGGCAGGACGCGGCATGAGAGGTACATTGACAAGACAGGCCGGGTGCGAAAGAAAGTGCGTGTGCTGCCGCGCTCGGAGTGGCAAGTGTTCATCAAGGATCACCATCCGGGCTTCATCGACTGGGAGACGTACGAGATGAACCAGGCTCGCATAGGAAAGAACGCGCGCCCCGGCCCCCACCAGCCGGGCGGCGCGATACGCGAGGGTGCGGCGCTCCTGCAGGGGCTTGCCACCTGTGGGCGATGCGGGAGGAAGCTCAAGGTCCACTACGAGGGCAGGAAGGCGAGCCCGGGATATCACTGCCCGGGAAGCACAATGGTCAGCGGCCGTGCCCTGAACTGCCTTCGCATCGGCGGCGTACGTGTTGACCGCGCCGTCGCCAACGCGTTTCTGAAGGCCGTCGAACCCGCCGCCGTCGAGGCTTCCATCGTAGCAGAGCAACTACTCGAGGCCGACCGCGATGCCGCGATCGAACAGTGGCGCCTGCAGGTCGAGCGCGCGCAGTATGAGGCGGAGAAGGCTGAGCGGCGTTACCGCGCGGTCGAGCCGGAAAACCGTCTGGTCGCTCGCGGCCTCGAGTCGGAGTGGGAGAAACGGCTGACCGAACTTGCAGCAGCGAAGGTGGAACTCGAGGACCGCGAGCGCCGGCGACCACGCGAACTGACCGCCGCGGAACGCGAGCGCCTTCAAGCTCTCGGCGGCGATCTCACGATAGTATGGCATGCACCGACAACGACCGATCGCGATCGCAAAGAGCTTTTGCAATCATTGCTCGAGGAAGTCGGTATCGCCGTCGATCGCGGCGCGCACACGGCACACCTCATACTCAGGTGGCGCGGAGGGGCGATCACGGAGTTCGACGTGTCCACGAATCGCATCAATGCCGCCACGCTGCGGACCGACGAGGACACGATCGAACTGATGAGACGGTTGGCACCGCATTACTCAAACGCCGTGATCGCCGGCATACTGAACCGTCAAGGGAGGCGCACCGTACACGGCGAGCGGTTCACGGGCGTCAGGGTGAACGGCCTGCGCCAGTACTGGAAGCTGCCGCGGTGGGAACGCCGCACGAAGCAGACCGACGGTGAAGTATTCACGATCAGAGACGCCGCGAAACTATTGGGGGTCTCGACGTCAACGCTTCATCGGCATCTCAACGATGGCATTATCGTCGGCGAACACTTGACGCCGGGCGCTCCCTGGCGCATCCGCATCACCGACGAGCTTTGTGCACGATACGTCGAGGAAGCGCCGGAAGGCTACGTGCCGATGGCTGAGGCGATGCGCATGCTCGGCGTGTCCCGCCCGACAGTGTTGCAGCGTGTAAAGCGCGGGCAGCTCCAGGCGTTGTACGTCAGCCGGGGCAAGCGTAAGGGCCTGCGCATCAAGGTGTTGGCCGACCAACTGCCGCTATTCCAGGGCACATAATGAGAGGGGGTGTAGTGTGACGAGTTCTCCATCGGGACGCTACGGCGCGAGCTTCTGGACCACATCATTCCGCTGAGCCAGAAGC
>CAYSBP010000450.1:0-2747 GCA_964429255.1 uncultured Planctomycetia bacterium
TGAGAAAGGGCTGTTGTTCTCCCTCCGCCCTTTTGTGGAGAAAGGGTAGGGAGCGAGGTCTCCAAACGGGCTGATCACCCATGAATGGGCAGGCGCATGGAACGGCGGCGTTTGTACAGGCCCAGGCCCGGATCCGGGCGCATAGGCCCGTTTCTGCACGTTACTATCAGCTGACCTTGCATTGCCCAGTGGTAGCGCGGCGTGCTTCACCCGGCCAGTTCGTGATGCTTGCCTGTCAGTCCGGAACGTACGGTGTGACCGGTGCCTTCGATCCTCTTCTTCCGCGGCCGCTGGCGATCATGGATGCCGATCCGGAGACCGGTCTCATCGAGTTCCTATACTTTGTTGCCGGACGCGGAACGAATCTCTTGCGGCAGACCGTGGAGGCGGCGTTGTCTGGGAAGGACATGCAGCTCGGACTCATCGGACCGCTGGGTCGGGGATTCGAGGCTGTGACCGGAGTCGAGGTCCACGTGGGTGTTGGAGGCGGCAGTGGAGTGGCTCCGCTGGTGTACTTCTTCCGGCGGATGGCTTCGCAAGCATCACGGCATCTGATTCTGGCCGCACGAAGTCATGAGCATCTGGTTTCTGGTGACGCCGTTGCCCTGCCTGGCGTTTCGCTCAGGGAAGCAACGGACGATGGTACCGCTGGTTTTCATGGCAACGCGGTGGAAGCCCTCGCCGACCTCCTGGACGGTCCTCTGGCCGAGCAGCGTGTGGCGCTCTATGTGGCTGGTCCCGAACCGATGATGCTTTCGGCAGTGCGTTTGGCCCGAACGCGGCATCTCCCCGTGCGCGTATCGTTGGAGGCGCGCATGGCTTGCGGCGTGGGTGTCTGCCGGAGTTGCGTGGTGGATGGACTCCATCCTCACCCCAAGACGGGGCTCCATCGCTACTGTGTCTGCCAGGATGGTCCGGTTTTCGATCCGGACGACTTGGATGGGGCGTGGTTGGTCGGGACGTAAGTGTTTAAGGAGCGATCTATGTCCTGGGAATTCATGGCATTGGCCGTTGGGCAGCCCGCCCAATACGATGTGATCCAGGTGATCGTGATCATCTCGGTGGTGCTCATTTTCCTGAGTTTGATCATGGTGGGTACGGTTCGGAGCATACGCAAACACTTGAGCGGCGACCAGAAGTCGGATGTTCCGGACGGCTCGCTGAACGCGCAACTGGATTCGGCGCCGCCCTCGACCGACGTCGAAACAGCCCGCCCTGTGGTGCCGGCGTCGAATGTGCCCAGCATCCTGCCGCCTCCTCCAGAAGATGATGCGGAGGCCTATCGGCGTGCCGCGGCGGCGGAGAATTTTGCCCGGCACGAAGCCTGTCGAATCTTCGCCTTGTTGCCGCGAAGCGCACAGAGCACGCCGTATGAGAGTGCCTACGGTCGTGAAGCCGCCGAGCGAGGCAGGAAGTACGATCCAGAGGTGTGGATCGTGGCCGGGCCAGGCGAACTGGGTGCGCTTGTCATGGCGATCGGCCGACACCTGGACACCCTCGGTGTGCCCACGGCCGTGCAGCAGGTCGGCGCCACCGATCGGTTACGTCTCGAGGCCAAGTGCGAGTACCGGACCGCTACGGCCGCGCACCTGCGGATCTTCCCGTCGCCCCGGCACCGCCCTCCGGCGAGCGTGAAACAAGTGCTGGTGGGTGTGGAGCGTGAACTTCTTGCGGAGGCCAAAGCCTGTTCGTTTGACGAACTCGTGAAGCACCTCGGCGAAAGCGGCATCCCGGTCAGCGACCTTGGAAAGCCGGTTACCCGTTTTACGCCACCGCCGCCCGCGCTGTCAGATGTGGTGGTTCCGGTTCCAGTGCGGGTGGGCAGGCGGGATGACGCCCGCGTCCTCGACTTCCTCGCGTCCGCGCAGTACCACATCGCCTCGTGGGTTCTGATGGAAAACGCCGGCTACTGGGCGGCACGTGAAATCTGGCTGTACGTGAACGCGCTGAAGCAGGAGCGCGGGTTCGATCAACCATTGATCACCGTGCTCTGTGGCCGGGGAAGGAACGGCGGAGACGGCCTCGTGATTTCCCGACTGCTGCATCAGTGGGGCATGACGCCGACCGTATACCTGGTTGGCGCGCGCGAGATGACGACCGAAGACAACCACCGCAATCTTACGTTGCTCGAGGCGGAAGGCGTCAGGATCACGCCGCTGCTGGATCCCGCTCAACTGCCGCGCTTTGCGGAAACGCTCTCACAGAGCCACGTGGCCATCGATGCGCTGCTGGGTACGGGACTGGATGGCAAGGTGCGGGGACCCGCCATCGTCTTGATTGAGGCTCTTCGATTGTTACACCAGAAGGGGCTCAAGGTTATCGCGGTGGATTGTCCTTCGGGACTGGACTGCAACACGGGTGAGCCACTGGGCCGGAGTGTCGAGGCCGATTTCACGATCACGTTCGCTGTCTGCAAGGCTGGGTTAGTTGGCGAGACCGGAGCACCACGTTGCGGTAAGGTGGTGACCGTGCCGATCGGTCTACCGCGTGATGCGTACCGCCGCAAGGGCATCTGGCCCGACGATGCCCAGGATACCTCGGCCGAAGCATTGGCGTAGGCCGAATCC
Source organism: uncultured Planctomycetia bacterium (assembly GCA_964429255.1). Taxonomy (GTDB): domain Bacteria; phylum Planctomycetota; class SZUA-567; order H5-PLA8; family H5-PLA8; genus CAYSBP01. Next base: position 2,568 of record CAYSBP010000450.1, read on the forward strand.
GGAACGACCGGGAACGCATTCCTCGCTTCAGTCGACGCCGACGTCGCGGAGATGGACGAGGAGAGGACGGATGCTTCGGCTGCTCCTGGGGATGGAGGAGTTCAGGATGATGCGGAGGCCGCTCCCTAGCCCGGATTATTCATGGGCCCTTTCCCATGAATAATCCTCTTCGACTCGGCC
>CAYSBP010000451.1:0-2742 GCA_964429255.1 uncultured Planctomycetia bacterium
CGTTTGCTTCGCTTCCGGGCTTATCTCACTCATCGCCCACCGCCTCTCCCTGCTCGTCCGCCTCCGGCTTGCCTGCCCGTGCTTGTTTCTCGATCCGCACCTGACAGGTTCGCACATGCAGCTCCATCGCTTCTGCCGTGAAAGCTGGGCACCCACACCAACGGCAGGTTGCCGGCGCGGTCGGTTCTGGCTCGCTATCCTCCCCCTCCGGCAGCTCCTCCGGCTCCTTCGGGCCGTTCGCACCCTTATCGATCTCGGCGGCGTGCTGAATATCGAGCTTTACATCGTTCATCGCAAGGTTGACCGCTATTTGCGTGCCCATCTTCGAAATGTTGCCTATCAGTGGCAGTAACGCAACGGGCAACTGCAAGCCCTGCAGGTAATCCGCCAGCAGGTTGTTCACGCCCAGCAGCATCTGTTGTTGTATCTGTGGGGGCGGTGGCGGCTCCTGGCCGGGCTTGATGATGTTCTTCTGGCCCGGCGTGATGATTCGGTTGTGGTTACGGCGCATGTTGTGGTTCATTGAGGCTCCTTGGATTTATTGATGGCGGCTTGGACGCGGGTAGCAATATGATTCTCGATAAGTAAAAATTTATCCCTCGATCACCACGATTTCGGCAATAAAGGATGATGTCTTCTGCTGCTTTGCATGCCTCGATATTGGCCACGTTCTCGGCTTCCGCTTCGATCTCGTCGAGCACCTTGCCCATATTCGCGCCCTCTCGCTCTTTGAAGCACGAGAAGTCGTGATGCATCACGTCTCTGTGACACAGCTTCACGCCGTCGGGCCTCTTGCCCGTTGACGTGTGCTCGTAGGTCTGCTGCGGATTCCAGTGGTCGCAGCCGTTGCAGGGCGGGTGCTCAAGCGGTATCTTCGGGCAGGGCAGCTGGTAGGTGGTGGGGTCGTAGGTCATTTTGGTTCTCCTTCACCCTCAACGGGAAACTGTTTCGGCACCATCCAAGTACTAACGCCATCATACTCCTCCGGCACGGGGCCTTTTACCGCCGCGACGCAGTCGAAGTCTGGATCGAAGCACGGGACAAAATCATCCAAAGTGCAACCGCATTCGCAGTCGGCGTGACACAGCCCGTCGCACTCGTGCTCCTTCAGCCAGTCGGCTACGATCTCTTTGACGGTCATTTCTTTCATTCGGGGGCTCCTTTCATCGCGTCGTCAAATCTTCTCGCCATCGACTCGCGGCGCGTGTTCCTAACAAACCCTTTCGGCCACACGCCGAACACGCCCCTATACCGGTGGCTCGCCCAGCCGGGCTTGAAGCCCTTCTCGGCGGCCAACTCCACGAACTGCCGATAGACGGCTTCTTTCTCTTCCCTTGTGGCATTCTCGACGTCCACCAGCTCGCGGCCCGCCAACACCGGCCAATCGCCGAATCGCTCCTTGTAACGATATGCCGACCAGCCCTCTTGGTAGAGCATCCCTTCTCGTTGAGCCTCAGTCGACTGCCAGAACTCACGTTGATATTCGAAGTCCTCGACGAACTCCGTCAGCTCACCGTCGCCCTGCACGCCCGGACGCTCGCGACTCACTCGCTCAGGCACCCAACCGCACTCAGGGCACGCTGGCTCGCCACTATCGAAGAACAACCCACACGCTGAGCATCGTCTTAACCCAAGAGGTTCATCAAACCCGACCTTACTGTCGCCGTCCAGCGAGTAATTCAGCCGTCTCGTCACCAGCCCGTGCACGTGGTGATTGCCTGCATGGTCGAGCACAACTGCACCGGCCTTGCCTTCACTGGCACGCATGATGCGACCGATCATTTGCAGATGCAGGTTCAATGATGCCGTCGGGCGGGCAACGATAGCACATTCCAGTGCCGGTAAGTCCCAGCCTTCTGTAAGCACCATACAATTACTCACTACTTGCGTCTCGCCGCTCCGTAGCCGTCTCAGTATTGATTCGCGGTTTACCAGTGGCGTCCGACCGTCGAGATGCTCTGCAGGCACGCCAGTCATCTGAAACGCGTCCACAATAGCCCGAGAATGCTCGATGTCCACGGCGAACGCCACTGTGCGTCTGCCAGCGGCGCGTTTCTGCCACGTCTCTACGATGTCGCCCACGAGCTTCGACGTGTTCACACGCTCCGCCAGTGCTCGCAGATTATAGTCACCGGCAGTGACTTTCACGCCGCGCAGGTCTGGGCTGTGACTGGCCCACACCTTCGGGGCGTGCAAGTATCCCTGGTCGCACAACTCGGCTGGCGTCGCTGCGATAACCAAGTCGCCGTATAAATCCCCGAGGCCCCGCCCATCGAGCCTGAAGGGCGTTGCAGTAAGCCCTACGAGCGGGACGCCAGGGTAAGCATCAAGGATGGTGCGGTAAGACTGGGCGGCCGCGTGATGGCATTCATCGATAATTATGAGGTCGGCGGGCGGTGGGTCGCGGCGCACCAGCGTCTGCACACTCGCGACCTGCACACGCATGAGCGGTGCGGCCGGATAGCCAGCCTTGATGATACCTACGTTCAGCCCGTGAGCCTCCAGCCGCGTTGCCGCCTGTTCGATCAGTTCCATCCGATGTGCGAGCCACAGGCAGTGTCCGCCGTGGCGCTTGACTACCTCGACGGCACAAACTGTTTTACCGGCGCCCGTGGGCAGTACGAGGATCGGGCTGCGGTCGAGTGCGGCGAGCACGTCGGCTATGGCGGATGATTGGTAGGGGCGGAGCTTGAGGGTCATTCCAGCGGTCTCCGAATCATTGTCCATTCTTCGGGGGTCACA
>CAYSBP010000452.1:0-2739 GCA_964429255.1 uncultured Planctomycetia bacterium
AGAGGAGAAGATAAAGATGAAAAAGACGATCAATTCGGCGGCACTCTTCCTCATGTTCAGCGCTATTCTTGGCTCAGCCCCCGCAAGAGGGGCGGAATCGGATCTCAAGACCCTGGCACGTGACAACACAGCATTTGCCTTGAGTCTGTACGGCAAGCTCGCGCCGACGGAAGGGAATCTCTTCTTCTCGCCCTACAGCATCTCGTCTGCCATGGGCATGACCTATGCCGGGGCGCGGGAGAACACGGCCGCCGAAATGGCCAAGGCGCTGGAGTTCGCCGCAACCCCGGAACAACTTCCGGCCGCCTTCAAGAGCCTCAACGCGGCTGTTCAAGCCAGTGCCCGCAGTGGCGGCCACAATCTGAACATCGCCAACGGCATCTGCCTGACCGACGGCGATGTGAGCCAGGAGTTCAAAGCGGTCTTGCGAGAGAGCTTCGACGCGGAGATTTTCCCCGGCGGATTGGACAAGATCAACGGCTGGGTGAAAGAGAAGACCGAAGGCAAGATCGAAAAGATCCTGGAGGAGTTGTCGCCCAATTCCGTCTGCGTGCTCCTGAACGCCATCTACTTTAAAGGAAACTGGGCCAGCCAGTTCAAGCGCGAGGCGACACAAGACGCGCCGTTCCGGCCAGCGACCGGCAAAGAAGTCACAGTGCCTCTCATGTATCAGAAGGGACAATTCAAGCTGCTGGAGAAGGACGCATTCCAAGCGCTCGTCATGCCGTACAGCGGCAAGACGTTGTCCATGGGCATTATCTTGCCGAAGGCCGTGGACGGACTTGCCGCGCTAGAGAAGACGCTGACGGCTGAAACGCTGGCCCAGTGGCTTGCGGAAGCCGACAAGCAACCGGAACGCGAGGCGCAGGTCTTTGTGCCCCGTTTCACACTGGAGAGCGGCTATGACCTGATCCCGCCGTGCCAGGCGCTGGGTATCAAGGATGCGTTTGATGCAGACAAGGCTGACTTCCGCGGTATGGGCTGGGCCAAGGGAGCACTTTGGATTGCGCAGATCAAGCACAAGGCCTTTGTGGAGGTGAACGAGGAAGGCACCGAAGCCGCCGGCGCGACGGCAGTCGAGATGAGGACAAAGAGCGTGCGGCGCAATCCGATATTCCGAGCCGATCATCCCTTCCTCTTCGTCATCCGAGACCATGCGACCGGCAGTATCCTGTTTTTGGGGCGGTTGTCCGATCCCACGAAGCAAGGAAGATAGGATGCACAACCAGCCGTTGCTCGCGTCGGCTTACAGCCGCGCGAGAACGGCAGCGTTCGATCAGGAGAATGATATGAACGCGAATTTCCAATACGCCGCAGCGTTGACGGAGATGGCCCACCTGGGCAACCTCGCCCTGCGCGCCGGTAACGGCAAGAAGGTCGAGTACGATCCCAAGACGATGAAGGTCAAGAACCTGCCGGCGTTGAACGCTTTCATGAAGCGTGAACCGCGCAAGGAGTACGCCGAGTTTTACAAAGGCGACGACGTGCTGCCGCAACCCACGCCGACCGGTTTGGGCGGCCAGGACTGAACGGAACGGACGCGGAAGTGAATCCGGGAAAGGGCGCTCTTCGGAGCGCCCTTTTTCGTCAGGGCCTTTGGAAAACCACTTCGCCGCCGATCACTGCCATCTGCACTCGCGGCTGCAGCAGTTCCGCAGGGGAGCATGCCGTCACGTCGCGATCGAAGACGACGAAGTCGGACAGCCAGTACGACGCGCAAGCTCGCCCTTTCGAGACCGGTTGATTGGCCTCTATGGCCCAAGCAGTTCCCCATGCCCGTCCGAGAACAAGCGCACCAGCGCTGAATGCCCGCGCCGGTCGGCCCACGCCTTGAGCATGGCCTGCTGCTCAGCCGGCAGGGGATCCTGCGCGGCGAGCTGACCGGCGCGCGCAGCATCGAGCAACGCCTTGATGTTCCGATCGATCGCCTCGCGGTCTCCGACCGCCAGCGCCCGCGCGAGGCCCCTCGTCCGAGGGTCCTTCAGGTCCTCAAGCCAGTCGGAATCCCGCTCGTCCCCGGGAACGGCGGGCGTCTTCGCAGCGTGTTCCGGCGTACGTCCGTCGAGGGCGCCAACCGTCGGGGACGTGGACACGGCGGGTGGTGGGGGAGCCGGCGCGTGCGTGCGCCCCAGGAACACCCGGCAGAAGGCGAATGTGCCGACGGAGAAGAGAACGATCAAGCCGAGCGCGCCAAGCAGGAGGAGCGCGATCCGGCTCGAGCCGCTTGCGGATGGAGGCGAGGCCGGGGTCGCCAGGCGTGGCGGGGTTGGTGGTCGTGGTGGAGGCGGCGGGAACGGACGTCCGCAGTGCGGACAGAAGCGCGCGTCGGGCAGGAGCGGCTGGGCACAACCGTCGCAACGGCCTGGATGATTCATCGGTTCGAACCCCGTTCAGCGCACAGGCCCTTTGGCGCGGTTACCGTCGGCGACCATCATTCGGATGGTCTGCATGATGATCAGGGCGCGCCGACGCGCGACTTCTCGAGCGATCCGCAGGTCCCCGGCGTCCTGGAAGCGCGGGTCCGCGCGGACCCGCGCGGTGAGTTCACGCCCGAGGTCGGGATCGCAGGCCATGTCCATGATGAGTCGCTCCGCGGAATCCGGGAAACCGTCTTCACGCCCGGCCATGCGCTGAAGCTCGTCCAGCGGCGGGCCGGTGTTGGGCGTCGTCGCGGAGGGCATGGCCTTCTTCGTTCCCAACAGCGCGGCCACGTTAACCACCTGCGTCCCTTTCCCCGTC
>CAYSBP010000453.1:0-2729 GCA_964429255.1 uncultured Planctomycetia bacterium
GCCGCGCGTAAAGCACTGGTCGTTGACGACCCCGCGGGAAAAGCCGATCAAGATCGGGGCGAAGGTGGTGCGTCACTCGAAGTACGTGTTCCTCCAGATGGCCGAGGTGGCGGTGCCCCGAAAGTTGTCCGCCGCCACCCTGGAACGCATCGGGCGACTACGGGAAGCTGCGGTTGACTTGATACCCCCGGGATGACCCATCAGGTCGCTCAAACCGGTCCCCGTTGCGACAATCCACGGGGATGCCCCGCGCCCATCGCAAGAGACGTGGCCGAGATGCCCGTTGGGCACGCAAGGAGGGGGCCCCGTTTCAGCCCGTAAGACCGAAAGAAACTCGAAAAAAAGGGTAGGCGCAATGGGGGAGGGGGGCTGTACAATGGGCGAACACGGTCCGGCGGCGTAGTCGGACGCGGTGAACTGTGGGGCAGGAGAAGAGTGATGAACCGCATACTTCGATGCAGTTTGGGGTCGTTGTTGGTTGTGTTTGCCTGTGGAGGAACCGCGTCGCTGGCAAGCTCGGTATTCACGATCGCGGATCCGCCGGTGGACTTCGAGGTTATCGACGCCGATGACGGCAGCGGCGAATACTTCTTCGACGGCATCGGCGACTTCGGGCCGTTCTCTACGTTCAACGATGCGGTGCTCGGCAGCTTCGGCGAGGCGCGCTCGAGCGCCGAATTCGACCTGCTTCCGTTCTCCGTGCCGCCCGGGGAATTCATTAGCGCAGCCATATTCCGGGCCAGGATAACGGCGAACGACGTGTTCGGGCTGGGCGTGGACGGGGAAATCCCGACCGGCGTCGCGGTCGACGGTTACGTGGGAAACGGGATCGCAGAGCTGTCCGACTTCCAGGCCGGGTACGGCAACCTCCTCGATTCGGTAGCCACTCCGAATCCTCAAGTCGGAGACATCCTGAGCTTCGACGTAACGGCTTTTGTAACCGCGATCGTGAACGCCAACGAGCAGTACGCCGGGCTGACACTGCGTGCGGAGAGCTTTGGTGGGCTGATGTTCGAGGAGGACGCCGGTTATCCCGAACTGACCATCGAGACGATACCGGAGCCCGGCACGGTGACGTTGCTCGCGCTGGCGGGCCTGACGCTGTTGCGGCGCGGGCGCAGGTAGCGGGCGCGGCCTCCGGGGCAGAAAAGGTGTCAGGAAGAGTTTCTTGACGCGCGCCGGCCCCCGAGGAGACGCGCAAAAATCATCCTGACACCTTTTCTGGCTGGCCGTTCTTGAGTTCCGCGCCGCTTGAGGATGGTCCACGGCGACACGGCATTGGCTAGAGTTGGTCGGCCACGCGGTCCAGCCACTGTAGCGCTATGCGCAGAGCGCCGGTAGCGGGATCCAAGGACATAGACCACGGCGTCGGTGAAGAAGCCGCGACAAGCCAGCGATCCACACCGCCTTCGTCGATCATGCCGTCGAGTGAAAACAGGCTGATGCCCTGGATTCCCGCAGATCGCGCGGCTGAGATATCGAGACAAGCGTCGACCGGATCCGTATATCCGAGAGGTACCAGGAGCCCGGGCGCTCCAATGTTGCCAATCGCCACCTGCGTGGTGGGGCCGAAGATGCAGAGCGCCGACCGAGCGTAGCTGGCCACATATTCTCGCGATAGGGGCAGGCCGAACATGTCCGCGAATACGGGCCGGTAAGCCATAACGCAAACCTGGTCCCAGGGCACGTTGACGAGCGGTGTGTCGAACACGTCTTGGAGGTCCGGGTCGCTGTCGTATAGATCGTCGATGGTCCATGGTAGCGTGGCCACCATCACGCGGACGTCGCGCGCGTGTAGTTCGTCGGTCAAAGCGCGCAGCTCGGCCGACGCCGACTCGAATAGCGACATGTCGTGATGTTCCGACAGCAACTGCAACAGCTCATCCCCATCACCACGTGCCGCCGCGCTCCGCAGCGCCTGGGCATACGTGAGCTCAGGCTCCAGGTCGAAGATGAGCCACTCGACGTCGATGCCATTCTCCTCCGCCCGCTTGAGTAGCATCCTGGCGAAATCACCGAAACCCGCTATGTTCTGCTCATTCAGCCAAGTCCCCTCGTCCGGAAGCTGGAGCCAGAGACGCACCCGGACACCGCGGGCCTCCGTGCTCTCCAGAAGCGTCCACAACTCTTCGCCGAGGTCTCCGGGGCGAACCCGGAGATACAACTCTGCGGAGAATCTCGCGAGCGCGTCCAGATGCTTGTGTACCTCTTCGTAGGGCAGGAACTCGCTCCAGACCGCGAGCTCGCTCGGGGGATCGTTCAAACAGCCAGTGCAACTGCCAAGTGCGAGAAGCAGAAGCAGAACCGACTCAGCAGGTCTCGCGGTCAGGTGGCGGGGTTTCATGTGATCATTGAAGGCAGTCAGTCAAGTTATCGCAAGCAGGAAAGAGCTATCCGGTGTCAAGCCTTGCTGCCGGGCGACCTGGACAGCATCCCAGACGATGTGATTCTGGCAAACCGCCTGGAGCCAGAACGTCTGCACGCCGACCGAACGCCTCCCGACCTCGGAGTTCCATAGAAAGAACCGCTGTAGCCAGGTGGCGGTCGGCAATTCCGATGCCGCCGACCGGTTGGGGCCTGTGGCATCTGACCTCCGGGCTCGGTGCCCGACAGCGGTCATTCCAGCGCTGCGCAAAGCTATCAGCGTATCTCACGAAGGTCACCCATGAAATTCGGATCATGGCCGCGACGTGACGGTTGACGTGTTTCAGCACGGCGTCGATGCGCTC
>CAYSBP010000454.1:0-2719 GCA_964429255.1 uncultured Planctomycetia bacterium
GTGGACATCGGGCACGTCTTCAAATACCCTTACAGTTGCTACGACCTTCTGCGCCGCGCCGACAACCCGGCCCTGGCGCGCCTCTGGAACGAGAAGGCCTGGCGCCTGTTCTGACCCGCGCGCCGCACCGGCCCGGGCCGGGAACGCCAATCGAAAAGAGACCCTTTGAGCTATTGCACCGCGATTAACTGCATAGACGGGCGGGTTCAGCTTCCGGTCACGGCCTTTCTGAAAGAGCGGTTCGGGGTCGACTACGTCGACATGATCACCGAGCCCGGGCCGAATCGCGTCCTGGGTAGGCAGACCAGCTTCAGCCTGATCGAGTCCGTGCTGGATCGGATTCGGATTTCCGTCCAGGGGCATCACTCCGCCGGCATCGCCATCGTCGGCCACCATGGCTGCCTGGGGAACCCCGCCGACGAAGCGGAACAGGCGGCCGACACGATCGCGGCGGTCAAGTACATCCGCAAGCGATGCGCCGCCTGCGGCGACATTCCCGTGATCGGCCTTTGGGTGGACGAGGACGGGGCGGTTTCGGAAGTGCCCACATCGGGATAGGATTGGGGGGCGGGCGGCGCAAATACTCATCGCGTAACTAAAGCCCCTCCCACGCCGGGGCGATAGATAATGTAGCCACAGTTGCGCTCCTCGCAGGACTTAGGGCTCGTGAAAGAATAACTGTAGTAATTTCGCCTTTCAGCCGATATAGGGGACATGGACCTCGAACGGATTCGAGTGAAGTATGAAGCGCTCTCCCCATCCTTGACCGAACGGAGTCGAAGACTCTGGTGCGCCACGGAAGCAATGGATATCGGTTGGGGCGGCATTGCTTTGGTATCTCGGGCGACAGGGGTATCGCAAGTCACCATCTGGCGCGGAACCAAGGAACTGAAGTCCGGGGACATATTGGAACCCGGAAGAATCCGGCGACCGGGCGCCGGGCGGAAGAAGTTGGTGGAGAAAGACCCGACCCTCTTGCGCGATGTTGAAAGCCTCGTGGAACCCACTGTGTCTGGACATCCCGAGTGTCCTCTGCGCTGGACCTACAAGAGCGTCCGCAAGGTGGCAGCCGAACTCCGCGCGATGGGGCATGATATCAGCTACCGCACCGTTGCAGACGTTCTGCGGGATGCCGGGTATACATTGCAGAGCAACCGCAAGGCCCAGGAGGGCCGCGGTCACCCAGACCGGGACGCGCAGTTTCGCCACATCAACCGGCAAGTCATCGCTTTTCAGAGGAAGCGACAACCGGTCATCTCGGTGGACACCAAGAAGAAGGAACTCGTCGGGAACTTCAAGAACGCCGGTAGGGAGTGGCGGCCCAAAGGCAGTCCGGAGACAGTGAAGGTCCACGACTTCATCATCAAAGAGAACGGCAAGGCCATCCCCTACGGGGTCTACGACCTCACCCGCAACGCGGGCTGGGTGAGCGTGGGAATCGATCACGACACGGCCAGCTTCGCCGTGCGAACCATCCGCCGCTGGTGGCGCGCGATGGGGCAGCCCGTTTATCCCCAGGCCCGATCTCTGCTCATCACGGCCGATAGCGGCGGCAGCAACGGGGCCAGGGTGCGCCTGTGGAAGTGGGAACTCCAGCGGCTGGCCGATGCGACAGGGCTTACGATCACCGTCTGCCACTTCCCGCCGGGGACGAGCAAGTGGAACAAGATCGAACACCGCTTGTTCTCGTACATCAGCGCCAACTGGCGCGGCCGGCCGCTGACGAGCCTGGTGACGATTGTGAACCTCATCGCCGCGACCCGAACCGAGACGGGCCTGTGCGTACGGGCCGAGATCGACAAGGGGAACTACCCGCAGGGCCGTCAGATCACCGACGAAGAGATGGCCCAGGTCCGCCTCTGTCCGCACCGCTTCCACGGCGACTGGAACTACACGATCCGGCCCAGAGAACCTGGATAGTGATGTGGATTCAGTCACCGCAAAACCTCACGTACAGATGCACTTCGGCGGTGCATTTGAGAAGGATTGCTTCGATGCGTTTAAGAAGCATGGCTGCGTTCTCATCCACCGCATTGTCGATTAGGAGTGCCCACTCCTTCCTCAGCAACCCGGCCTGTAGCCGATTAAACACGGTATCACCGTACCAATCGATCGTATTGGCCAAGTGAAATTGGGCGTCTTCCGGATCAGGCAGAGCATGATGCAGCACATTCGTGGGATCCTCAACAGAGTCGATTCTGTGGCCGTCTTCGCTTTCGAGCGTAATAGTAATCCCCATCGCCGGGCTCCTCATGGTGTACCGGGGAACATTGTAACGAGTTCCCCAGCTGCGTTGGTAATAACGGTGTACGTGGAAGTAGCTTGGCCTGTCACGCGATCCACACCAATCACGCGCCCGGCATTCACGACACGCGCAAAGTTTCCACCTCGCTGGATCGCAGGCGTCACCGATTCAGCAGCTCGGGCCAGTGCAGAAACATTTTCGCCGGCTCCAAACAGGCGCTTGCCTGCTGTCTGTGCACCACCTGGCATGTGCCGCGCCGTAACATGGGCAAGTCCTCGATTCGTTACAGTTATTCCTACACGGCCGCTAAATCGAAAATCGAAAATCGCACATCGACAATCGCACATCGACAATCGGTCTACGCTCTGCCGAGATACTCGCCGGTTCGCGTATCGACTTTGATGACTTCGCCGGTCTCGACGAAGGGGGGGACCCTTACGCGGGCGCCGCCTTCGCAGGTGGCGTCTTTGAGCT
>CAYSBP010000455.1:0-2716 GCA_964429255.1 uncultured Planctomycetia bacterium
TATAATACTCCCCGAAATTTAGACCACGGTTGAAGGTAAGAAATGCCGACCTATTCCTCATGGAATGGGAGGCGGAAGAGATGAAGAAGGGCAAGCGGCAGCACGGCGCGGAGTTCAAAGGGCGGGTTGCGCTGGAGGCGCTCAAGGGCCTCAAAACGATGTCCGAATTAGCCTCGGGATACGAGGTTCATCCGGTCCAGATCGCGAAATGGAAGAAGCAGCTTCAGAGCGGCGTGGGCGAGATCTTTGCGCGGCGACGCGAGAGGCAAGAGGAAGACGGGGCGGCCTTGCGGGCGCGTCTCTACCAGCAAATCGGACAGCTCCAGGTGGAACTGGAGTGGCTGAAAAAAAAGCGGGACTGGACGGTTGAACAGAAACGCCTGCTGATCGAGCCCGATCACCGGTGCCTCTCGGTCCGGCGCCAATGCCAACTGGTTGGGCTGAGCCGTGCGAGCTTGTACTACGAGGCCGCTGACGAAAGTCCGGAGAACCTGAAGCTGATGCGTTTGCTGGATGAACAATACGTGCGTACGCCGTTATACGGGGTCGCGCGCATGACGCAGTGGCTGCGCCGGGAAGGCCATGGCGTCAACGCCGCTGAGGCCGAAATCTATTCGCGGCTCAGCACAACCACCAAAGGCCTCCTTGATGAACAGAACAGGGAGAGGCTAATCGAGTATGGGGAGAATGTCCTTCCCTCCCGGGAGCCGCCCACGTTGTTTGCTATCTCCCTGCGCCAATTCAAGAGTCCTCTTATTTACGTCCTCTTGGCCGCAGCAGTGGTCGCGCTCGTGCTCGCGGAGTACACCGACGCCGAGTTCATTTTTGCGGTGCTCCTTCTCAATGCCGGGCTGGGGGCTTTCCAGGAGTGGAACGCGGAGCGAAGTGAGGCCGGACTCCAGAAGCTTCTCACTCCATCGGCCAGGGTCCGACGCGATGGCAAGGAACTGGTTCCGGGAGACATCGTACTCCTCGAATCCGGAGATCGGGTGCCGGCTGATCTGCGCCTCCTGCAGGAAAACAACCTCAACATCGACGAATCCTTCCTGATGATTGAGCAAACTCTTGTCGCCGGACTGACCATGGCGATTCTCACATTCGGTGCATGGTCCATCCTCATGGCCTGGGGCGTCGAGGAAAGCTATGCGCGCAACATATTGCTCTTGCTCTTTGTCTTGATTCAGGGCGTCCACGTCTTCAATTGCCGTTCCGAGCGGGTTTCCGCCTTCGGCGTACCCCTGAGTCGCAACTACTTTCTCGTCGAAGGCGTGCTCGCGGCATTGGGGCTGCATCTTGCCTGCATGTATTTCCCGCAAATGCAGAAGATTCTGCGAATCGGTCCGGTTACACTGCGGGAATGCGGAGTACTTCTCGGCCTATGCTTGGTGATGATCGTGGTTATGGATGTCTTCAAGTTGGTCCATCGACATTCGGTCCGTAATCAGGATTCAAGGATTGAGGAATGGTTGCGAAAGCAGGAATGGTAGCAGCGCTGGGGAGGGACCCTTTCGTAGATGGAACCCATTACCGCACCAGACTACGACCGGGAAGGCCGGGAAATCGACATTCGGTTGCTCCATGCCCTGGCGCTGGGCGGACACCGCTCCGCAGAAATCCAATCGCTGTTGGAGCGCCAGTCGGAGAAGCAGACCAGGTATCAGGCACTGGCGCTTTACCTGACGGACCTATCTGTCCCGAAAGACCGGGCGCGCGTGACGTTCGAGCGGTTGCGGGGGCACCAGGCCCGAATGTGTGAGTCGGAGGGGCGAGCCGTCGGTATCAAGACGGCTGCCATGGATTACCTGGAGTGCATCGAACAAGCGCTGCACCTGGAAGAGAACAGAGAACATGTACTGACCTACCTGCAGCTTACGGAGATGGCATTCCGGGACCAGCTTTCCGGGTTGGCCAACTACCGCTCCTTTGAGCAGCGATTCAACGAGGAGGTCAAGCGTGCGGCTCGTTACCATCGGACGTTGTCTCTGGTGATGCTGGACCTGGACCGCTTCAAGAATCTGAACGACACGCATGGGCACCTGGCGGGCAACAGCGCGCTGGAACATCTGGCACGCGTTTTGAGGACCGAGGCACGGGAGACGGACTTCATTGCGCGCTATGGAGGAGATGAGTTCGCGGTCATCATGCCTGAAACGACAAAACATGATGCGCTGTCGGTGGCGGAACGGATTCGCGCCAGAGTGGAGAAGAGTCCGGTCGAACTACCTGACGTTGGGCCGCAAAGACTGACGGTCAGTGTGGGGTTGGCGACCTATCCGCGCGATTCGAACAGTACGGATGGGCTGCTGGCGAGCGCAGACCAGGCCCTGTACGCGTCAAAGGCGGCGGGCCGCAACCGCGTCACGGTCTTCACGCCCGCCGGAGTGGCGCACTTTGGGTACATGCCGGAAAAGAAGAGCGCCGTGAAAAGCATCTCCGTTGCTGGCAACTTCAACGGCTGGAACACGACGGTAGACCTGATGAGCCGCGACAGTAGTGGCCGGTTCGTCCTGGATCTTCACCTGGCCCCGGGAACGTATACCTACAAGTTCGTGGTCAACGGCAAACGTTACATCACCGATCCGCGGCGAACGACCTCTGTCCCTGACGGGTACGGAGGGCGCAATTCCGTCATAGTGGTACGGTGAGGACGAAGACACTTTCCTTTGTTCTGCCAGAAGAGAATGATGAACGCGGGAATGCCGGGCGTCTTGAGAGA
>CAYSBP010000456.1:0-2715 GCA_964429255.1 uncultured Planctomycetia bacterium
GGTTGGCCGATACAACGTAGAGCCTGGGTATCGAGATTCCGTACCTGCACAGCTTGTGTCAGCGCCAAGATGAAAGTGTAGGAAATCCGCCGCTTTGAAGATGCAGTGTTCTTCGAGTCCGTCTTCTTCCGAAGATATCCATATCCAGATCTTCTTCCGCCGTTTCGGTCTTCTTCGGGCTGGGTTTTCTTCCGCCGTTGCGGCGGTGCCGTCGCATCATGGGCGCTCGGTGTGGGGAGCCGCTCATGAAACGACGGAGACGCCGCAAGTGCCGCCACTGTGGGAAGCTATACGAACCCGATCCGCGCAATCGCTGGCACCAGAAATTCTGTTCGGAGCCGGACTGTCGCAAGGCCAGCAAGGCGGCCAGCCAGCGCCGGTGGCTCGCTTCGCCCAAGGGCCGTGACTACTTCATGGGCACCGCGAACATGCTGCGCGTTCAGGTCTGGCGCAAGGCCCATCCGGGGTACTGGCGGACGCAGCCCAAGGGCCGCGTACCGTTACAAGATGACTTGTTCGCGCAAGCCCTTGTCCCGATTGGGGTTAGCGCCAAGTTAAGAGAGCATGCGTTGCAAGATGTCGTGTCCACGCAAGGCTCGCTGCTGCTTGGTCTTGTGGCCAACTTAGCGGGTTCAGCGTTACAAGAGAGCATCGCCCCCACCACCCGGCGCCTGATACTTTTGGGCCGCCAGATCCAAGGCCTCAAGAGTCGGAGCATGACGCATGGGGGTGATCAAGCGCGTGTTGGATCCGCAACGCCTGCGCCGGGTGCCGCCGCAGTTCAACTGGGTCGACCACCGGCTGGTTCGGGATAGGCACATCGGCCGCTGTTCGGCGGAGGCCCTGGCGCTCTATCTGTTCCTGCTCACCGTGGCCGACGCCCAGGGCTTGAGCTACTACTCCGACGCCTCTATCGCCGGGAGGTTGCCCCTGGACGCGACCTCGTTGGGCCGCGCCCGGCGAGAACTCGTCACCGCCAAGCTGATCGCCTACCAGAAGCCGCTTTACCAGGTGCTGGCGCTGGATCCGCCCCGTCCCGCGTCGGCGGAGCCGACCTCCCTGGGGCAGATCCTTCGAGACATGGAGCGTTCGCGATGATCGACTACGAACTCTACTGCCGCATCAAGGACTACCGCGACAACCGGCATCTGACCGCCCCCCAGATCGCCCGGGAACTGGGGATCGACGAGCGCACCGTCACCCGGTGGCTGGAGGTCGACCGATTCCGCCCGCGCAAGATCGCGCCCAGGACAAGCAAGCTCGACCCCTACAAGCCGCAGATCATCCGCTGGCTGGAAACGCACCCCTACACGGCTACGCAGATCTATCTGCGCCTGCGCGAGGCCGGATTCTCCGGCGGCATCACCATCGTCAAGGACTACGTCCACCATGTGCGGCCGCCCCGGACCCAGGCCTTCCTGACGCTCTCTTTCGCGCCCGGCGAATGCGCCCAGGTGGACTGGGGCCAGTTCGGCACCATCGCGGTCGGCAACACGCGCCGCCGCCTGAGTTTCTTTTGCATGGTGCTCTGCTACAGCCGCATGCTGTACGTGGAGTTCACGGTCTCCGAGACGATGGAGCACTTCCTGGCCTGCCATCAGCACGCTTTCGAGTTCTTCGGTCATGTCCCCAGGAAGATCATGGTCGACAATTTGAAGTCCGCCGTGCTCCGGCGCGTTGTGGGCGAGGCGCCGGTCCTCAATCCCCACTACAGGGATTTCGCCGACCATTACGGCTTCGTCATCGCGCCCTGCGGCGTCGGGCAGGCCCACGAGAAAGGCCGCGTCGAAAACGCCGTCGGCTACGTGAAGAAGAACTTCCTGGCCGGGCGGGAACTCTCGGACTTCCGCCTCGTCAACCCCGCCGCCCGCCAGTGGCTGGAGAGCGTGGCCAACCAGCGCCTGCACGGCACGACCAAGCGCAAGCCCGCCGATCTGTTCCTGGAGGAAAAACCCCACCTCCTGCCTCTTTCGCTGCAGCCCCACGACATCGGCGTGGTCGACGAGGTCCGCGCCAGCGGCCGGTTTCGCATCACCCTCGACACCAACACCTACTCCGTCCCCGCCCAATTCGCGGGAGCGCGCCTGACGCTGAAGGTCTACCCCGACCACCTCTGCGTCTACCACCAGCAGGCCCTGATCGCCCGGCACGCACGCCGCTACGACCGGCACCTCGATTTCGAGGATCCGGATCATCCGCGCCGCCTCCTGCAGCAGCGGCGCAAGGCCTTCGACCAGAAGTTGGTCCAGCGCCTGCTGACGCTCACCCCCAAGGCGGAGGCCTTCTACCTGGAACTGCATCAGCGGCGGCTCAACGTCCCGCATCACGTCCGCAAGATCGTGGCCCTGAGCGAGATCTACGGCGTCGAAAAGACCGCACGCGCCATCGAGGACGCCCTGGAATTCCAGGCCTTCAGTTGCGAGTACGTCGCCAACATCCTGGAGCAGCGCCAGCGCATCCTGCCTCAGCCCGGCGCGCTCCACCTGACGCGCCGCGAAGACCTCCTCGAACTCGAATTGCCCGAGCCCAACCTCGGGCTGTACGCCACCGGCCACGAACCAGGAGAACGGCATGAACCCGAACAAGGATCCCAAGAAGGCCCATGAACGCCTCTGCGAGCAACTCGGCTACCTCAAGCTGCCCTTCATCCGCAAGCAGTTCGACGAGTTGGCCAAGCAGGCCGCGCAGAACCAGTGGGCGCACATGGAATTCCTC
>CAYSBP010000457.1:0-2714 GCA_964429255.1 uncultured Planctomycetia bacterium
CGACCTCCGGTTTAGGAAACCAGCGCTCTATCCAACTGAGCTACGGGGACACCGCGCACCGCAACAGAGGATATCCCCTTCGTCACCAACCGTCAATCCTGACAGGAAGGTGGGCTGGATCTTTCAGTTCAGACGTATAAACAGTACGACAACGGCTTACGGCACCACCACCGCCGCCAGATGCCGCATGTCGGCGCCGCCTTCCGCGAGGCAGAACGGGACGATCTGCGGGCGCTCGACCAGACCTTCAGCGTCGGGTTGCAGGATCACGACCACGCCGCGCGAGACGCCCATCGGGCCGGCGGCAAAGTAGTTCACGCCGACGTGGTAGACGCCTGTCTGCGCCTTGGAGCAGCGGATGACTTCCGGTCCCAGGCCCTGCGTCTGATCCGAGTAGAGTTCCAGACCGCTCTTGTTGTTCTTATGGCTGTAGAAACACTCTTCACCGGCCGGATCGACGACGTGCAGGTCCACGTCATTGGCGTCGGTCTCCCACCCCAGCGTCACGCGAATGGCATCGACGCGCTTCAGCTTCACGCCGACGGATTCGGCGCGCTTTGATACTCGGGCGTGCGTGTCATCGGCCTGCGTCTGCACGGCCTTCAGCCACGCGCGGTAGACGTAACCCAGTTCCTCGCTCAGGACACGCCGCGCATCGCCGTAACGTTCGTTGAACTTCTGCTTGAGCGCGCCTTCGAGTGTGTCGGCCGTGCCGACGAAGTCGCCCTTGAGCCAGCAGGCCAACGCCAGGCCGCGGTAGATATTCGGATCGTCGTCGCGGTTCTTCAGCGCCTCGCGGAACATCTGTGCGGCCATTTCGTGCTGGTCGGCGATCAGAAGCAGCCAGCCGGCACGGGCCAGCAGCGCGGCGCGGTTCGGGGCGATCTCGGCAATGCTGGTGAAGGCGCGCAAGGCAGTCTTCAGGTCCTTCAGGCCCGTGGCGCTCTTGCCCAGGAACTCGTACACCTGCGGGTTCTCGGAGTCGAACGGGAGCCACTCGAAGGCCAGCGCCTGCAGTCCGTCCCAGTCCTGTTTCTTGAGCAGCGCGTTGGCGTAGGTGTTGCGCAGTCGGCGTTCGCGCGGTGCCGCGGCCACCTGCGCGCGGAGCGCGTTCAGTTCATCGTCCTTGGGCACCGCTTGGTACTGCGCGGTCCAGCCGGGTTGCTGAACCACCGGGCGCGCCGTCTCCTGAGTCTGTTGCTGCTCGGGTCGCCGCAACGGGGGCATGACCGGCGGCGTTGCCACAGGTGCCGACTCGGCGACTCGCGTTTCGCCAAGCGGTGCGGGTGTTGACGGTGCCTGGATACTTGGCGCGGGGAAGTCGGTGGTAGTTGTGGCCGCGCGATCTGAGCGAACAACTTCCAAGTCTCCGCTCTGTCCGCCTCCGCCTGAGTCATCTCTCGCATCGTCAGATTGTGCAAAGTTAACGGCCCCACTAATAGCAAGCGTTTCGGATTCTTCCTTCGCTGTCTCGGCCGGTTTGTTTGCTGCAGCCTCTGTCTCTTCCGCCAATTCCCTGCGCGCCGCGCCGGCTCGCTCGCGGGGTCGCGCCACCTGAACGACCGGCTAATCCTCCGCCGTCCGGTGTCTCAGTTCGATGCCCTTGTTCCCGACGACCATCACGTCGGCCAGCGCCTTGCGGTCGATGCCGAAGCGCGCGTAGTCCTGTTCGGTCTCCAGGACCAATAGCGACGTGAGCGGGCAGAGCACACGGTGTTTGACGCTGACGTCAATGCGCTGCTTGCGCAGTTCGGCGATCTTGGCCTGATCGACGGTTTCCTGTTCGAGTTTTTCGAGATGATTCAGGTAGGCGGCACAGGCTTCGCGTTCAAAGAGCGGCGCGAAGGCGGGCGCTTCGCGCGGCGGAGCGGTCAGCGGCTGATCCTTCACTACGTTGCCCAATGCATTGCGTTGGATGACGCCGGGTTTGGCCGCGGCGCCGTCTTTCACTCGTGAGAAGAGCACCATCTCGTCGCCCGGACCCACGTCGCGGAAGGATTTCGGGAAGATCCACTCGGCGCCTTCGTCGTAGAACTCGAAGGACGCGCCGACGGGCCGCTGAAGTTCCACGACAGCCCGTTCGACCGACTTCTCCATATCGCTTCCCAGCGAGACGGTGACGACGCGCCCGTTCGTCTTCTCGACGATGGCGGAAAGCGTCTTCGCGTCTTGTTTAGGTCCGAGCACCAGCGCATGGAGCACATGCTGTTCGGGCCACTCGCCCAACGCTGCAATCAGTTCGCGCGGCTCGCGGGCACCGAAGGTCGCGATGCCGTCGCTGACGAGCACGAAACGCGTAGGCCGTTCGGCACAGCGCGCCTGATCGCCGATGTGCTTGAGAGCGGCCTCCAGGTTGGTGGCGCCGAGGCAGTGGCGCGTGCGGAGGAACTGCTGAAGCCCCTTCTCTGGGGGAATATACCCCTCGGGTATCCAGTTCTGATTCGCCGCCTGACTGAGCACAGGGACGACATCCAGGTCATAGGCCCAAACCCGTGTTGTGCCCTTGTCCGTCAATGTCTTTGGGTAGAGATGGTTGATCGCATCCAAACGCCTCTGCTCCATGTCCGCTCCGCTGGCGCTGGTGTCGATGTAGAAACACCAACCCATTGGCTCCGCCTTTCCGATCACAGCGGTTTCCGGACGGTACGCCGTCATCTGATAGTTCCCCGCGCGGATCACGGTGGCTTGATACGGGTCTTTGAGTCCGGCGAAGC
>CAYSBP010000458.1:0-2708 GCA_964429255.1 uncultured Planctomycetia bacterium
CTCCATTGCCGCTGTTGCGAAACGACGAGGTCATCCAACAGCAGCCGGATCAGCGTGGCATTACCGAACGGTATGTCGATGAATCTCTGCAGTTCATGCGCCGTGACCGAGAGAATCCCTTTTTTCTGTATCTGGCACACATGTACGTCCACGTGCCACTGTTCGTCCCGAAGCAGTTTCTCGACATCTCGCGCAATGGCGCGTACGGCGGCGCTGTCGCCTGCATTGACTGGGCAATGGGCATGATCGAGGCGGAACTGAACCGATTGGGCATTAAGGACGAGACGCTGGTCATCTTCACTTCTGACAACGGTTCCCGTGCTCTAGATGAGGGCGGCAGCAACGCGCCGTTGCGCGGCACCAAATTTCAAACCTGGGAGGGCGGACAAAGGGTTCCCTGCATCATGCGTTGGCCGGGGAAGATCGCCGCTGGGACGACCTGCGAGGGGATCGCCTCCTCCATCGACCTTTTTGCCACCCTGGCCGATCTCGCCGGTGCACCACTGCCGGCGGACACGACGCTTGACAGTATCTCGCTGGTGGAGACCATTCTTGAAGGAAAGGCCACCAAACGGGATACCTTCGCCTACTACAAGGGCCCAAACCTCGAGGCAGTGCGCAAAGGCGATTGGAAACTGCACTTCAGCAAGATCGGCTGGAAGCCAGGTGGCACCGACAATCAGGTGTTGCCGGAACTTTACAACCTGCGAGATGATGTTGGCGAAGCCAATAACGTCTATGATAACCATCCCGAAATCGTCACGGAAATTGAGAATGAGGCAGAGGAGTTTCGACGGATACTCGGTGATCAGCGGCTGGACCGCGTAGGGACGGAGATCCGCGAAGTGGGTCTGTGCAAGAATCCCGCGCCATTGACCAAGTACGACGAGAATCATCCTTACATGATCGCTTACTATGATTTGGCTGACATGCCGACCATGAGTGGCTAGGTAAGAGCGTGAATCATATAACAGCAGGACAAAGCGTTGCTCAGCGACGCGGTAAACCGCGCGCGAGAACGCAAGCGTTGGCGTGAACAACATCCAAGGAGATGGCATGAAGAGAACCGCAATAATCGCATTCGTGATCGTCGCAATGGCGAGCACTATACGCGTAACATTCGCAGAGGAGGGATAGGCAATGAAGCAAGACAACATCGTGACATACCCCGCCCCAAAGGGGGCGGCATTGTCGGATCAGTACTCAGTGACTGTCAACGGCAAACCCCTTGACGTCTATGTTGCGCCTGTATGGGAGCCGGAACCCCGATATGAGAAGTCTTTCGGCGGTCCCTATTCCTTTGCCTACTTCGACTGCTCGGGCACTGCCGTGGTGCAGGTTGAGGTCCGCAATCAGCCCATGACGCGTGAGCGTCTTCGGATTTTACCCGAGTCGCGCGGCATCCTGCCGGAGATCACGGGAAGCAAGCTATCATTCGCCGTATCGTCGCCCTGCCAGCTTTCCATCGAGCCGGATGGCAAAAATGGACCGCTCCTCCTATTCGCGAACCCCTTGGAGGTGGACCCGCCCAAGCCCGGCGATGCCGGTGTGATCTATTTCGGTCCCGGCTTGCACCTGGCCAATGAAATCAAGGTTAGCGACAATCAAACTCTCTACATCGCCGGCGGGGCTGTCGTGAAGGGGGGGGTGGCGGCGCGTGGCAAGAACATCACCATCCGCGGCCGCGGCATTATCGACGGGCTCGACTGGGAACGCTTCAAAGGCCCGACCGGAAATCTGATCTCTCTGACCCTGTGCACGGACGTGCGCGTCGAGGGGGTGATTCTGAAGGACTCATGGGCCTGGACCTTCCCCATGTGGGGATGTCGGAACGTGCGGATCGACAACGTGAAGATCGTCAGCGCCCGCTGCGAGAACAACGACGGCATCGGCGTCTGCAATTCGCAGCACGTAGTGATCAGAAACTGCTTCGTTCGCACTGACGACGACTGTATCACCACCAAAGGGTTCGGCTGGCCCGAGCGGGACAAGGCCAAGGACGGCGACCCCGTGGAGGACGTCACGGTCAGCCAGTGCGTGCTGTGGACCGACCGGGCGCATATCTGGCGGCTGGGCTGCGAGAACTGGGCGGAAGGTATGCGGCGGCTCACGTTCCGTGACATTGATGTGATCCACTACGTCGATCCGACCAATCCGGCCATCATCATCCAGCCCGCGGAGGGGATGGTCATGGAGGATGTTCGTTTTGAGGATATCCGTATCAACGGGGAGGGGCAGGAGAAACTGATCGAGATCCATCCGGCCCCGACCATTTGGTTTCGGCGCTGGGAGACCCCGGGGAACGTGCGGCGCGTGCGGTTTGCCGACCTCGTGGTCTCCGGCAACGCCCCGGCGGACACCGGGTCAATCGTGGTCCGCGGCTGCGATCGGGAGCACACGGTGCGGGATGTGTCGTTCAACAACGTCGTGCGCTACGGCGAGCAGGCGACCGCGACGTCGCCGAATATACTGATTGGCGAGCAAGCCCACGGCATTGTGTTTCAACCCTGAATCCGTGTAACGGCGGTACAACGGATAATGATTGTTCGCGAGTTTTGGAGTACAGGCTTCAGCCTGTGTCTTTTATGGAATTTGAAGAATCAGGGAGCATCCGTTTGATTTGGCTGGATTCCGGAATATATTCAACTTCAAAAGGCACGGAAGGACGCGGGAAAAAGAATTCTTTGTCTTCCTTTCGCGTGTTTCGG
>CAYSBP010000459.1:0-2707 GCA_964429255.1 uncultured Planctomycetia bacterium
AATGAATCCCTAATCCCTGGTGCCATGGACACCGCGGTCGTATGCGGTGTCCGTGGACTGGCTGAAACAGCTGTCCCGTCACGGATACGCACGATGGTGCGATTCCTCTGTAGAAACGCTGGGCAACTGGGGGTTGGGAGGGATGACGTGTTCAGGGCTGATCCTGCAGTAGTGGCTGCACATGTGTGGAAATCGCGTCCATCCGTTCACGGATCATGTGGATCAGATCCGGACCGAACCGCTCAGAGTCCTTGACTTGGTCAACCACGTCTCGGAAGGCCATATGGCACAGGATCAACGCATCGCTGGCCACGAACTTCTCGAAAGCCTGCCACACCTCGCGGGACGTTTTGGCTTCCCGGATGGCTTTGTGCCTGGTATTGAACTCTCGGGCGGCACCTTGGAGCAGCCGCCGCTGCTCAACTGCGTTCAGGCGCGACTCTTGAACGAGGACCCGTCGGTGGTACTCCGTGGCCCAATCGAACGGCGGGTATTCCTCCGTAAAACGCATCGCCTCTTCGGGACGGACATGAGCCAAGTCGCCAATTCGGGCTCCGCCAGAGGTCACGGGTATGAACGTAACCTCAGGCACAAAGCGCAGATAGTCGCAGAAGACTTCGAGATAAGCGTGGAGCTGCACGTTGGTTCTGAGGGATTCAGTCTCGTAACCGGGAACCGAAAGCCATTCGGCCCGTTGCACCTCAGCAGTGAAATGATCGGGGATGGCGTCCTTTACATGGGTACAACCATCTGGAGCGAAAGCAAAGTCCATTCCGGTCAGGTACAGTTTTCTGGCCCCTGCGGCTACCGCGGCCAAGACGGCCATCGCGCCCACAAAGCCCATCACCGGTGTATAATCACGTCGATAGACACGGGAGAGAAGGTTGCAGTAGTCAGCGTCTAGATTCGCCAGTTTGAAGAGAGCCGGAAGGTCACGATATTCCGGGTGGACCTGCTGCCCCAACAGGAGGCCGGTCTTGGTGGGATCCGCCAGACGACTTTTCTCCACCGAGAGGATATCGCGATCCAGCGCGACTACCATGTGTGGGTCTATCCCGGCTGCTTTCAGCCTGGGCAGAGCCACCTCGGCCGAGAAGACCGGTACGCGCTTCTGCATCTCCCTCACAAAATCCAGCGAATGTTCCAGCGTAGGGCCGGCGCCGACAATCACGGCCGCAGGCGGCGTTGGCTCGCCCCCAAGCGCTTCGATGCCAGCCTTGTCCAGCATCCACGAGATGTTCCTCAAATGAAACTCGCTCCACGTCAAACCGTCTGCGTTGACCGTGCGGGCGGTAAGGCAACAGGTGTTGAAGCGGAAGGTCGCTGCTTCCGCCAAATCGACCGTTGTCTGCCCCAACAGGGCGCTGTGCGCAGGCCGAACGCTCGGACAGATAGCGGTCAGGGTAACCGTGTCTTCGGACTTCAGTCGCGCAACAAGGGCCTTGACCGTATTGATGTCGTCTCCTGCATAGAGGACAAACCGGCTGTCCGCGAATAGCCGCCGCAGGTCACGATACTCGCATGCCGCTCGAAGCAAGGGCAGATAGGGCTCGACCACCAGGAGCTTCGAACGGGAACCCAGCAGCGCCAAGACCGCCTCCGCCGCATAGCCCATCCCAAAGCCCACCATGAAGACGAGTGTGTTATCGGATTGAATCTTGAGTGTCAGCGCCCAGCGCTCGGCTTCTGCTTGCGGATCCGTCACATCGTCAATGGGCAATTCGCGATTGCCTACCTTGAGGAACCCGGCAGGCAGCCCACTGGGTGTGAACCCAATCCTCAGGCCAGCGGCAGCATAGTCGCTTTCCGGGCACTCCAGCTCTCCCATGTCTTGCACCATGCGCCGGGCGCTAAGTATCTCCGCCAGTCGACGGAGTCGTTTGTGCCGTGCTTCAGGCGGTTCATCCGGGCTCGCATTGCGGGCGAAACGAGGCTGGCCGTCGGTGGCGTTTGTAGCCACTACTTCCAGCAGGCGCAGTGGACCCACCTCGACCAGACTCGGCTTATGGAGTCTGAAGTACTGAGCCAGGACCAGCTCCCACCAAGCAGATGAACGAACGCAGGCATGCAAACCAGCGCCAATCAGCTTTGGGCCGAGAAAGTCATCCCCGAGCCGAACCAGGAAGTAGTACTGCTGCGCCCCCTGTCGGCGCAACGCATCCAGCAAGGCGGGCAGGTTCGATGGTTCGACACATTGCAGCATATCCACACAACAGACCAGATCGACTTTGCCAAACTGCTCCGCGCCAAGCGAAACCGCGTCGGCCTTCAACACGCGGTTCCCCAAGTCGGCGCAAGCGGCAAGCGCGTTGGCGGAGCAATCTACGCCGTATGCGTCCATTCCTTCCTGAAGAAACCGTCTGACGGCTTGTCCCTGGCCACAGCCGATGGAAAGCACTCGACGAAAGCCTTTCTCACGACAAATACGGAGGATGCGCTCGGCGATGCTCTCCTCAATAGATAGGGATCGATACTCCTCATGCGTCCAGATCTGATCATAGAGTTCCAGCTTAGGCATGTTGCATCCCCTTCCTGCCCGAGCAGAAGGAATGTCGGCACAATCTGCCGATAGATCAACCAATGCCTTTGACCAAAAGCAATTCTTCGGCCAAATGGGTGAGGCTCTTGCAAAACCCCTCACGAAGTTCGCCTGACGGCGCTCTTCGTGAGGGGTTTTGCGAGAGTGTTTTCTGTCGCATAGTCCGGA
>CAYSBP010000460.1:0-2698 GCA_964429255.1 uncultured Planctomycetia bacterium
TCGATCAGGGACGGTATCTCAAATGCCTTGTGTTGCGGGTCGAGTAATCAAGCGGGGTTGGCCCCTAACGCATTCGCGGGGGTCTCCAGCAGACTCTCGGCCACGATCCGGACCGACTCGAGGTTGGGGCCCAGGATCACATGCCGGCCGGCCAGCGCAATGGCGCCCATCTCGTTGGGGCCTTTCAGGATCGTCAGACCGTTGATCGGTGTCGCGATCGCGCCCTGCAGCAGCTTGGTTTCGCTCAGGAACTCCTGGAAGACCTTGTCCAGCGCATCGGCCTTGAGTTCGGCAACCAGCGCCATCCGCATTCCGGTCGGATCCCTCGGATTCATGGCCCAGACGCCGCCGGCCAGCTGGCCGCTGAAATGGCCGAGCCACTTCTGCAGCAGGGGCAGTCCGGGGCCCATTTGCTTCTTGGCGCGCGCTGTCAGCATGTCGGCCAGCGGCATCAGATCCGCGGTCTCCAGGAGTTTCAGCAGGGCGGTCCGCTGCGAACTCTTCGCGAACGCGTCCATGTCGCGGACTTTCATGGCGAAGATCGTCTCGGCAGGGAAGAGTTTCATGTAGTCGATCTGGGCGGGAATGGCCCGCCACTGGAGTTGCTCGACCAGCAGCGAGGCCGTGTTTCGGACCTCGTTGTCGTCGCTCTGTTGGGCCTGTTTAAGCGCGGCCATGGCGGGTAGGCCGGCTTTTAGCAGCGCGGCACGGGCTTCCTCGCGCTTCTGAAAATCCTCATCGCCCAATTGCCTGATCCACGACTGGATCTGCTCGGGCGCAGGTGCCTCTCCACCCGGAAGGCTCGCGGAGAGCACGGCTAGAACACAACATGCCGCGAAGCATTCAACCGTCTTCAATAACCGCATCTAGATTGCTCCCTTAGCGCGTGGCACCACAGCGCGCAGAAAAGCTGGACACCATCGACGGCGACAGGTGCCTGGTGCGTTATCGAATCAGCGTTTGCGTCGCATGACGCGGGTGCGACGAAGAATGCCTTTGATGCTTACGCATTGCCTGGTCTCATCCCCAATGCCACGATTATTTTCGGCAGGAGATTCGCCGTCCTCGACGAGGTCCATGAGTGCATTGTAGCGATTGATGTCGATGAGAACGGCGGTGGCTTTTCCGTCTTGCGTGATGAAACAGGTCTCGCCGGAAGAGGTAACTTTCTTGAGAAGGGAGGATGGCTTCTGCTGGAACTCGTTGGTGCCGACGAAACGACGGGCAGCCATGACGTTATCTCCTATGGGCGATGTGCTCTCTAAGTCAAATTCCGTTATGAAGTTTATGTCGATCCTGGACGTCGTTTAGGACGGACCAAGCTCACAGAGTAACTCTACCCAAGAAAGGGGAAGACGTCAAGGCGTGAGGCGAATAAGGGGGTGCGCGGTGCATGGGGTATTGGATGGAAAGTTTAGGCCACGCGAAAGGCAATGTCCTCCAGAGCCCCACAAGTCTAATTCTGATTGTACGTTACGCAATCATGAAAAATGTGAAAAAGAGGGCTTGAATGTCTTGACAGTGCTAGGCTTGGCGGGTATACACACTCCTGCGCCCGACATGGCGCGGAGTGGCAAGCTGGTGAAGCAACAGTCGGCACTCCTTTCTTGACTGTCTGATCTCGGTTTGTGGAGTTGAGATTGGGGCAGAAAGGAAAGTGCTGAGGTTTTTTGTCGTCTGTGTTTTGCTCTTTGACAAGTTTATAGGCAGTCAGTACGACTGCGTTAAGTTCGGTGTGGGTGCCCGCCGATGAGCGCACTTCGGTGCGAACATTTGGCGAGCGACCAAACAAAGTAGTAAGACAACCGAGCACGAGAACGTGACAATAGAAGTAGTCAATGTTCGTGTGCTTTCGATCGAACCTTAAGAGAGATCACATCAATTGAAGGGTTTGATCCTGGCTCAGAACGAACGTTGGCGGCGTGGTTGAGGCATGCAAGTCGCGGGAGAATGACGGGGCAACTCGTCTAGTAAACCGGCGAAAGGGTGAGTAATGGGTAGATGACGTACCTTGGAGATGGGGATAACGGTTCGAAAGGACCGCTAATACCCGGTAAGACCACGGATGTGCGCATCTGGGGTCAAAGGCGGGGGACTCTTTGGAGCCTCGCGCTCTGAGATCGGTCTACTCCCTACCAGCTAGTTGGCGGGGTAATGGCCCACCAAGGCGACGACGGGTACCCGGGCTAAGAGGCTGACCGGGCACATCGGCACTGAGACACTGGCCGGACACCTACGGGTGGCTGCAGTTCGGAATATTGGGCAATGGGCGCAAGCCTGACCCAGCGACGCCGCGTGGAGGATGAAGGCCCTCTGGGTTGTAAACTTCTGTCACGGGCGAACAAATCGGTTCAAGTTAACACCTTGAGCCGTTGAGCTTAGCCTGGAAGGAAGCCCCCGCTAATCACGTGCCAGCAGCGGCGGTAATACGTGAGGGGCAAACGTTGTTCGGTGTTACTGGGCTTAAAGGGTGCGTAGGCGGCTGTGCAAGTAAGGTGTGAAAGCCCTCGGCTTACCCGGGGAACTGCGCCTTAAACTGCATAGCTTGAGGGCCACAGGGGTTGGAGGAACTCCAGGTGTAGCGGTGAAATGCGTAGATATCTGGGGGAAGGCCGGTAGCGAAGGCGTCCAACTGGGTGGTACCTGACGCTGAGGCACGAAAGCGTGGGGAGCAAACAGGATTAGATACCCTGGTAGT
>CAYSBP010000461.1:0-2695 GCA_964429255.1 uncultured Planctomycetia bacterium
GGCCAGCAGAAGTACGTTGAGCGCATGATCCCACATGCGATGGAAGTCTATCAGCAGGAGGCGCGCATTCCAGCCACAGCTACAGGGCCGGCGTAATCAGGGCGTACGATGGCGCGTATGATTTCACGCCATCCGCGCGTCGTACACCATTCCGCGACGGCGCATCCTCCTTCTCTTCTCGCTGGAAATCATCGTCCTGGGCGGCGGTGTACCCGAAGCGCTGGGTGTGGAGTTTTTGGAACGGACACGAACGCATGCTCTGCGCCACGCGTTACCCAAAGCGGGACAACGAGTTAAGATCGTTCGTGCCGCCCTTGGCGACGATGCCGGCGTTCTCGGTGCCGCCGCCATGGCGTGGCGGAGGGCGGCAGGTTGAGATCAATCTGGGGGCTTTACT
Source organism: uncultured Planctomycetia bacterium (assembly GCA_964429255.1). Lineage (GTDB taxonomy): Bacteria > Planctomycetota > SZUA-567 > H5-PLA8 > H5-PLA8 > CAYSBP01. The sequence goes on from CAYSBP010000461.1 coordinate 398, forward strand.
GACAACCGCTTGACGAACCCGTGGCTTGTGCCATAGACTACAGGTTGGACAGTCGAAACGGGTTTCGGCCCTTGTTAGCTGAAGCCTTTTGGAGAGCAAGCGTTTGGTCTGAGGACGCTCGACTGGGTGAGAACGCCCGGTTGGCGGAAAAAACCTCTTTGGGGACATTGGGTGCGCTGGTGAGTCTGCCGATGGGTTACTGCTTGAAGCGTGCATTGGCAAACAGACCTGACAGGCTCCGAATGGAGACCTCATCGTCTCGTTAGATTCGGAGTGCGGTCCTGCGTGATCGCTGGGTCAACCGTCGAGTAGGTTTGCAGGCGCAAGGCAACGAGTCTGCGTTGCAGATGTCGGGGCAGGGAGATCCAAGGGGACACGATCCTTCCGGGTGAGTAAGGCCGGTTGTGGAACGGCGCCTAAACTCCGGTGGGGGATGTACCCCGCCCTGATTTCGCGATACACCTCGTCCTTCCCCCTTGTTCCTTCCGATGCTGGGCGTCGGCCCAGACGTCTTCTCTTCACGTCCGTTTCGACTCTTGAAAAACCTTATCGTCCAGGCCGTGCGTCGGTCGGACGTGGAAAGGGCGTGGAGCACCATGGATATCGGCTCATTGGCTCTGGGGGCACTCGCAGGTGTCGCCTTGGGCGGCGTGGTGGTCGGGTTGATGATGCGGAGTCGTCGCGGACGAATTGAGGAAGAGGCGCGCCGCGAGGCGGAACAGATCAAGCAGCGATTGATCGAGGAAGGCAAAGCGGAAGCTGCGCGGCGCAAAACCGAGGAATCCGAGAACATCCTCAAGCGCCGCAAGGAACTCGAGAAGGAACTGAAGGACACCCTCGACGAGCAGCGCGCCGCTGAAAAACGGCTCGAAAAACGCGAAGACCTGCTGGACCGTAAACTCTCCGATCTGGAGCGCAAGGAGGAGAAACTCAATCGCCGCGATCAGGATATTCAGGAAATCGAGCAGAAGAAACAGGAGCAGCTGAAGTCCATCGAGGCCCGCAAGAAGGATCTTGAGGCCATGATCGACGACGAGCGGCGCAAACTGACCGCGATCGCCGGCCTGACACCCGAAATGGCCAAAGGCATTCTGCTCGAGCGCGTCGAGGCCGACATCGCCGGCGAAATCGCCGAGATGACCATGCGCGCCGTCAACCGCGCCAAGGAACACGCCGCTGGCGAGGCACGCAAGGTGCTCATACACACCATCCAGAAGATCGCCTCGGACGTTGTGATCGAAAACACCGTCTCCACGATCGACCTGCCCAATGACGACATGAAGGGTCGCATCATCGGCCGCGAAGGACGCAACATCCGCGCGTTCGAGAAGGCCACCGGCGTGGACGTCATCGTCGACGACACGCCCGGCGTGGTCGTGCTCTCCTGTTTCGAACCCGTGCGCCGCGAGATCGCTCGTGTGGCGATGGAGAAACTCACCGCCGATGGCCGCATCCACCCGACGCGCATCGAGGAGTGCGTTCAGAAGGCCGAGCAGGAAGTCACGGCGTTGATCGAAAAGACCGGCAAGGACGTGGCCATCGAGTTCAACTGCCACGACCTCAAACCGCGCCTCTGCAATCTGCTGGGCCGCCTGCGCTTCCGCACGTCCTATGGCCAGAGCATCCTTGGCCACGCCCGAGAAGTCGCGCACATCTGCGGATTGCTGGCCACGGAGCTGCGCCTCGATGTCCAACTCGCCCGCCGCTGCGGTCTGCTGCACGACATCGGAAAGGCGCTCGACCAGGAGATGGAGGGCACGCACCCGCAGATCGGTATGGAGATCGCCAAGCAGTGCGACGAGCGGATCGAGGTCGTCGAATCGGTCGGCGGCCATCACGGCGACATCGAACTCCATAGCCTGTACCCGATCCTGGTGCAGATCGCCGACGCCATCTCGGCCTCCCGCCCCGGAGCGCGCCGCGAATCCCTGGAGAAGTACATCCAGCGCATGAAGCGTCTGGAGGAGATCGCCACGCAGCGCAAGGGCATCGAGAAGGCCTTCGCCATCCAGGCCGGGCGCGAAATCCGCGTGCTGGCCAAGGCCGAGGAACTCAACGATGCCGACTGCCAGCTGGTGGCGCGCGACATTGCCAAGCAGATCGAGGACGAGTTGAATTACCCGGGCGAAGTCCGCGTGACGCTGATCCGTGAGGCCCGCTTCATCGAGTACGCACGGTAGCGCTCAACCGCAGATCAGCCACAGCAGCAGAACGCCCACAACGGTCGTCACCAGTGTGATCGGCAACCCGGCGCGCAGGTACTCGAAAAATCCGATCGGAGCGTGCTCGCGCGACTGC
>CAYSBP010000462.1:0-2695 GCA_964429255.1 uncultured Planctomycetia bacterium
ATAAACGCGTTGCGAAACGTCTGGAATTCCATACGCAGCACCTTTTCCTTCTCCGGCTTGTACTTCTTCCGCCACCGCCCGCACTCCGGCAACGAGAGCGCGAACCAGCTTTTCAGCGTCCACGCCAGCGACGCCATCACCATGTAGGCCCAGTTGCTCACCAGGTTGGTAGCCGTCCTACTAACCCCATCTTGTTTTGGTGACCTCCGTTCGTAGAGAATGGGTCCGGAGGTATACGATGACGAAGATCCCCCGAGGCGGGACCGAGCGGGCGCGGTACTGGCAGCGACACCTGGATCGGTGGGGACGGAGCGGTCTCTCGCAGGCGGAGTTCTGTCGTCGACATGGACTCAAGGCCGTTACGTTCGCTTGGTGGAAACGGAAGCTGGCGACAGGACGGACGCAGACTCGAAGGCGAGGTGCAGACGCCGCGCGGGTTTCGTCGGTGACGCGTCACAGGGGCTTCGTTGAGGTGGAGATGATCAATGGCGGCATGGCTGCCTACGAGGTCGCGCTGCCGGGTGGCTTGGCCATCCGGCTCCCGGCCGACTTCGATCCCGACAAAGTGTCGCAGCTTATTGCGGTGGTGAAGGCGGCATGCTGACGCTCCCGCCGTCCGTTCGGATGTTCGTCTGCACCCAGCCCACGGACATGCGTCGGGGCTTTGACGGTTTGTCCATGATGGTGGAGCAGGTGCTCAAGCAGGATCCTTTCTCCGGTCATCTGTTCGTCTTTCGCAACCGGCGTAAGGATCGCATCAAGGTGCTCTACTGGGATCGCGACGGATACGCGCTATGGTACAAGCGATTGGAGAAAGGCGTGGTCCGCTTCCCGGATGGTCTTGCGGACGGGGCGGAACTTCGGGTGTCGGATCTTGCATTGCTCTTGGACGGGATCGATCCTACAAAGGTAAAGCGTTCGCGGCGGTACGTTCGCAAAGGCGCGCGACACGCAACGTGATGCCATCACCGATATTCCAAGATTTTATGCTTGACAGACGGCCTCGTAAGTGCCATACTTGTGGCAGTCATGGAGGACGCATCGCAAACATCTCCTGCATCCACGATCGACCTGCCCGAGGATCTGAATCTTTGCCATGAGCTGATCCGGCAGTTGAACGACACGGCACAGCAGTCACAGCGTAGAATCGAGAAGCTGGAGCACCAACTGGCCCAGCTCCTGCGTGCCCGGTATGGTCCTCGTAGCGAGCGGATCGACGAATCTCAGCTGACGCTGTTTGCCAAGGAGTTGCTTGAAGCCGAGCCCGGCGGCGCGTTCGATGCTCAGGTTGACGAAGATGCCACGCCGGCGCGCAAGGCCGGCAAACGCCGCGGGCGCAAACCACTGCCCGAGAACCTTCCTCGCAAGAAGTTGGTGCACGAGCTACCGGCCGATCAACTGGCCTGTCCATGTTGCCGGCAACCCCGAACGAAGATCGCCGAAGAGACCAGTGAACAGCTCGAATACGAGCCGGGATCGCTCTATGTGATCGAACATGTGCGGCCGACCTATGCCTGCAAGAACTGCGAAGCCCACCTCGTCACCGCCGACAAGCCGCTGCAGCCGATTGACAAAGGGCTGCCGGGACCTGGCCTGCTGGCTTACGTGATTACGAGCAAATACTGTGACCACTTACCATTATATCGCCTTGAGCGAATCTTGGGGCGACACGGCGTGGATCTTTCGCGTTCCACGATGTGCAACTGGATGGCCGCCTGCGCCGAGCTGCTCAATCCGCTTTACAAGCTGATGGTGAAGGACGTACTGGCATCGAAGGTTGTGCACACGGACGATACCGTCGTACCGGTGCAGGACAAGACACGTACGAAGACCCGTCAGGGCCGGGCGTGGGTGTACGTCGGTGACGATGATCATCCCTGCACCGTTTTCGACTTCACACCCAATCGCAGTCGGGACGGCCCACTTACATTCCTTGAGTCGTTCACTGGTTACCTGCAGGCGGATGCATACAGCGGTTATGACGCGTTGTACGCCACGGGCCGCGTGGTGGAGGTGGCGTGCTGGGCCCACACTCGCCGCAAGTTCCATGAATCGCTCGAAACCGACCCTCAACGCGCTCATGCAGCCATAGCAATGATCCGTCTCCTCTACAAAGTGGAAGAGGAGGCCGGAGATCTCTCATCCGACGAGCGTAAGGCGTTGCGTCAAGAGCGGTCGAAGCCGCGTCTCGAGCAGATCAAGGAGTGGCTTGAGAAGGAGCGGCTCGCGGTCTTGCCCAAGAGCCCGATCGGCCAGGCCATCGGCTACGCGTTGAACAACTGGGCGGCGCTGACGCGTTACGTCGATGACGGAGATCTGCACATCGACAACAACCCGGCCGAGAACGCGATTCGGCCAATAGTGCTAGGCCGCAAGAATTGGCTCTTTGCCGGCAGCGACAAGGGTGGTCGCACCGCAGCTGTCCTCAGCAGCTTCATCGGCAGCTGCCGGCGACAGGAGATCGACCCCTTCGTCTACCTCCGAGACGTGCTGACCAACTTCGCCGCCTGCCCGATCAACGAGATTGACCAGTTCCTACCCGACCACTGGAAGGCAGCTCACCCCACCGAAAAAGTGTAGCCCTTGACAATTCACGTGCCGCCGTCGCCGGTCTTCACCACGTGGTTTGTTTGACGGATACGATCAACGAGATTGACCAGTTCCTACCCGACCACTGGAAGGCAGCTCACCCCAC
>CAYSBP010000463.1:0-2688 GCA_964429255.1 uncultured Planctomycetia bacterium
CAGGATCTCTACCTCCTGGTCGTGGTCCGTGATGACCGGCGTTGCACGCTCGACCGGGATACCTGGTGGGCGATGGATAGCCTGGAGATCTATCTGGATTTTGGACGGGAGAACCGGGACCGCCAGATGCCGGACTGGCAGAACTTGGATGTCAGCAAGAACAAGCTCGATACCGCCAATATCCGCGAGATGGGTCAGTTTGGGGCCATTCCGAAGACACTCCTGAGCCAGAGTCGGATCCTGCCGGCCATGCACGCTGGCGAGTGGAAGGTGGACTACGCGTCAGCGCTGGTCGAAGGCGGCGTGGCGTACGAGATCCGGCTGGACATGAAGTCGGTGCTGACCGATCTGAAACTCGACCGGGCGCCGGGTTGCATCGGCTTTGATCTCGGGTTTGCGGATTTCGACTACGCCATGCCGATTTCAACGGAAGGATGGATGAATCGCGACGGGCTGTACCGGCTTTTCGGCGATGACATGAATCATGCCTGGCCAAAAGGCTACGGCATGCTGAGTCTGGTGCCTGTGGCTCCTCCGGCGAAGGTTGCCAACACCGAGTTGCCCAGAACACTCCTCGCTCGTTTTGGCGAGATCACTTCCGCGGATGACGTCGCCCGGGACATCGCCAAACTCCCGCCCACGGAACTGGCCGATCTCGTCTACTGGGCCGGGGTGCAGGGGGCGGTCTTGACCCCGGATGTGGTCCTCCAACTGATGGGCGTGGATTCCGCGCAGGTGCAGGAGAGCACGCTCGCGGTCCTGCTGTGGACCGATCAGGAGCGGAAGGCTGTGGAGACCGGCGTGGCAGCGGCATACCGGAAAGACCCTCCCGCGGATGCGCATGTGTTGACCCTGGCCAACATGATCAACGAGAAATTCCAGGTGGGCCAGTCGGAAGTGTTGCGGCGGCTGATCCGGCACGAGGACCCCACCGTGGCGATTTCGGCCGCCGGAGCCCTGGCTGTCGTCGGCACGCTGGAAGACCTCAGTTGGCTCCAGAAGCAGCTTCCCGAGATCGAAGGTGGTCTGAAAGATGACGGCGTCAAACGGGCCTACAAGGTCTACCTCAACGGCGCCATGGAAGGCCTGCGAACGCGGGTGGAGCCCGTCACGCCACCCAAGACGTTTTCGCAGCGGTCGGTCCTGGCGACCAACACGGATCTCGGGCGCTTCATTCCGTGGGACGGTAACACGGTGTACAACGCCAGCGGACTGTTGCGGACCTGGCCGAAGGAGGGCCCCAAAGAGCTCTGGCGACTTCACACCGGAGAAGCGAAGAGCGCGGTGGTTGAGGTGAACGGACGCGCCTACACCGCCGGACAGTCCGAGGGGAAGCAGTGGGCGCTCTGCCTGAACGCCAAGACTGGCGATCTTCTGTGGCGGCATGAAATCAGCGACAAGGAATGGAAGCACATCACCAGCGGCCCCACCGTCAGCCCGGTGGTCTGTGACGATGTCGTCTACTACGTTGCCAACAACAATGCCGGTTATGACCCGCGCGGCGTCCTCTTCTGCCTCAACGCGAAGGATGGAAGCGAGATCTGGCGTTCCACGGAAGACTACTTTGGCCAGGCCGACTCCACGCCGTTGATTGTGGGCGACACGCTGTACCTCGTGGCCGGACACACCGGCAGACTGGGATCCCTGGTGGCGCTGAACAGGAAGACCGGCGAAGTCCGATGGGGATTTGAGACGGCCAAAGCCAAGGGGTTCTGTGGCAGTTCCGCCTCACCCGTCTACCAGGTGATCGATGGTGTGGCGCAAATTGTCTTTGGCATGTACGGCGGAGTGCGCGAAATGTGGGGCGTCAGCCCCACCAAACCGGAAGTCTACTGGACCTATCCCGTGCCGCTCCATCACGCACTGCTGGCTTCGCCCGTGGCCACCGGGGGCCGGATCTTCGCCTGCGGCGGACAGGGGGCCACGGCGTTCTCCGCCCTGCTTCAGATGCACGTCAAGGACGGGAAGGTCAACGCGCGGCAGGCCTACCGAAGCGAGAAGAACCAACTCAACATGTACAATACCGTGGCCATTCAGGACGGCGCAGTGTTTGGCTTTGGAAATAGCGCGATTCAATGCACGGACATCGAAACGGGCAAGGTGCTGTGGGAAAAGAAAGGCAAGGAGTGGGGCCGCGAACAGCAGTTGATCCTGGCTGACGGGTTGCTATTCTGCCTGACGGCCGGGAACGAACTTCTGCTTCTGGAGGCGGGAAAGACTTCCTACCAGGAACTCGGCCGCGTCAAGGTGCCGATAAAACTGGGGATCGCCCAGCAGCCCACCCTGGCCAACGGACGACTGTATGTGCGTGGCGACACCGACGTGATCTGCTACCAAGTGTCACCGTTACTGCTCGACTCCACTCCCGAGGCCAATGGCACGCCACCAGCCGCGGACAATAACTGAGAGGACCACATGAATACTTTGAAGACGTTGTTTGTCGCGGGATCGCTGGCGGTGCTGGCGTGTCCCGGCTGGGCCGCTGCCGCGCCGGGGGCGGAGGGGAAGATGAACGCTCTGCCGACCTACACGCTGCCCGACAGCGCCGCGGCGGACGGCAAGCTGGCAGAATGGGCCGGGATCCCGCCGAGTTCGACAGCCGGCGACTGGACCAAAGACGATCCGGCCTTGCAGCTCTACGCGGGCATGAAACCCGGCGGCCGCGAGCTGTTCTTCCTGGTCATGGTC
>CAYSBP010000464.1:0-2679 GCA_964429255.1 uncultured Planctomycetia bacterium
CTCGCATCCAAAATGGCAGGCCGCGCGGCCACGGGGAGTTTTGAAATTGGCTCTCAAGACTCTTCTGCTCGTCTCACTCATCTTGTCGCTTCCTCCAACTTCACCGCATCCGCGGTTTTCTCGGCCCCCGCCATGGCCTCGATCACTCGGATGCCGGCCACGATCACGCAGTCCAGGCTCTCGTTCGCGAGGTTGCCGGTCCGCACCGCCTCGGCGAATTCCTGCCACTGATACGCACCACTGGTCTCTTCCAGCGTGACTTGCCCGGCAAGATGTCGTTGGCCGTCCTTGACCACGACCAACGACAGATCGGCTCTACCGGCAGTTTGCGTCGGACCGGCATTGCGATAAATCGTGCCGTTCTCGAAGTTCAACGTCAGACCATTCCGGTAGTGGTCGCCATCGTTGACGCAGAATGAGGCGAAGATGTTTGCCAAGCCGCCGTTCTGAAACCGGATGGCCAACTGCGCGTTGTCCGGCGTGGGTCGCCCGGTATGCAGACGGGTGTGCATCACTTGCACCGCCGCCGGTGGGCCGAAGAGGCGAATCAGATCGTTGATTAGGTAGATCCCAAGACGGAACACCGGCGCAACCGGACAGCGATGCGGGTCGTCGTACCAACCGCCGTCGGCTTGCTCCCGGTAATGGGCCCACACGTCGGCGCGACAGCCGACCGGCTCGCCCAGCCGGTATTCCTGCTGCCAGGCTTGGATCTGGCGCAGGTCGGCCGGCAACGTTGGCGCCGGGGAATTGAGGTGGACCACCCGTCGCAACCGCCGCGCTTCGGCCAGTACGGCCGCCGCCGCGGCCGCATCCAGTTCAAACGGTTTGGTCGTCAACACATGCTTGCCGGCTTGGATGGCTTGCCGGAGGAGTTCAGCGCGCCCCACCGGCGGGGTAAACAAACCGACGGCCGGGATGGAAGGATCGGCCAGGACTTCCGCCAGATCCCGGTAGGCGCGCACGCCGGTCTGCTCGGCGTACTGCCGCACCTTCGCCGCGTCGAGATCGCAGACGCCGGCCAGTTCGCACCAATCGCGGCCGGGACCGGTGGTCAATTGTTCGATGATGTGCCGGCCGAAGTTCAACCCCACGATTCCAATGCGGACCCGTGACTTCACTTGAATGCGGAGGGTGATCGCCGCGACCGCCTTGCGCGCCTCGCAGGCGGTGCACCACTCCTCGTCACGGGTCGCCTGCTCGAGCACGGGAAGGCTGGCCGGGCAGGCGAGCCGGCCGAGGGCCTTGCAGGCCGCGGCGCGCACCATGTAGTCACGCTTCTGGTCGGTGGCGAAATCGTGCAGCATTTCCAGCGACGGCGCGGAGGGCGCGCCGAGCTTCGCGAGTGCCAGACAGCCGGCCTGCAGCAGGCGGCCGCGACGGCGCCAGGCCTCCTTGGTCGCTTCCGTCGTGTCCGCGGGGAAGGCGACCGGATAGACCAGCGTCGCGCCGGCGTTCCCGCCCCCTTCCAGCGGCGGTTGCGTGAAGAGCGGCTCGTGTACCTCCGCCCGCAGCAGCGCCAGCAGCGGTTCAGCCGCCAGTGGGTCGCCGAGATCGCCGAGGGCCACGATGGCGGCGTAGCGTACCCGCCAGTCGGGATCACCAAGCGCGCCGACGAGTTCGGAAAGCTTTGCCGCGCCACCGCGTTCGGCAACGGCGGCGCAGGCATCCATGCGTGCAAGGGTCGTTTCCATGGGTTGCTTTTCCAAGTGGCAAGTGTCTAGTGGCGAGTGGCAAGGGGGAACTTCGCTCATTTCATGCGCCTTTCCAAGCTTTTGGTTGTTGCGCTCAGCATGCGGTTGATCTCCTCGGCCAGCGCCAGGCTCAGCTGCCAGATGGACGACGGGGCGGCGCCCACCTCCTCGTCCTCGCCGCTGACCACGTTCACGCGGCGGATGGCGCGCTTCTCGGGGATATCGGCTTTCTCCGCCTCGTTCCAAACGCCCTGCGGAGCCCGGCCTTCTTCGCTGTAGTACACCCAGTCCCCCGCCGGCCAGGCCACGGCGCTGGCGTTGCGGTTCCGCGCCTTGGCCAGCTCCTTCAGCCCGGTCCCGTCCGCCTTCATCACGTGCAGCCGGCCGTCCAGTTTGATGAACACCACGCGCTCGCCGGACGGGTCAATGAAAGCCGCGCGGGCCTTGCCCGGGTAGATCACGCGGCTTCCGACGACGCGGTTGTCCTTGATGTCGTGACGCACGATCTCCCCGAAGGTCGACGGCGCCACCCCGAAGCCATGGTCCCCGCCTCCGGGCCGATGCGTGGTCAGCGCAATTCCACTGACTGCGCTCGCCTTGACCGCCGCGCCTTTCGCCGGCTTCGCCGCGTCCGCTGCCATCCCGTTGGATGGCAGCAGGCAGCACATGGAAACGCTAAACGCAATCGACAAGAGCGTCTTCATTGTCTCGCTCCTCTTAGAGATTCACATCGGTGAAGAGTTTCTGGTCGAAATCCTCCTTGAGCGTATCGGAGATCAACTCGGGCACGAGTTCGTCGTGGTCCGCAAACGTTTCCAGCACCAGCTTCACGCTCGCGCCCGGCGCCTGCGCCGCCAGCGGGGAGTCCTGGTCGTCGATGGTCAGATGGAAGCCTGCGCGTTCGGGCAGGGTCTTGGTGCCCAGCGCGTCGAGCACGCTCTGCCCGTCGAGTCGCAGCTCGTAGGCGGTGCCGCCCTCGACCGGC
>CAYSBP010000465.1:0-2677 GCA_964429255.1 uncultured Planctomycetia bacterium
TGCTTTGAGGTACGTGAGGGGAAGTTAACGCAGAGACGCAGAGGTAGAGAGGCGCAGAGTGGTCTTTGTGAAAGCGTGGTGGTGATGGTCGGAGCGGACGGCGTTCTTGTTTTAAGGATGAGTTTGTTGGCAATTCGCTTCGCGAATTGGGGGGCAGGAATGCCAGTGATCGCTCGTCCAGCCTCTTGCTTCTAGCCTCTTGCTTCTTGCCTCTTGCTTCTAGCTTCTTGCCTCTTGCCTTCTAACTCCTCACACCTCACCTCCCCAATCTTCTTGCCTCTGTCTTCCTTCCTTCACCTCTAACGTCCAAGGCGGCGGAGCCGCAACCAAAACATCGCAGAGGTCGCGAGTGACGGTATTGAAGAAGTGGCGGTGAGACTCCGGATATGCTGAAGGTGAAGAAACCTGAGCATGGGAGGTCACCGCCGTGAAACAGCTTATCAAGATCTTCGGGGACGCAGTCGTTGGTGTGACAAGTGGCTTCGACCGGATCGTGTTTGAGGGGATGATCCGGCCGTTGATGTACCCAGAGGGAGCGATGGGATTTTTTCGCCGTCGGCGGATACTGTTCAAAGACGCAAGGGAATGGGTGCTCAAGCAGACAGAGCAGCTGGTTTCCGCCGTCGAAGCGTGGTCTTTGGAAGAATGTGGCGAGGGGATCATCTACCTTCCTTCGTCGCGTAGTCGCAAGGAGGAACTTGCTCGGCGGCGGCAGCAGGAGAAAGGGATCAGAGTCGGGCCGGTGGGAGCCTGGTCTTGCGTGGAGGCCGGAAGCAGCTACCGATTGATTCCTGACAACGGGGCACCGAGACTCCGATACGTCCACACTCGGTGCAAGCACCTCTACATATACCTTGATCACGCCGATTACGGTTTCATGAGTATTCGCATCCAGACATGGTTCCCGTACCGGATCCAAATCGCCATGAACGGGCGGGAGTGGTTAGCTCGTCAACTCAAGCAGATGGGCATAGGCCACGAGCGACTCGGCAACAAGATCCTACAGGTCGACGACTTCAATGCCATGCAACCTCTTCTCGACCAGCAGCTCGAAACAGACTGGTGTTCATTGCTCGACAGCTTCGTTCCGCTGGCTTTCCCAACCGTTTCCTCTACCTTAGGCACAGACCTCAGCTACACCTGGAACCTGTGGCAGAGCGAGTGGGCCAGCGACTTTCTTTTCAACGACCGTCGCGCTCTCGACCGAACTATGAACGCCATGGTCCGGCATGCGTTCATCGGCGGGCACCCCGGTCGCTTGCTTGGCTACTTCGGTCATCCGGTCAAGAGCAACGGCCAACCGAGGGGCGACTTCGGTGGCTCGCTCAAGACCAACATCATCGAGCTCGACGAGGGCTACCGTATTCGCCACTGGCTTGGAAGCAACAGCGTCAAGATGTACAACCAGTGCAACGTGCTACGCATCGAGTCCACCGTCAACCAGCCCTCGGCCTTCCGCGCCTATCGCCGCAAGCAGGGAGCGGGCAAAGACGCCCCCAAAGCACTTCGCCCCCTTCGTAAGGGTGTGGCAGACACGACCCTGCGGGCCCGAGCCTGTCAGGGAGTCAACAACCGGTTCGCCGAGCATGTCGCGTCAACTCGATCGTCGCAGCCGCTCCATTCAGTACTCGCCACGGTCACAACACGCAAACGCAGTCGCGGGCGAAGCGTCCGCGCTCTCGAACCAACCGGCAAGGACCTCGCTCTACTCAATGCCATAGCCGACCCGTGCTTCATCATCGGCGGCTTCTGCAACAAAGACCTCAGAACGCTCCTCGCCGACGACAACCGGCACATCGGAAAAACTGAGAAACAGCGCTCCAGCATGACGACTCGCTCCCTGCGCCTACTCCGCGACCATGGCGTCATACGCCGTCTCCCAAAGTCTCGGCGTTACCAGCTGACCTCCAGAGGCCGTCATTTGGTCACCGCCCTCCAAGCCGCTTTAGCCGCATCAACAGAACAACTTACGGCCATTGCTGCATGATTGTGCCTCGCTTTTTCGGAGATCTCAGGATGTAAGTGGCTAACTTCCCCCCTACTCCGGCCTTCTCACCCGCACCGGATCTGCCGGTTGTGGCGGGTGGGTAACCTTCTGGGTCTCGAGAAGCTCGAGCGCGACCTCGACTGCTTTCTCCAGCTGAGGATCGTGACCCTCGGCCATGAGCTTGGGATCCTGTTCGACCTCGTAGTCTGGGGGGATGCCTTCGTTCTCGACCGCCCATTCACCGTCGAGATCATAGAAGCCGCCGCGCGGTGCAGTGATGAAACCGCCGTCGATGAGCGCCGGGACGTCCCAGATACCGACCAGTCCTCCCCATGTGCGTGTTCCAACCAGCGGTCCGATGCCGCGATGCCGGAACATGTAAGGCAGCATGTCGCCGCCCGACCCGGCCGCGTCATTGATGATAAGTACCTTCGGACCCCAGATCGCGGCGTTTGGCGCCGTCCACGGCTGCCGATCGCCGACCGGGTTGTTGAAATAGCCGAAGAGCGTACGGGAAAGCAGGTCGACGATGTGATCGGCGATCGAACCGCCGCCGTTGTAGCGCTCGTCGATGACCGCGCCCTGCCGGTCCTGCTGCGCGAAGAAGTAGCGGTTGAAGTTGGTGTATCCACCTCCGCCGGTGTCTGGGAGATAGACATAGGCAAGGCGGCCCTCGGAGAGTTCGTCGAC
>CAYSBP010000466.1:0-2667 GCA_964429255.1 uncultured Planctomycetia bacterium
CGGGGAACAAGTGTCCGTTGCCTCGTTCTACTATTGGCGGCAGAAGCTTGGGCAGACGGCCTCGCGTCGGCGCACACGGTCCCGGCCTGGCGTTTTCCGGCAGGTTGCTGTGATCCCGGCACCACCGGCGATGGTCCCGGCTTCATCCAGGATTGTGATCCAGCTCCCCTGCGGCACGCGGATCGAGGTGGATGCCGAGCATCTTGATGCGGTTCGGGCTGTGGTCGGCGAAGTGGCACGTGCCCGTGATGGTGTTCAAACCGGTATCCGATCATGCTGAGCATCGCGTCCACCGTATCGCTCTTTCTGTACAGCGAGCCGACGGATATGCGCAAGTCCTTTGATGGATTGTCGGGGATCGTGCGGAGTGAGCTTGCGGCCGACCCCACCGATGGGAGTTGCTTCCTCTTTATCAACCGCCGGCGCGACAGGCTGAAGATCCTGCATTTCGACGGCGCCGGCTATTGGCTCTATTACCGACTTCTCGAAGCGGGAACATTCGAAGTGATCGCCTCGGAGGGTAAGTACGTACAGATCGATTCGACGCAACTGGCGATGCTGCTCGGTGGCGTGTCGCTGGTTCGTGTAAAGCGGCGAAAACGATATCAGCGGGCGTCGTAGACGATCACGTAGAATCGTCATGAAGTTCGTGTTTTTCGCCCATCCGTCTTGTGGGTGGCATAGCGTTTGCCATACTGGTTCGCGTGAGTGATGCAGCAGGCAGGAAGGATGCAGCACGCATGGATGCGGCACGCAACATCACGATTCCCGCCGACCTGGCAGGCTGCCAGGCGCTCATCGAACAACTGGCCTGCACGCTCGATTCGCAACACCATACCATCGAAGAACTGCGTCGCGACAAGCAAGAACTGAAGTTGGCGTTCGTCGAACTCCTCCAGCGTGCGTTCCGCCGCCGCAGCGAACGATATATCAACGATCCGAATCAACTGCAGCTCGATCTGAACGGAACGGACGATGCCGCCGACGCTGCGGAGGGTCTGGCTCAGGCGGTGGAAGAGTCCGGTCAGCCGGTCAAAGCGCACGTGCGGCGTCGTCATGTGCGTAAGCCGCGGAGCGAGGCGCTGCCGGAGCACTTGCCGCGTTATGAGGTCGAAGCGAGGGTACCAGAGGACGTCAAGCACTGTCCGGAGCATGGCGAGCGGATGCTGATCGGCTACGACTCGGTCGAGTCGCTCGAGTTCGAGCGTCCCAAGCTCCGCGTTCGTGTCACCAAGTACCCCAAGTACGCCTGCCCGGGCCAGGCTTCATGCGGCGTGGCGTCGGTGGAGCGTCCCACGGGCCTGGTGGAAGGCGATCGCTACGACACGAGCGTGGCGGCGGAGATCATCACGGCTAAGTATGGGTACCACCTTCCGGTGTACCGCCAGCAGGACCTGTTCGCGGGCAGCGGCTGGACGCCTGGGCGCTCGACCTTGCTGAACATTCTGGTGGCCTCAGCGTTCGTCATTCGGCCACTGGTCGAGCACTTCAAACGAGCCGTGCTCGCAAGCGACGTTTTGGGAACCGATGACACGCACGTCACTTTGCTTCTGCCGGCGACGATACCCAAGGTTGACCCCAACGATCCGAGATCGCAGCGTACGCATGACATACTCAGTAAAGCAGTCGCCGAAGATCGTCGTAGCGTCCGCGCGCACATGTGGGCGTATCGGAGCCTGATCGAACCGCTGAACGTGTTCGACTTCACGGTCAGTTGGCATCGCGACGGCCCGGCCGAGATGCTCGCAGACTTCAGCGGCACCCTGGTTGCGGATTGCTACTCGGGTTACGAGGGGATCGCACTGGGCAGCAACGGTCGTATCCAGCGAGCGGCCTGCGCGTCCCACGCGCGCCGCAAGGTGTTCGACACGAAGGATGCCTATCCGGTCGAATCGAGTTTGGTGCTGGCGAAATTCCAGCAGTTGTATGACCTTGAAGACCGGGCGAAGAGCATGTCACCAGAAGAGCGCGCCGCTTTGCGCCAGAGCGTTGCAGCCAAGGTGTGGGATTCACTGGGTGAGTGGCTGCAAAGTGAGGCGGCCGGCCGTGTGCTACCCAAAAGCAAGTTCGGCCAGGCCCTGGGCTACATCCGCAACCAGTGGAAGCCGTTGCAGACGTATCTGAGTGACGGCCGCGTTCCTCTGGACAATAACGAAGTCGAGCAATTGATGAAGCAAGTGGCCCTTGGCCGGAAGAACTGGCTATTCATCGGCAGCGTGCCGGCGGGGCAGCGCGCCGCGGACTTCATCACGCTGGTCAGTAGTGCCCTGCGCAACGACCTGGATGTGTGGGCCTACATCAAAGACGTGCTCGATCGCCTGCTCGCCGGGGAGACGGACTACGCCGCGCTCCGCCCTGACGTCTGGCGCGAGGCGCACCCCGAAGCCATCCGCGAATACCGCGTCACCGAACGCCGCGACCGAGCCGAGCGCAAGCAATACCGCCGCGCCGCACGCCGGCGCACCCGATCAACCCGCTAAACGCACGGCGAGAACCGAAACCGCCCGCCCGCTCCACAACCGCCGCATGGTTCTGGGGCGCGCTTACATGCCGGTTGCGGTTGTATTGGACCTGGCGGTTCGGGTTCTCGTCGGCCTCGGTCAGGTTCTCCACGAAGTGCAGGCGCCGGCCGGTGAAGATGTAAGAGTTACCGATCCCGCTTGTGTA
>CAYSBP010000467.1:0-2663 GCA_964429255.1 uncultured Planctomycetia bacterium
ACCCTTCGCGATCACTCCATACGTTCACAAAGTGAATATACCCTACGTCGCGAAGCTTGTCCAGCCAGCGAAAGACGATGGCAGGGCCTTTCATTTCTTGGAAAACGGTTTGAGTTTCTTGGCGTCGGCGTCGGCGTCGGCGTCGAAACAACACTCATCGGCGCACCGTCGACTGTCGTCCTACAGCACCATCCCTTGCATTTCTCTCCTACTCCGCGCCCGGGCGTTCCCTGCAGGTCGAGATTTGGCCTCGGGGCGGTTGAGAAAATTCAGCACGCGGTCCTTCAGCTTGCCGCTGCCCTTGCCGGGAATGCTCTCGATCCGCGCGATGCTACCGTACGGCGGAGACTTGTCGGGGGAAGATGAGCGTATGCGAATGGTAAAACGTTGCTACAGGCCGAACATTTTCAGGACGCTCTGGCAGAATCCGAGGTTGAGGACCTTGGCGCCAACGAGTACGGCAATGGCCGCGATGACGGCCAGTGCGATGATCAGCTTTACGTAGGACATCAGACTGGCAAGGAGGCTCTCTTTGGCCGGTTTGAAGCCCGAATATTTGGCGTGGTTTTCGCGGCATGCCCCGGAGCAGAACGTCCGCCCGTTCGCTTTGACCACGCAGGACGCGCAGACAGGTTTGTTGCACGTCACGCATCGCGCAGCAGCCGGTTGCTGGGGATGGTTTACGCACACGCTTCCTGCCGTACCAGACCGGAAATTTGATTTTCCCATGGGTCCTAGAATAGCGGGATGGAGGGGTGATTCAAGGGAGTAAAGGGGATGAAGATAGGCTTCGGCCACATCCTTCACCGCATACAGGCGGTCCTACCTCGGCAACCCCACGATCACTTCACGGGTCAGTAGTGCGGTTACCGCACGTTCGTGATCTCTCTCATCGACGATCTTCTTGGGGTGATCCATCGAGAGGCCGACCAGGGCAGGGCCGATCTGGCCGACCTTGGCGGAATCGGGCGCGAACTTAAGGATGTCGCGAAGCAAGATGGCAAAATTCTGGCGACTGCTGGTGGTCCGTCGATCGCCCAAGTAGTCGTAGTTGAAGGCCGCCTGACGGATGCGCAGCCGCATAAGGGGCTTCAAGGCGAAGAGTTCCAGCCAGACCTCAGGCGGAAATGGCTGTGGGGGCTCGGGCTCAGGCGTGTTCAACGAGCCTTGGTTACCGACGCGATACTCGCTCTCCCATCCTGCCATCCAACCGTCCTCGAAAGCTCCCGTCACCAGGACATCGCTAAAAATATCGAGGCCTGCGACGATCGGCGTGGTGCCGTGGACGCGACCATGCGAACCCGCTTGTGGTCCGGTCCAGGAGGGCAGCTTCGATGCGGAGCTACCGCGTCGCCGCACACACTCGACCAGCACCAGTCGAAGAGAAGGCCATGGCAGCGTCTGAAGCGTGCCTTTCGCATCCACTGGGATGTGGAGGCCATCCGGGCGGGCGTCGGCATTCGTCAGGACGAAAGGCGCCGGGGTGCGGGCCAGGGAGTGTTGGGGGAGTACCACGGTGGGAAAGCCTGCGCGGTCCAGCGCACCGGCCACTTGGATCGCTTCGGATTCCGGTAGTGGGACGGGGATCAGTCCGAAGCCAAACCGGCACGCCCGTGTGGCGTCGCCTCGCAGGAGGGTTGGGCTGGCCAGATCCAGGACCTGTGCCGCTCGAGACCAGTCGTCCGGCGCACCGTCACGAAACAGAACGTAAAAGGGCTCAGCCATTGCAGGAACCTCCCACCGTCCACGCAAGCACAAGTATACAGGAAAAAGCGGGGCTCTTGGAGGGCATCTTATCCGCGCTTACGGACCGAATGCGAAAATACGGAGTCGTCATTCCCCCGCCCCATCGTTTCAACGACGTCCCGCCTTCCTGTCGTTTGTTCATCTCGCTACTGGCCGCTCCCACCCGATCCACATATAATGCGCCCTGTTTGGATGGCCTGATCCCATACTAGCGGGAAGACTACGTGGCAAGACCCAGCGAAACGCTTATCAAGCTCCATGCGATCAGCAAGGAATATCGCATGGGGCCGACCTCGGTTCACGCCGTCCAGCACGCTTCGCTGACACTGCGCGCGGGCGAGTTCGTGCTGCTGCAAGGTCCGTCCGGCAGCGGCAAGACGACGCTGCTCTCCATCATGGGCCTGCTGATGAAGCCCAGCGACGGACGCATCTGGCTTTGCGGCCAGGACGTCACGACCATGGGCGAAGACCAGCTCCCCAAGCTGCGCCTTCGGCACATCGGGTTCGTCTTCCAGAGCTACAACCTCTTTCCGGCCCTCACTGCCGTCCAGAACGTGACCCTGGCGCTGAAACTGAAGGGGTACGGATGGCGCGAGCGGCGGGTCGAAGCGAAACGGCTGCTTGATCGCGTGGGGTTGGCCGACTGTATGGGTCGCCGACCGGATGAGCTTTCCGGCGGCCAGCGCCAGCGCGTCTCGATCGCGCGGGCGCTCTCCGGCAGCGCCGACATCATCCTCGCTGACGAACCCACCGCCGCACTGGACACACACACGGGCCTCTCGATCATGCAATTGTTAAAGCAGGAAACCGAAGCCGGCCGGAAAGCGGTCTTCTGCGTGACGCACGACGCCCGACTGGAGCCGTTCGCCACGCGCGTGGACCATATCATCGACGGCGTTCTGACTCCCGACGCGCGG
>CAYSBP010000468.1:0-2654 GCA_964429255.1 uncultured Planctomycetia bacterium
AACGATCGAGTAACCCAGATTGAAGGCCCGTAAGGAGCGCGGTTGTACAGTTTGGCTAGGTTGCACCACGAGACGACGCCGATTCATCATCCTCCTTGTTCAGATTGCGATCGTTTTCACTCATTCAAACGATCTCGATAGGTGGCGCTATCGCCTTCCGCCGTCATCGGCGGCAAGGGGCCTCCGTACAGCGTCTGTCCCGTTCGAACGTTGCCCCGGGCCAGCGAGGCGAAGAGCCCGAGCACACAGAGCCCCGCGAATGCCGGGAAGGCCACCTGCAGACAACGCATGAACTGCGGATAGATCTCCGGCCGGAGCTGGACGCGGCCCACGAGAAGTTCGAGGCACAGGCCAACCAGCATCATGCTGAACACCATGCCCAACTGCCGCATGATGCTCAGGACCGCCGAGGCCACGCCGTACGTGGGCCGGTTGACGGAACTCATCACCGCATTGGTGTTCGGCGACGAAAAGAGCGCGCACCCCAATCCCATCCACATCAGGTCCGCGACCAGCCAATCCAGCGGCGTGCTCTCGGTCAGGAAGGCCAATGCGCCCAGGCCCGTGACGGTCAGGGTCATGCCCGCCGACGAGACGATCCTCGGTTCCATGTGGTCCGACAGCCAACCGGCCAGCGGGGAGAAGAGCGCCATCATGCCGGCCTGGGCGAGGAGCACCAACCCCGCCTGCTCCGGCGTCAGGCCGCGGATCTGCTGGAGGTAGAGGCTTAGCAGGAAGCCGACCGCGAAGGTGGCGGCGTAGTGGATCAAGGCGGCGAGGTTCGAGAAGGCGAAGACCGTGTTCCGCGTGAACAGCCGCAGGTCGATCAGGGGGTGCGCCGTGCGCGCTTCCCACCGCACAAAAGAGACCGCTGCGATCGCGCCGCCGAGGAGCGCCGCAATCCCCGTCGTTTCATGGGGGAAGTTGCCGCCGTAGACGAGCGCTGCAACGGCCAGTGCATAGAGTCCCGCGCCCGGCTTGTCGAACCGTTCGCCTCTGGCTTCCGCCCACTCGCCTTCCAGTTTCCAGACGGCCAGTGCCAGGGCGGCTACGGACAGGGCCAGCGTGAACGCGAAAATGCTCCGCCAGCCCAACTGGTGCGTCAGCAGGCCGCCGATCGGTGGGCCCATCGAGAGTCCCAGGTAAACGGTCGCCACGTTCAGCCCCAGCGCCCGGCCGCGCTGTTCCGGCGGATAGACCGAAATCAGGATCGCCATGTTCGTGCAGAAAATCATCTGGCCGCCGAAGCCCTGTAGCGCGCGCAGCGCCAGGAGGACTTGGCCCGAAGGTGCGAAAATCAGCAGCGCTGACGCGACGACGTTGACGGCCAGACCGGTGCGCAGGATGCGGTTCCGGCCATACAGGTCCGACAGGCGCCCCGTCGGCAAGAGAAAGGCGGCGGAGGTCAGCAGATAGGCCGTGGCGACCCAACCGAGTGCCACCGCGCTCATCCCGAACTCATCGCCGATCGCCGGCAGCGCGATGTTGACCGCGGTTCCCATGAAGGGCGTCAGAAAGCTGCTCAGGCAGGCGACGATCAGCGCGGCACGGCGTTGGGCGGGCGAAGAATCGTTCATGGAGTGCTTTCTATGGCGTTGGCGGCATCCTACACCCGTCGCGCGATTTGCCCAATCGCGCGACAATCCGCGCAGGGCCTTTCATTTCTCGGTTCGTCTACCAGCGAAGCCTTGATCGTCCTCGTCGTCGTGCTCGTTCTCGTCCTCGGCTGGTAGACGGATCCGAGGACGAGGACGACCACGAGAACGAGGACGATTGAGCCGCATCTTGCCACTGTTTCGGAGAATTGAAAGACCCGACAATCCGCGTTGCCTGCCGTGCACCTCCTTTGTATCCTCCGTGCTGCTCCGGATCGCGAAACGCATGGCCGATGGCATTTCCATCCTCGTGCTGGCCCACAACAAGTCGGGGGGAGTAAGGGACATTCATTTTCTGAAAGTCCGCTCGGGCTTCAGTCTCCAAGAGAGTGAATATTTAACTATCCCTTGAAACGGTCCGAGTACGACTACGCGTACGATCCCCCCGCCGATTC
The DNA here is from genome assembly GCA_964429255.1 of uncultured Planctomycetia bacterium. Classification (GTDB taxonomy): domain Bacteria; phylum Planctomycetota; class SZUA-567; order H5-PLA8; family H5-PLA8; genus CAYSBP01. Next base: position 2,051 of record CAYSBP010000468.1, read on the forward strand.
ATACCCTCATCCTGTCAATCCTGTACATCCTGTCGCGATATTCCGGCCTTCCGGTCGTACACGACGTCCACCAGCGTGAGTCCCTGCGGCGGGGCGGTCGGGCCGGCGCGGCGGCGGTCCTTTGAGGCCAGCACCTCGCCCAGCCACTCAGGCGGAAAACGACCGCGGCCGACTTCGACCAGCGAACCGACGATCGTACGGACCATTTTGTAGAGAAAACTGACGCCCTCGACCCGCACCGCGATCTCGCGCACGCCGAACTCGTCGAGGTATCGCTCGGTGACGTTCACGCCGGTGATGTGGCGCACGGTGGAAAGCGCTTCCTTTTCGTCCTCGGCGCGCTGCGCCTGGATCGTGTTCAGTTCGGTGACAAAGGCGGCGAAATCGTGTTCGCCGACCAACGCTCCGGCCGCTTCGCGCATCGCGTCGACGTCCAGTGGGTAGCGGACCAGCCAGTGCGTCCGGCGCAGCAGCGGCGCCCGACGGCGCGTATCAACGAGCAGGTAGCGGTAGACCTTGCCGCACGATGAGCCTTGCGCGTGAAAATCGGCGGGCCGCTCAATTGCCTGGCGGACAAAAACATCAGGTGGAAGCCAGGCGTTCA
>CAYSBP010000469.1:0-2649 GCA_964429255.1 uncultured Planctomycetia bacterium
GGCGCGGCCATGTCAACGTGCTGCGCACGTTCCGTGAATGCGGTTACCGGATCGAGATCAACTACCTTTGGATTCCCTCGGCTGAGTTTTCGGCAGGGCGTGTGGCTTCCCGTGTCGCGAATGGTGGGCACGGCATCCCCGCAGACGCCATAGCACGGCGTTACGCCAAGAGCCTTACGAACCTGAGTCGCCTCTACCTGCCGCTGGCGGACTATGCCGCGGTATGGGACAACTCGTCAGAAACGCCACGACGAGTCTACGAACGCGACGAGAACGGAGAAGCGGTTCTGGATGAGATCGTATGGGGCATGATTACGGAGAACGGAGCATGAAAAAGAACCTTTCACAACACGGACAAGACATCGAACGAGCTCTGCAAGAAGCGGTAGCCGACGCGATCGAGGAGCACCGCCGTACGGGAAGATCCATTGTTGTGGCGCGTGACGGCAAGCCGGTGAAGGTGGACCCGAACACCGTGCGGACCGTTCGGGAAGAACGGGCGGAATATGGCGAGGATAAGGCGTAGACCATGGAATTGAAGCGGAGCATGTCGCAGAAGCTGCGGATGGACGGGCGCGATTATTCGCGTCCCGGCTGGTACTTTGTGACGCTCGGCGCGGACTACCATAAGCATTTGTTCGGGACCATCCAGGTGTGCGAGATGCGGGCGAACGCTCTGGGGCGGCTGGTGGAGCGGTGTTGGGCCGACATCCCGGGGCATTACGGCCATATCGAGCTCGGGGCGTGGCAGCTCATGCCCAACCATTTTCACGGGCTGGTGAGGATTGTCCGCGCCGACGGCAAAGGGCTGGGCGAAGTGATGAACGTGTTTAAGGGCGCGGTCACGCGCGAATGGCGGCGCAATGGCGTTCCCCCGGAAGTCTCTCGCTATAGCGAGAAAGAACGGGGACCCGCCAAAGTGTGGGCGCCGAACTACTACGATGTGATTTGCTTTGACGCGGACGAGTTGGAGGTGCGCGAGCGGTATATCCGCGCCAATCCGCGGCGCTGGGCCTTGCGCGATGTCCCGCATGGCACGGTGAGACAGAGCCGCTACTGCGGCAACGTCGCGTTGCTCAAGCACCCGGGCCCGCGACGGGCGTTGCGTGTGTCGCGTCGGGCAACGGACGCGCAAGTTGCAGCGCTTCAGGCGGAGCTGGCCGCCTTGGACGGCCTCGTTTGCAGCACCTTCTTCTCGCCCGGCGAACGGGCGTGCCTGGATGCGTTGTTGGCCGGCTCGGCGCGTATCGTATGGGTTCTGCCCATGGCGATGCCGGAAGCCATTCCTACAAAGTGGACCCAGGCCTTTCTCGATGGGCGCTCGCTCTGGCTCTCCGCGTTCCCGGACGACCTTGCCGAGGCGTCACGCGCAAGTTGCGAACAGGCGAACCGTTGGGTGCGGCAATTCTGCCAAGCCGTAGAGACTGTTCCCACGGAAGCAAATAGGCACCTCCGTTTCCAGAAGTTCCTACCGACCGAGAATTCCCAGTCCATCGCCAATGATTCACATCAGCGGGTGATCGTCAACACTGAATATCGAGATCCGATGGATATAGGTTTCGCTGGCACGGAGGCCCGAAACACACGGCATGGAGCCGAGTTTCATCCATCGGACGCTGCAAAAATAGCAGGTTTGGCAAAGTAGTCAACGGAACAAACGGTGCAAAACAATCAAATGAACGGCTGTATTTATCAAACGAAAATCAATCGCAACTCGGCAAGTCCTTGCTGCACGCAGTCTTACGCGTTTGCTTTCGGCGCTTTGGCGCGTTCGGTTCGTATCAAAGGGAGCGGCTCATGCTGATTACGAACATAAGCGAAGAGAACAGCCTGCTCACGCGGCTGGACCATCTCATCGCCGAGAGCGACGAGATGCGCGTGCTGGTAGGATTCTTCTACTTCTGGGGCATCGGGGCTTTGCATGGCGGCCTGAGCAAGAATGAGAACTTCAAGCTCAAGATCCTGGTCGGGCTACAGGCGGAGGAGCACGCCGGCAAGATCGTTGAGTTCGCGGGCGAGCAATCACCGGAAACCACCGACGAAGAACGGCGGTCGGCTTTCCTCGCAAGCCTGCGGTCGGTGATGCGCGGCCGTGAGATCGACACAGAGAAATACTACGAGCGGGTATCGTTGTTCATCGACTTGGTGAAAGAAGGACGGATCGAGATCAAGAAGACGCGCGAGCCGAACCACGCAAAGCTGTATCACTACACACTGAAAAAGGATCTGGCCCAAACGCTCGACCGGCAGTACTGCTGGATAACCGGCAGCAGCAACATGACCCGCCCCGGTCTGGCCGAACAGCACGAACTGAACGTGCAACTTCTGGATTTCGGCGGCGACGAGGCGAAGCGCTTCTTCGATGCGCTGTGGGAGACGGCTGTTCCCCTGACCGATGACCCCGAAACGAAGAAGCGCATCATTGAGCTGGTCGACGGTGACGAATCGCTGCTCGCGGAAGTGACGCCGTTTGAGGCGTATGCCCTGGTCCTGAAGAACTACCTGGAGCACCGCGACCTGCTCGACCGCACACCCTCTATTGAGCGCGTGCTCGCGGAACCAACGGACGACGAAGGTGAGCGCAAGTACCGGCCCATGAGTTTCCAGGTCGACGCGGTCAATCAGGCGCTGTCGATCCTGCGGGAATAC
>CAYSBP010000470.1:0-2617 GCA_964429255.1 uncultured Planctomycetia bacterium
TTATGCACATGGCAGATGCCTTGATCTCTCCCTCCGTGGGTGGCGCGATGTGGGCCGTTTCGACGGGCCTGGCGGTATACTCGGCCAGGAAATTCAAGGAAGAAGCGAACGAGCGCAAAGCGCCGCTCATGGGCGTGCTCGGCGCCTTCGTCTTCGCGGCGCAGATGATCAACTTTACGATTCCCGCGACAGGCTCAAGCGGCCACCTGGGCGGCGGGATGATTCTCGCCATCCTCCTCGGTCCGCACGCCGCATTCCTGACCCTCTTCTCCGTTCTGACCGTCCAAGCGCTCTTCTTCGCGGACGGCGGGTTGCTGGCGCTGGGCTGCAATGTCTTCAACCTGGGGTTCTGGACCTGCTTTTTCGCCTATCCACTCATCTATCGCAGGATCGCCGGAGACCGGCCGACGCGGACACGCCTGGCTGTGGGCGCCACGCTGGCCGGAGTCATCGGACTTCAATTCGGCGCCTTCAGCGTCGTCCTGGAGACGCTCGCCTCGGGCATCTCGGAACTCCCCTTCGCCACGTTTGTGCTCCTGATGCAACCGATTCACCTGGGCATCGGGCTGGTCGAAGGCCTGATCACGACGGCGCTCGTGACCTTCATCTGGAAAGCGCGGCCCGAGATCCTGGAAATGGCTTCCGCCGCCAGGCCCATTCAGGGCGTGGCGTTGCGCCCGGTCCTGACCGGCCTCGCCATCGCCACGATCGTCACCGGCGGCGCCCTTTCCTGGTTCGCGTCCACGCGTCCCGATGGACTGGAATGGTCCATGTTCAGGACGGCCGGCACGGAAGAACTGGCGACGCCCGAAAACGGCCTTCACACCGCTCTCGCCGGAATCCAGGAAAAGACCGCCTTTCTGCCCGACTACGATTTCAGGAGGACCGACGAGGCAGAGGCGAGCGACGCAACGTCCGACAAGGCGTCCGTCGCCCAACCGGACAAGGAACCCGCGGAGCAGTGGCCTTCGGTCAACCCGGGCACGTCGCTCTCCGGTCTGCTTGGCGGAGCGTTGATCCTGGCCATGGCGGGGCTGATCGGGTTGGCACTGCGCAGACGCCCCTCGGTCGCCTGACAGAAGGAATCCCGACATGGCACGGATCGAGGCCGCGTTGAACGACATCGGAGTCCTGGACCGCCTCGCGACACAGGACTCGCCCGTGCACCGACTCGATCCGCGCGCCAAGGTCATCGTCACCCTCGCCTTTCTGGCTGTCACCGTCTCCTATGGGAAGTACGAAGTGTCCGCCCTGACACCCCTGGCCGTCTTTCCGGTCGCGCTTCTGGCTCTGGGCAACGTGCCGGTTGGTCTCCTCTGCCGCTATCTTCTGCTGGCCAGCCCATTCGCCGTCCTGGTCGGCCTCTTCAATCCGTTGCTGGATCGCGAAGTCGCGATGCGCTTCGGCGACGTGGGCATTTCCGGAGGCTGGATCTCCTTCGCCTCCATTATTTGCCGGTTTCTCCTCACCGTTAGCGCAGCCTTCGTCCTGATTGCGACGACCGGGTTCAACACGATCTGCACGGCTGTGGAGCGTCTCGGCGCTCCGCGTCTGCTGGTCACGCAGTTTCTGCTGCTCTACCGGTACCTCTTCCTTCTGTCGCACGAATCCGGGCGGATGAAGCGGGCCTATTCGCTCCGCGCGTTATCCGACGGAGGGATCCCGATCCGCGTGTGGAGTTCGCTCACGGGGCACCTGTTGCTTCGCGCCTACGACCGCGGGCAGCGCATCCATTCGGCGATGCGCTGCCGCGGCTTCAGTGGCGAGATGCCCGTGCTGCGCGTATTACGTTTCACGCTCGCTGATGTTCTGTTCGTCCTCGGATGGCTGGCCTTCTTCGCCCTGGCACGGTTGGGCGATCTGCCGCAGCGCATCGGCGAACAGCTGCTGAGGTGGACCTCGTGAGCCATCACATCGTCGAAGCCAGGGAACTTCAGTACGCGTATCCCGACGGAACGAAGGCGCTGAACGGCGTCACGTTCCGGATTACGCATGGCGAATCGGTCGGCATCGTGGGCGCCAACGGCGCGGGCAAGAGCACGCTCCTGCTGCACCTGAACGGTTGTCTTCTGCCCTCGGCGGGCACGCTGCTGGTGGGTGACCACCTGCTCTCGCGGGGCACGGTGTCGCATATCCGCCGCGTCGTTGGAACCGTCTTCCAGGACCCGGACGATCAGCTTTTCATGCCGACGGTCGGCGAAGACGTGGCGTTCGGTCCGGCGAACATGGGGTTGCCGGCAGCGGACGTGGAATCGCGGGTCACGCAGGCGCTTGATTCGGTCCAGGCGGCACACCTCCGGAAACGTCCACCGTATCGGCTATCCGGCGGTGAGAAGCGCGCGGCCGCCATCGCCACCGTCCTCTCCATGTCCCCCGCGATACTCGTGATGGACGAACCGAGTTCCAGTCTCGACCCGCAGGCCCGCCGGCGCCTGATCGGCCTGCTGCGAACGTTCACCCACACCAAGATCGTCGCCACACATGACCTGGACATGGTGTTGGATCTCTGCGAACGGACCATCGTCCTGCATCAGGGCCGCGTTCTCGCCGACGGTCCTTCCGGTGAACTCCTCGCCGACGAGGCGCTCATGGCGAAGGCCGGGCTCGAGAAGCCTCT
>CAYSBP010000471.1:0-2599 GCA_964429255.1 uncultured Planctomycetia bacterium
AGCGACTGCCCACCGACTGCTTGGCCACGCGGCCGTCTAACGAATCGCGTTTCAGCTGCGGGCGTTAAGCCTGGCGCGGCGGGTGCTGCGGCGAAGCCGCGCTAGCAGTCCGCCGTGACAGGCAAGCCCGGCGGCTGCAAACGCCAGTTAGGTGGCCGCTCTCTCCAGAGCGTTGGGGTTGCTCCGACCCGGCTCTATTCCGAGTACAGCTGCTTGATCTGGGTCCACGTGGTTCGAGCGACAGGGTTCAACTCCCACTCCCCAAAGATGACCTCGCCGATGCCCACGTAGTCGCCATCGTTGTCATTCTCGATGAAGGCGACGCGAACGATCGGGACATCCGCCGTGTAGCCAACGAACTCGCTAGTGCCTGACGCTGTCAGCGGCATATCCACGCTGACGAGGACTATGTCTCCTTCCCCGTAGAAGACGAGTCGCTCACCCGGGGCCGTCTGTACTGAGTTGGAGAACACCGCGATGCCGCACGCCAGGGGACCCTGAGCAGGGAACGAGACGTCGATGTCCGCGCTTTCGCCGCCCTGCGCATAGATGTTTATGTCGACTCCGCCGCCGCTGCCGATGGCCATATTGTCTCCGACACCGGCTTCATCGAAGACGATGCCCAGACCCAACCACGGGTCGCCGACAACGGGCCCGGTTGACTGATCCTCGAAGTCGACGTAGGTGGCGGTGTTCAGGGCGTCAATGAAGTCAGATCTGCTAGAGTAGATCTGATCGGCCGCTGCGGACCCGATCATGAGGATGACGAAACACGCCGTCGAAGCTATACGCAAGCACTTCATGCCTACCTCCCTGTTGTTGGATCCCTGGTGCGCCGGCGCAAGACGGCGCCGGAACGCCTCTGTCGTCTTCTCCACTAACCCTCTGAGCAGGGCCACCGAACGAATCGCGTTTCAGTTGCGGGCGCCAGCTTGGCGCGACCGGTGCGAATGCAGCGGGCGTGACAAGCCAGCCCGTCAGCTGCAAACGCCTGTTAGGTTGCCGCGTTGTTGCTTCGAACAAACACTCGGTACGACCAGGTGTACGTGCCGCCACGGCTAGCCAGTTCCGGACCACCGTCGAAGCAAGCATGCTCTCGGTAGTGCGCCTGGAACCAAGCATCGGCCTCGATCTCTGCCGTCCCGGCAGTCGGCCCCAACACTACGATCTCCGGCACGAACAGTCGTATCGGCTCCACCCATGCCCGGCGACGAAAACTGGGCAACACACCGGGCGATACCAACCCGAGAGAGTCTATCACGTGCCGGTTGCCACGGTAGCCGACACACCCAATCGCGTTCACGAAAATGCTCCCGTCGTGCGGCCATTCACGCGAAAACCTCGCCACTTGATGCAGCGTGCTCCCGATATACTGTTGCTTCGCGCCGAGCACATCGACCGTGCGAGATGTCATCGGAATGAGCATCGCGCATACAGCAAGCACGATGCCTAACCCTGCCAAATGGTGAACGCGGAACGCAGTGGTGCGGGGCGCCATCATTGCGGCACGGCCAGCAAGTACGCTCATAGCGAGACCCGCGCCATAGACCTGAACCAACACAACCGGCGGTATGTACCAGTCATGGATGAAGGTCCCGCCAATCATGTAGAAGGTCAGATAGAGGAGTCCGAAGGCCAGGATGTCAACATGGCGTCGGATTCGCTCCCTGGATGCGATGAAGCCCACAACAGCCAGGATGGTCAGCAGCACTGAGATTGGACCGCTGGCCAGGAAGACCCTGAGCGTCATCGCTGGAGGCGTCGCAAAGAGAACCTCGCCGTACACGATCTTCTTGGCCAAGAGGCTCTGGGGAATCACTGAGCCGAAGTAGTCGACTGAGAAGACCAACCAAGGCGTGACCACGATGACCGCCGTGACGGCTACCTTCCAGATATCTGATGGGCGCTCCTTGCGGACGAGCAATCCAATCAGGCACGCGACTGCCAAGAGATATCCCTCGGGCCTCGTCAGCATGCAGAGACCGACGGCCAACCCTGCCCAGACGAACTGCCGCCTCCGAACAAGAATCAAGCTCAGCACGATGAGAAACAGGAACAGGGACGTCTCCATCCCAGAGATCGACCACACGCGGAAGGGAGACGATAGGAGGAGCAGTGCAGCAGCAACGAGTCCTGCAGTGCTTCGCTCGGACCGAGGAAACAGGCCTACCAATGATACCAGAGCTGCTCCCCCAAAGAGAGCTGACAGGAGCGTGGTCAGCTGCGCGGGCTCGTCGCTGATGAAGAAGAGCGGGCAGAGCAAGGCTGTCCAGAGAGGCGACGTCACACCACACACTCGCTCTCCGACATTGAAGACGAGGCCATCACCTTCCACCAGGTTCCTGGCGTACTGCAGGAAGATGAACGTATCGTCTTGGATCCAGGCTGCCGCACTGATGGAAACGGCACTGGCCAGAACGAATGCCAGCACGATGAGAGACAAACCCGCAATCAAATGTCGGTTCCTGCAATGCGACACGTCAAATCTCCCAGAGCACTCATCCAGACATCACCTGCGAAGAGAGCAGCGTTCTCTTGCGGCAACCTAACGAAACGCGTTTCAGTTGCGCCAGGTAGTGGCGCGAGCCGTGCCGGCCGA
>CAYSBP010000472.1:0-2590 GCA_964429255.1 uncultured Planctomycetia bacterium
TCGATGAGCCGTCCGTGACAGACACGCTCGAATAATCATTGTCCCCAGATGTTCAGGCCTATGGTTGGCGGCTCTGGAACACTTGACTTATCGGCCATGTAAGTTTCGGGGTGCCGTTACCGCAGCGCCTTCTCCACGAACATCGGCAGGTACCGTCCGCGCGGTTCGATGCCGAGCACCTGGTTGCCGAGCCAGCGAACCGTCAGCTTCTCGTTCCGCCCGGGCACACTCTGCGGCACAAAGACCTGCGTAAAGCGCGGTACGGCCCAGCCCAGTGTCAGTCGTTCACCGGGAGGCACGGCCCGACAGACGACGTAGGCGTTCGCAGGTCCACCCCATTCAATCCTGCTGTCTGCACCGCCGCGACGCAGCGTCACAGCGGCCGGCTCCGCCCACGCTGGTGGCCGGAGAAAATAGGAGCCACCCTTCCGTGCCTGCACGTCGAGACGGCCGGCCGCTGGTTCGTACGCCCTCACGGTCGCGGCCGTGTGCTCGCGCGAGAATGCCAGATTGACGAGCACGCCCTCGGTTCGTTCCTGAACAATTCCCCGCCACGCTTCCCACAGACCCCGCATACCCTCAGGAGGGCAACAGCCCATCATCTGTATTCCATTCGCATACAGTCCAGGGGTGCCCAGGGTTGGGCCGGGATAGCTTACCCAATCATCCAACGTTGTTTGCGCAACAAAACCGCCTTCCAGTTTCCGCAACGTGGTCAACGCGGCTTCGATCTCGGTCGCCGGCTTGTCTTTGTGCAACTCCCGAAACAGGGCAACGAACTCCGGCTTCAAGGCGAACTGCGCTCGGCGCAACTCGTTGCGGATGGTCCGTTCGACGTGATCCCAAAACTCGGGTCGGCCGCCGCGTGCCAGACAGGCGGCAATACTGGTCATATCGCCGACCACACAAATCTCCGAACGGTACTCATGCTGCGGGATGTATTCCGGGTACCAGCCGTAATCCGTGCCCTGGCCGAGGACGAAGCGGTACGCTTTTTCCGCCCAGTCAAGATAGCGCGTGTCGCCAGTAGCCTGACCCAAATGCGCCACGCCCCATATCTCATGCGTGTGCAGATGGACGTGCTTGCGAAACGCCCCCGTTACGGAGTCGATCCGAAGTTCCCCCATGTCCGGCTGGACAGAGGCCAAGTGCCCTTCGGCAAACGACTTCGCCAACGCCAGAGCCTCCGCATCTCCAGTGGCTTCCCAGTAGCGAACAAGTGGCTCGGTGATAAAGGGATAGCCATGCGAGTGCTCGCCGCCCCATCCCTTATCGGCGCCAGCGTCGCTGAGGTGCAGCCATTCGCCGTTTCTCCAGGGTGCGGCGCCGTGTGGGAGAAATGCCCGCCCCTTCTCGTCACGGCACGTAAGTCTCGAGAGCGCCAAGAACAGGGCGCGGCAATCGTCTTTTAACCCAGCGGTTCCAGTCCGTTCATATTCCTCGGCAAGGCTGACCAGCAACTTCCCGCTGGCCCATGTGAACGCCCATTCGTGTTTAAGCGCCTCGACAGCACTGGGCGAATTCAACGTTCCGACCCATGCCGCAGGATTCATCCATACGAGACCATCGGCGCGACGATAACTCAGGATACGCCGCCGCACGCCGTCTTCCACTGCTTCCGCTTCCGACTCGCCGGTCATCTCACGCATGTGCGCATACTGCCAGTCCATGCGGCAGTCGGTGTCGCCCAGGGCAATCGGGTCGACGCCATATCCGTTGGACGGTAGCAGCGGGACGTGGGCGGGAATGCCCAGGGGGCCGAGTGAGAACTTGCACTCGAAGTTTCGCACCGGGTCCGGGTTGCCTCGCAAATAGTTCAACGCCGACTTCGCCATGGCAGCGAGACACAGGTCGTCATGCCGCACCGTCTCCGGCATCAAGGCGTCGCCGACCGCCGTGAGAACACCACGAAAATGCTTAGATAGCGCAGGATTCATCGTCTCCACTCCTAATCGGCTCCGATTCGCCCAACGTCAGCGATAACCGGTCTCTATGTATTCGTTCTGACTGCTGAGGTCAATCCTACGAACGTCCCGTGCCTCCGAAGGAACTCCGTCCTGCGTTGTCTGAATCGGTCAACAATCGTACTCGGGGAAAAAGTGCGGACGTCCGCACTTTCATTTAACCTATTGTTGTATCATGCGTTCTGACTCGAATTTTCCGAGATTGACGCCTGCGAAAGCCAGATGAGCGCGCGCTGGGCGGCCGCCACATTGACCTTCGGTGCCGCCATCAGCGCGATAGCAGCGTCCAGGTGCTCGAGGACCTTGCTTGGGACGACGTTCGGTATCTGGGCGCCGCGTCTGCGTAGGGTGCGCAGGTCGCCGAGGTAGGCCTTGCCACTCTCGTCGCGCCCGCGGCGCGTGCGCTGACGGAACTCGGCCAGTTCGCCGGCGAGCAGATCGCCGGCGAGCGCCTTCTCCTGCAATTTCTCCAGGCCCTTCTTCTTGCCGGGATCGAGGTCTTTGTTGGCGAGTTCCTTCTCGATGAGGATCAGGTCGGCGATGTCGGTCAGGTCGGGGATGGTGCCTTGCGCCAATCCAGCGCCTTCCGTGCCAGCGCAATCGATTTCCCGGCGGGGCTGGCGTGC
>CAYSBP010000473.1:0-2586 GCA_964429255.1 uncultured Planctomycetia bacterium
GGTCCATGTCTTCATCCAGTACTTCGGGGCCGGCCTTGGTGATGAAACGCTCATAGGTGAACCGGCGTAGCATCGTTTCCCGAGCGGCCAGATCTTCCGTCCGGGTGATTTCTTCGACGGTGAGTGCCTCCGGATGGAATGCTGTCGTGGCCGAAACCGGGATACCTTGCCACATGATTTTGTCTTCATAGCCCGGCACACCTGTCAGCCCGGTTTCTGAGACTTCGACCAGACCGTCGAGCACCAACTGCGGGGGCAGACGTGTGAGCATCCTAAGTCCGCGAAGTATCAGGTCTCCGTGCACGCTAAGCGACGGCGGAAGCTCCGAGAGTTGGGTCAGGTTTGAAAGGTCAAGGCCTCGGCCGATCCGGATGTCCTCGCCAAGGGATCTCAGTCTCGGAAGTTGTGATGTTGTGACGGATCCGCCCACAGACAGTCGGTGGGAGAGTTCCGAAAGATGGGGCGCGTCCTCGATGCGGCAGGATCCCCGAACGGTCACACGCCTGCCGATACGGTCAAGGCTGGGATTGTCTTTGAGCGTCAGATCACCTAAGGCCACCATCGAATCGCATAGGCTCTCCATGCTCCTGCACGACCCGATCTCTACGGATCCATCGACAACAAGCTTTTCAGAGAGCCCTTTCAGAAGATTACACTGGTGGATGTAAAGATTTCGGAAACTGCCGTTGAAGATGTGCCTGGGTCCTTGTCGTCGCCAACTAGGGGCTTTGTGTTTTGCCCCGACGCACAGATGCGGGGACAATCTCTCAAGGAAAGGGAGTTCCTGTAGCAGCAGGCTTCCACCGACCATCCGTGGCGAGAATTCCCGAAGACCGCAGCGACGAACCACAAGGCTTCCGTTGGTTTCGAGCAAGCCGCCCAGCGATTCCAACGCTGGACAGTCTTCAATCTGGATGTCATCACCGACCTGTGCGCCTGCAGGCAGGCAACGCAGCCTGCGGCATTGAGTAATGTTCAGGCATGCCCCTACGTTCAGAAGCCCCGCCAAGGAGCGGAGCATCGGGCAGTTGAGGACGTACATGCTTCCCAGCACCAGTAGCTTTCTGGGCCCTTGCTCCAACTTCAGTGCGTGGCGCATCCGGAAAGACCGCTTGACCAGGAGTTGACGTGGAAGCGTAGTCAGCCTCAAACAATCGTTCAGGATGAGGGAACCCTCCACACACAGTGTATCAACGTCCTGAAACACAGACTCGGCGAAGGCGAGTTCGACACTCCCCGAAACGACTACCTTAGGAGGCAAGGGCACGCGGCTCCGGACCAGGCGCTTGAACTCCTCCGGCCGAATTGTCACGGAATCGGTTGGCAGTCCCATGGTCTTCGTCCTCCCGGGAACACGCATTCCCGAGATGTCACTGGTAGACGTCTCAAACGGGCGCACGCAGAGCGGCGCCCGGGTCTTGCGGTGCTACCGTCTCGAAGGGCTTCAGCGCACTTCCCGCACAAAGCCGACGTAGCAGTTCGGGTACTGCATCTGCAACAACCGTTTCGCGTGGTCCTGGTGCGACGCCTGGATGCGGACCTGGTACGAAATCGTGTGGCCCTTCTGGGTAATCGTCGCTTCAAAGGTCCTCATTTTCTCAGCCTCCTTTTGCCTACAAGGAAGATACTTGAGGCGCGCGGACACAGGTTGTCGGGGGTGTGACGGAAAGGTAGTGTTCGGGTTCGACCATCAGTACTCGTGGCCGGAATACCTCTGGGCGCTGGCACAGTTGGGCGATGCCTCTTGGCGATAGGCCGTCCAGGAGACCCGTCTTTGCGGCGCCAAGGCCGCACCACGCCGGCGTCGAGGGGTGGTCCTTCAGCAGCGCGGCGAAGATCTCCTCTGCTTCGAGATAGCGCCGGCCGCGCAAGGCCATCACGCCGCGGGCGTACTCGAAGGATGCAACGGCACCGGTCATGGCGTACCCCCATTCAGCTTTTCCCTGCTCTTGGAGCAGTCCGGGAGCACGGGCAGCCCCTTCGACTTTCCTTAGGGCCTTCGGCGAAGAGGAGACTGCCCGTGGCACGCATCAGCGGGCGTCCTGGAGCAACAGGCCGGGGAGTTTCTCCTTCGTGATCAGGGACCAGCTTCGGTCCCACGTTCCCAGTTCGTCAACTCGCCCGAGGTAGTTGTAATTGGCATCGAACACCTGTATCGCGCCGCTTGGCTGTTCGTTGAAGATGCCGATCAGGTGGCCCTTCCGGTCGAAGATCTTCTTCATGTTCTTCGGTCTCCTCGCTTCGTTTACCCGGCCGCAATTCTACGAATTGCGCTACAGGAGGGGTACAGCCACAATTGGGCCCTTCGACAAGCTCAGGGTCAAACGGAAGACAAATTGCGGTACAGGCATCAGTCCAGGACCTCCCGTGGATTCTCCGGCGTGTACTCGCGCTGTTTCCACACGCGGTACGTGCCGCGCTGGAGCGTGATCGGCCCGTGCTCGTCGTGGACGATCGTGGCCGCCTCGGCGGTCACCTTCAGGAACAGATCTCCGCCCTGGCCCATGAACAGTTCCGCACTGTCCAGGTCGGCCACCCGGTGCATATGCCCGGAGGCCTCACCCTCGGCCAGGATCAGATCGGCCT
>CAYSBP010000474.1:0-2583 GCA_964429255.1 uncultured Planctomycetia bacterium
GTGAACCTTCGACGAACCCCATCTTGAGCGGATCGCCCCCGGTGCGATGATGTCGCCGGAGGTGTTCCATGAGTGAGCGAGCGAGGTACTGGGCGGATCAGCTGGCGGCGTGGAAGCGGAGCGGGTTGAGCCAGGCGGAGTTCTGTCGGCAACGGGGTCTCAACGGCGGAACGTTCGCGTGGTGGAAGCGGCAGTTGCAGAAGGCGGTCGGCAAGCCCTTGAGACCCGTGCGTGTGCATGTCCAGGGCAAGCGGCCGAAGCGGCGGGGGCCATCGGACGATGTCCGGACCGGATCCGTGCCCACTCGCCGGGGACGGTCGGCGAAGACGTCGGGGCGGTTCGTCGAAGTTCGGCTGGCGGGCGTGTCCTCGGCGTCGGCGTACGAAGTGGTGCTGGCCCGGGGGCGATCGATCCGCGTTCCATCGGAGTTCGATCCACAGACCCTGTCCCGGCTGATCGTGGCGGTGGAGTCATGCTGATGTTGCCATCGTCGGTGCGGGTGTTCGTGTGCCTGACGCCGGCGGACATGCGTCGCAGCCTGGACGGCCTGGCCGCGTTGACGCGGGAGATCCTCCACGAGGATCCGTTGAGCGGCCATCTCTTCGTCTACTTCAATCGCCGGCGCGATCGTGTGAAGGTTCTTCTTTGGGATCGTTCGGGCTTGGCTTTGTATTACAAGCGGCTTGAGAAGGGCACGTTCCGGCTGTCGGCGTTTGAAGGTAGCGGATCCCAACGCGCGGAGATCGATCCGGCCGAACTGGCGTTGATCCTGGAAGGTATCGAGCTGGCGAACGCGAAGCGCCGCCCGCGTTTTTCGCTGAATCGCTCCGCCTGATGTGGATAAGTATTTTTGCGATTCCGTTGGTTTTCCGCTGGCCTGCCGAGCCTCGATGTGGTATATAGAAGTATCGAAGTTACGGATGGCTTCGCACCTTCCCTCCCGCGAACCTCAGCCCCTTGAAACGACGGCATCACAAGCACGCCAAGCACAAGCCGGCCACCCGCAAGCCGGAGCCGCTTCCTTCCAACGTCGCCGACCTGCAGGCGATGGTGATCGCCCTGCAGCACGAGGTGGCCCAGTTGCGGCGGATGCTCTTCGGCCGTCGCAGCGAGCGGCGGTTGCCGGACGATCCAAATCAGGGCTTTCTGTTCGGGCGGATCGATCCTCAGGAAGAACGGGACGAAGCCCAAGGATCGGAAGAGGAATCCGCATCTTCGCAGGACGACGCGTCGGAGGATGACGAGAAGCCTGCCCCACGGCGTCGGACGAAACATCGCGGCCGTCGGCCGTTACCCCCTGACCTGATGCGGTGCGTGCATGACATCAACCCGCCGCAGGAAGAACAGACCTGTCCTTCCTGCGGGCACGACAAGACGGTCTTCGGCAGCGACGTGACCGAAGAGTTGGAGATGATCCCGGCGAAGTTCTTCGTGAACCGCTACATCCGTCACAAGTACGCCTGCCCGCACTGTGCGGGCTCGGTGAGCCAGGGGCCGCTGCCGCCTCGTCCGATGGACAAGGGCATCCCCGGGCCGGGTGTCCTGGCCGACGTGGTCGCGAGCAAGTACGCAGAACACATGCCACTGTACCGGCTACAAGAGCGGTATCGGCGTTTGGGCCTGGACTTTTCGCTCTCGACGTTCTGCAACTGGGTGGATCATGTGGCCGGGCTGACGGCGCCGATCGTCGAGGCCATGAAGCAGCAGATGCTCGTCTCCCGCAAGGTGCACACTGACGACACGCCGATCACGGTGCTGGACCCGAACGCCGAGCCGGTGCACTCCCGGCAGGGATACATGTGGGTGTACATCAGCGAGTACGAGGACGTGGTGTTCGACTTCACCAACTCGCACACCCGCGATGGGCCGGCCTCGTTCCTGGCGGATTATCGCGGCTATCTCCAAGCGGATGCGTTCAGCGGATATGACGGGATCTATGCCGGCGGGCTGATCTGGGAAGTGGCCTGCTGGGCTCACGCCCGGCGGAAGTTCTACGACACACTTGTGCACTACCCGACCGAGGCGCAGCGTGTCCTCGAGTTGATCGGGAGTCTGTACGCCGTGGAGTCGCGGGCGAAGAAGCTGCGCGTGTCGGACGAGAAGCTGCTGGCCTGGCGACAACGGTTCAGCCGGCGCCGGCTGCAACGACTACGCCGATACCTGGACGAGCTGTCCGTGCAGGTCCTGCCCAAGAGCCCGCTGGGCAAGGCGATCAGCTACACGCTGAACAACTGGAAGGCGCTGAACCGCTACACCGAGGCCGCCTTCCTCGATATCGACAACAACCTTTCCGAGCGACAAATCAAGCAGATGGTCATCGGTCGGAAGAACTGGATGTTCGCGGGCAGCGAGAACGGCGCCCGCAACGCCGCCATCCTGTTCAGCATCGTGGTGTCCTGCAAGCTGGCCGGCGTCGATCCGTTCGCCTATCTCCGCGACATCCTGACCCGACTCCAGAACCACCCGGCCGACCGTATCCACGAACTCATCCCCCGCGAGTGGAAGAAAAGCTTCGGCCCCCAGGCCACCACCCCAGCCGCCGCCTGAAACACCGCCCGCCGGTGCGGCTCCGCTCCGCCCGCC
>CAYSBP010000475.1:0-2577 GCA_964429255.1 uncultured Planctomycetia bacterium
GTTCTGTTCGGTGCTCTGTGACTCTAGGTCCCTGGGATAGGCCCGCGGCCAGGTGCGGATCGCCGGACGTTGCGTACAGTGAAGGAAGCGATACGAACCATGGCTGAGAAGATACGCATTCGGATGGAAGCGTACGACCACGAACTCCTCGATCAGTCGGCTCAGGTTATCGTGGAACGGGCGAAGGCAACAGGGGCCAAGGTTCGCGGACCCATTCCCCTCCCCACACGCATCGAACGCTACACGGTCCTGCGCAGCCCGCACGCCGATAAGAAGTCGCGCGAGCAGTTTGAGATCCGGACGCACAAGCGCCTCATCGACATCCTCGAACCCAGCTCCAAGACCGTCGGCGCGCTCGGCAAGCTGAGTCTGCCCGTCGGCGTTGACATCAAGATCAAAGCTTACTAATCGCGGTCGCCGCTCCGTGGAAAATTACACCGCCCGAGGTCCACGACCTTGGGCGGCGCTGTTTTGTGGCCTCCGGCTTGCGGCCATGAAGCGGTCGGCCGCCGGCACACATCCGTCCGCATCATGGCTACACGCAAGGACGCTTGTGCCACGTGAAAATCATGTCACACTGATCTCATCATGATCTGGCCCATCGCCTTGTCGATCATGGGAACCGTTTCGCTGCTGATCTGGCTGGCGATTCTGCTCCATCCCGCGCGCCCATGGGACGCCCAACCCGTCGGCGAAGAGGCCGCTGAACCGCCCGCGCCACCCGAATGGCCCGCTGTGGCGATCCTGGTTCCCGCCCGCAACGAGGCCGGGTCGCTCCCGCAGACGCTGCCACACCTGCTCAGGCAGGACTACCCCGGTCCCTTCCGTGTCATCGTCATCGACGACCGGTCGGAGGACGACACGGCTGACATCGCGCGACGACTGGCCGCGGAATGTGCCGCGGAAGAGCGGTTCACCGTGCTCCAAGGCAAACCGATCCCTGAAGGCTGGGTGGGCAAGGTCTGGGCGTTGCAGCAAGGGGTTGAATTCACGATCAGCGACTCCGCAGAAGCCCCGCCCCCCAACATGGAAGAGCCGTTCGACCGTTCGGCATCGCGCAGGGCAGGCAGGCACACGGCCCCGGACAACGTCGAGGGGGTACCGTCTCCCCGCTCTTCGCTCCCCGCTCCTCGATACGTCCTCCTCACCGACGCCGACATCCGCCACTCGGCAGGCTCGTTGCGGCGCCTGGTTGCGGAGAGTGAACACTCCAGGCTGGCGCTCAACAGCCGCATGGCGCGTCTGCGTTGCGTTTCACCGGCGGAGAAGCTTCTGATCCCGCCGTTTGTCTTCTTCTTCAACCTGCTCTATCCGATGCGGCAGGTGAACCGCCCCGAAGCGTCAATGGCGGGCGCTGCGGGCGGCTGCGTACTGCTGGACGTTGGAGCGCTCGGCGATTCCGGCGGCTTCGCGGCCATGAAAGGTGCGTTGATCGACGACTGCACGCTGGCACGCCAGATCAAGAAGCCCGGAGCGCCGCTGCGCCTGGCCTTGAGCCGTGAAGACGTCACGAGCCTGCGCGCATACGACTCGCTGGACGCCATCTGGAAGATGGTTAGCCGATCGGCGTTCACGGAGTTGAAGTACTCGTGGCTGCGGCTTGTGATCTCGCAGGTCGGCCTGCTGCTGACGTTCGTCGTCCCGCCCACCTTGCTTCTGGCGGGCGCAGTTCTGTTGATGCTTGGAACCGCCGGCAGTGTGGAGGTTCCACTCTTCTGGTCCGCACTGGTGGCACTGAAGGGCTTGCTCGCTTGGGCGGTGATGGCGGCGCTCTACCGGCCGATGACGGCCTTTTACGGACAGTCCGTCTTCTGGGCGAGCACGCTGCCGCTGGCGGGTGTGCTGTACGGCGCGATGACGCTGGATTCAGCCTGGCAGTACCTGCGCGGCTCCGGCGTGAAGTGGCGGTAATCATTCGTTCGTGGACGACCGGAGGCCGGCACCTGTTCGGAAATGACTCTTGCGAACGGGCTCACCCTTTCAGGCCGTGGCCGAAGAATGGCGGCCGTGACATGGCGGATGCGCACCCCGCGCCGAAGACTCCGAAAATAGAAATCAGCGTGCGTACCCGTGGCGGGACATCCGGCTCGGACCGACCACGGACGCGGCCTACGACCGCGGGGTCCATGGCACCCACCGCGACGCCGCGCACATCCCCCGCGCCAGTAAGACTACACCCGGCCTGCAAACCTTCCGCAGACGGCACTTGCGGAGGACCATCACCCGCATAGGATGTCCGCGGTGTGGGCGCATAGCTCAGTTGGTTAGAGCGCATGGATCACACCCATGAGGTCCGGGGTTCGAGTCCCTGTGCGCCCACCATTTTTTCTTCCTCCGAAGCTTCTTTCCTACCTGAAGTTGTACCTGTCTGAGGCCTTGGCGGGTTTTCCCGTTGCACGCCGGTTGCACACCCGCTGCGATCAAGTACGGCGTGCCCCACGTGGTTAGCCGCATCAACAAGGCGTTCTTTCCGGGCGCGCGCGTAGACATTCATCGTCAGGTTCGGCGTGGAGTGGCGTAGAAGCGTTTGCGCTTCCTTTACTGTGGCTCCTGATTCCACGATCAAAAAGCATCCAG
>CAYSBP010000476.1:0-2572 GCA_964429255.1 uncultured Planctomycetia bacterium
CAACACGCCGCGCCTCACTTTCGGCGCGGAACGCGACGTAAAGTGCAGGCGGTGGTTGGACACTCCTATTGGTAGTCAAGGATGACCTTGGCAGATTGGCCGGAGGCGAACTTCTCGAACGCGGCCGGCGCTTCGGAGAACGGATAGCGATCCGAGATCAGATCCCGCACGCGCAATCCGTTGCGATAGAGCGCCAGCATCCCGCCGAACTCGGAGAAGTGGTAGAACCAGGCGCCGACCGCCGTGATGTCGCGGCGGATGAACTGCTCGCTGGGAGAGATGGGCAGCGCCTTCTGTTCGCCGTTGAAGACCACTGTACCGGCTGTGCGCACGGCGGCAAAACAAGCCAGGGCCGTCTCCGGGCGGCCCGCCGCCTCTATGCAGGCGTCAGCGCCAACGCCGTTGGTCAGACTGCGCACGAGCGCGACCGGATCGCTTTCCTTGGCGTTTACGACATCGCTGGCGCCCAGATGTTTCGACATTGCCAGCCGCGCCGGGGAGATGTCGATGGCAATCACGCGACGGCCCAGATGCGCCTGCATGAGAACATTGCCCAGTCCGATCGGACCGACCCCAAACACAGCCACCGTCTGTATCTGCGGCGACGAGATCTTGGTGGACGTGTGATACGGCACGCCCAGGCCATCGCCGGTCAGCAATACGCCCGCATCCCACGAGACATCATCAGGCAGCGGATGACAGGCGTTGGCAGCAGCCAGGAACCGCTCCGCATGCATGTTCCCGTAGAACTTCAGCTTCGGACACCATGTATACTGCCCCTGGGCGCAGTACGCGCAACTTGCACAACCGGCGATGGCGCTCACCCCGACCCGCTGACCGACTTGTAGGTTGGATACGCCCGCACCAAGCTTGACGATTGAGCCGACGGCTTCGTGGCCGCTATTGCCCTGTTCCTGTCCATCACCGTCGTAGCCATGCAATTCGCTGCCGCAGAGCGCCGAAACAGCCGTTTCGACCAGAACTTCGCCTGCTCCGGGTACAAGGTCGGCCACTTCGACCACGCGCACGCTCCGTTTGCCATCCAATTTGACGCTTTGCATCCGACAACCTCCTTATGTGTCCAGCGAGAATTCCTGCTGGATGTCAATCGGCCGTTTCTGCGCGATCGACCGCTGCAGGGCGGCCTCGAATTGAAGCTCCTCAAGTCCGGCCAGTCCCGGCACTGGCGGGGGGGCGCCACGCCGGATCGAATCCAGATAGGCCGCCAGTGACTTTTCGAAGGATGCCTGGTATTGGTCCCAGCGCGAGTGGTTGCCAATGAGCAGGTGTGACTCACGGTAGCGCGTGGTGGGATCGAAAATTTCCAACGGACCGTCCAGATCGCTGAAGCGCATGTTGCCGCACTCGAAATTGAAGATCAGATCGTACAGCGGCAAATTGAAATCACTTCCACTCGTGCCCAGGATTGTCCCGCTGGCGCCATTCAGCAACTGAAAGGAGCCGATCACATCCACGGCGCTATTGTACGGAACCTCCCCCGCCAGCGCCGAAATCCGCGCCGCCCGCCCGCCGAAGAGATGCAGCAGGTCGATGCAGTGGCTCCAGCAGGCATAATTCACGAAAAGCGAAGCCTGCGTCAGTTTGCCGAAACGGCGTTCGTCGATCATCTTCTGTGCGCGGACCGTCTGCTCGAAAAAGCGATAGTTGAAGACCATAGCCGTTTCCGCGCCAACAGCCTTGGCGTGCTGAAGAACCTCCCGGGCCTTGAAGAAATCGTCCTCGCATACCTTGGCCTGCCCGTTTTGCGCTACGAGCGGCTTCTCGAAGAAAAGCCGCTTGGGTTTGCCTTCGAGCAGCGCCATGGCGGCCTCGAACCGTTGCGTCTCCGCCGTCAGCACCAGCACCGCATCGGGTTCATCCGCGAGGAGTTCCCGGATGGAATTGGCTACGCGCCCGCCAAAAATCCCGACACACGCCTCGGCTTTCGATCGGGTGCGCGAGTAATACGTCAGAACAACATCTTTCTGTTTTGATAGATACGGAAGGTAATTGTTCCGAGCCACATTACCGGTGCCAACGACGGCGATTTTAACGGGCATAGGGTGCCTCCCCTTTCGCGAGATGCATGTCTGTTCCTACTATCTTATGTGCCCAACGCCGACGCTGAGCATTTTCCGAAGGCCGTCCGCGGCCTTTGGAAATATGCTCCGGCGTCATGTTCGGTGATCTGTGGTTTCACACACCGGCAATTTCCATGAGGTATTTCTTGCCCAGTTCCTTCGCAATCTCAAGGGTCATGGACCCACCGAGATCCTTGGCCTTGCCAAGGATCTTCTGCCAGACGGTGTCGTTCTGGACCGCTTGGAGAAAATCGTGCCCCTCCCACGTGAGCCGCTGGATCACGAATGCGGGTGCGTTGACATCGACAACGTCACCCTCGATCAGACGTCGCTCGATCATGAGGTCGATGTGTTCGCCGACTGTGGGGCCGTCGGTTCCGTCGGGAACGGTGACCTGCTGAACGATGCTGCCAGCCGGTTGCTCTTCGACGTAGGCGAGCAGGTGCCGAATCAGGTTCATATCTCGTTTCATCTTATCTCCTCACCGAACG
>CAYSBP010000477.1:0-2569 GCA_964429255.1 uncultured Planctomycetia bacterium
GGACAAAGCACACGTATGAATACAAGGGAAAAGCATACTTTTTCTGCTCCGGCAAGTGCCTGGAAAAGTTCAGGGCAGTGCCAGAGAAGTATGGGGGGGAAAGCCCAACAGGAGAACAGCCCCCCAAGGCGGCCCATG
Organism: uncultured Planctomycetia bacterium; assembly: GCA_964429255.1. Lineage (GTDB taxonomy): Bacteria > Planctomycetota > SZUA-567 > H5-PLA8 > H5-PLA8 > CAYSBP01. Next base: position 139 of record CAYSBP010000477.1, read on the forward strand.
AGGAAGAACGCAGGTCCGGGAAAGGGGACGAGGGGACCGTATACACCTGTCCGATGCATCCCGACGTGAAACAACAGGGGCCGGGGAGCTGCCCCAAGTGCGGTATGGCTCTCGAGGCCGCGACGGTGACTGAGGAAGAGGAGGAGGATCCGGAGCTGAAGAGTATGAGCCGCCGGTTCTGGCTGAGCCTGGTTCTGACGGTCCCGGTGATCCTGCTCGCCATGGGCGAGCACGTGGGGCTGCCGATTCATGAGTGGGTGGCTCCGCGTATCTCCACATGGGTGGAACTGGCCCTGGCGACGCCGGTCGTTCTATGGGGAGGCTGGCCCTTCTTCGTTCGGGCCCTCCGTTCCCTGCAGACCATGAACCTGAACATGTTCACCCTGATCGGCCTGGGCACGGGTGTTGCCTGGACGTACAGCACAGTGGCGGCGGTGGCGCCGGGGATCTTCCCCTCAGCATTCCGCAGCAACGGAGTCGTACCGGTTTACTTCGAGGCGGCGGCCTCGATCGTGACGCTTGTGCTGCTGGGCCAGGTCCTCGAGCTGCGAGCCCGGAAGTCCACCAGCGGTGCGATCAAGGCACTTCTCGGCCTGGCGGCCAAGACGGCACGCGTGGTGCGAGAGGGCGGCTCCGAGGAGGACGTGCCGCTCGAGCAGGTTCAGATCGGAGACCGGATCCGGGTCCGCCCGGGCGAGAAGATGCCCGTGGACGGCCGTGTACTCGAGGGCAAGAGTGCGGTGGACGAATCGATGATCACCGGCGAGCCCATTCCGGTGGAGAAGGGCAAGGGGGAGCGGGTGATCGGTGCGACGATCAACCAGACCGGGGGCCTGCTGATCGAAGCCGAGAAGGTCGGCAGCGAGACGATGCTCGCGCAGATCGTTCAGATGGTGAGCCAGGCACAGCGCAGTCGGGCGCCCATCCAGAAACTGGCCGATGTGGTGGCGGGTTTCTTCGTGCCGGCCGTGGTCGGCGTCGCCGTGATCACCTTTGTCGTCTGGTCGATCTGGGGTCCTGCGCCGGCGATGGTTTACGCGCTGGTCAACGCCGTGGCAGTGCTCATTATCGCGTGTCCGTGCGCCTTAGGACTGGCTACGCCGATGTCGGTGATGGTCGGCGTGGGTCGCGGTGCCCAGGCCGGTGTCCTCATCCGTGATGCCGAGTCGCTGGAACTGATGGAGAAGATCGACACATTGGTGGTCGACAAGACCGGCACCCTCACCGAGGGGCGGCCGAAGTTGGTAACCGTCGAGGCGGTGGAGGACATGGCGGGCGAGGAATTGTTGAAGCTGGCCGCCAGTCTGGAGCGGGGCAGCGAACATCCCCTGGCCGCAGCGATCGTCAGCGGTGCAGAGGAACGCAAGATAACCCTGGTCGAGGCAAAGGAATTCGAGTCGGTCACAGGCAAGGGAGTGCGCGGCCGAATAGAAGGCCGGGCCGTCGTGCTGGGCAACCAGCGGATGCTGGAGGGAGAATCAATCGAGGCGGGCGGCCTCCTCGAACGCGCGGAGGAGCTCCGCCGTGACGGCCAGACGGTAATGTTTGTGGCCGCTGACGGTAAGCCGGCCGGACTTCTGGGTGTTGCCGACCCCATCAAGGAGTCGACGCCCGAGGCGGTAGAATTGCTGCATCGCGAAGGGGTCGAGATCATCATGCTGACAGGCGACAACCGTACCACAGCCGAGGCCGTGGCGAGGAAGCTCGGGATCGACCGGGTCGAGGCGGAGGTGCTGCCCGAGCAGAAGAACGAGGTAGTCAAGAAGCTCCAGGACGAGGGCAGGATGGTAGCGATGGCCGGAGACGGAATCAACGATGCCCCGGCCCTGGCGCAGGCCCACGTGGGTGTGGCCATGGGGACGGGTACCGACGTCGCCATGCAGAGTGCCGGCGTGACGCTCATCAAGGGTGATCTGCGTGGCATCGCCAAGGCCCGTCGACTGAGCCACGGTACGATGCGCAACATCCGCCAGAACCTCTTCTTTGCCTTTGTCTACAACTGTCTGGGCGTACCGGTGGCAGCGGGGATACTCTACCCGTTCTTCGGCATTCTGCTCAGCCCGGTCTTCGCCGCCGCGGCGATGAGTCTTAGCTCTGTCTCTGTGGTGACCAACGCCTTGCGCCTGCGGAAAGTGAGACTGTAATTGCGGTGCAAAATATGAAAATAAAACAAAGATACTCACCCCGGAACTGAAGGTGAGTCGGGAGGGAGCGTAGAAAGAGAAAGCGATGGCGAGAAAAGACGTGTGCCCAAATGAAACTGACGATAGATCAGCGAGAGCAAACATGAAGAACAACAACAGTCCTTCGAACCTTGGCGCGGTGGTCTCGGTGCGTGGTAGTGTCGTAGATATACGGTTCGATGCACATTTGCCACCCATCTACTCGTTGCTGCACGCGAAAGAGGGGGAAATTGCCATCGAGGTTTTAG
>CAYSBP010000478.1:0-2563 GCA_964429255.1 uncultured Planctomycetia bacterium
CCCGCAAAAAAGTATTTTCCCTGTCGGTCCGATTCGTACGATTGGGAGGGTGCGCGGGCGGAGGGGTGACGTGACGGTTGGTCTGCCGTGATCCGGGCGGAATAGAACGAGGCGCATGTCTAGAATCACCGGTTGGTTTGGGAAGTGGCTTCATGGCGATGCCGCCACAGAAGCGGTGGAAGCACAGCCGGCCGCGATTTCGACAGAGCAGCAGCCTGTATCGCCTGTTCAGGTCGAGCTGCCTGTATGGAACGAAGGTCTACGCATCTTCGACGAATTCGAGGTCGGTCGCCAGTTGGGTTCGGGTGGTCTTGGTCCGGTTTACCTCGTGCGCAACACGGGTGACGATCGGGTCTACGCCGTTAAACGCGTGGTGTTTCTGGACGACGGGACGCGCAATGAGTTTCTCGCGCAGTTGCAGACGTGGGTGTATCTTCCCGAGCACCCGCACCTTGGTGCATGCCGGTTCCTCCGTGTGCAGGGCAATGAGGTGGACGTCTTCGACGAGCTGATGGAAGGCACGTGTCTCAAGGAGGTGATCCGCAGCAAGCTGTACGCGGGCGACGAAAAGACGGTATTGGAACGGATCCTGGACATCGCGATACAGATGGCGTGGGGGCTGCAGGCCCTCGAAGGCCTGAAGTTGGTGCACGGTGACCTGAAGCCGACCAACGTCTTCGTTTCCTCGAAGGGCATCGTCCGGATCACCGGCATGGGGATGGCGCGTGTCATCGCGAATGCGTTTCGAGCGGATGGGAAGCCGGCGGAGAGGCCTTCGCGGGTCTACGCTTCGCCCGAAGTGACGGATGGCGGGGAGATCACGGAGACATCGGATCTCTGGTGCTGGGGGCTGAACGTCTTCGAGATGTTCGCGGGCGTGGTGACGTGGGGCGAGGCGCCGCCCGAGCCGAAGAAGGAAGAGGAGCCCGATAACCGCGCGAAATTGACACTCGATCAACTGCGTGCGGTCGGTTGTGCGCCTGAATGGGGCGGGCGCACGGGCTTGCGCGCCCTGGAGACGTATCTCAAAGGCCCGGCACCCGAGAAGCCGCTGCCGGCCATGCCGAATGCGGTGGCGTCGATACTGAAACGCTGCTTCGCGTCGCGCATCGGGGATCGCTGGAATTCCGCGAGTGAAGTCGCGCAGGAGTTGCGTCTGGCCTATCGCCAGCTTCTGGGACGCGAACACGCGCGCCGAGCGCCTGCGGCGCTGCATCTGGGCAACCGGCTGATCATCGCGCACGCCCGGTGGTCCAAGGCCAGCGGCGCTCAGTGGCTCTCGATTCACGAGTGGGGGGAACGGATCGAGCGCGCAATGGGCAAGCCCACGGCCATCGGCGTGCGGAGTAGCGAAAGTTCACTTGGGCTGAAGGCGCAGGCCCAGCACGATCATGTGGCGCTCTACGCGCTTCAGCGACGCTGTGAAGACCTTATCGCCTCGGGTCATCCTGAACTGCGCCATGAACTGGCCGGCCTCTGCATTGATCACGGGTTTCTTCATGTCGGCCTGCAGAGCATTCCGAAAGCGCTGGAATGCTTCGATCAGGCCATTCGAATCTGGGATGAACTGGTCCATCGAGAACAACGCGACGAATTGAAAAACGAACTTGCCATGGCCTATCTGAACCGGGGCATTGCTTTGAAGCAAATGGGGCACTTGGAGGAAGCCCAGACGGGCTACGAACAGGCCATCAAACTGTGGTCCGACCAGATTACCATGGAAGGCCGGCGCGAACTGAGCGCCACGCTGGGGTGGGCAGCCGCTTCGCGTGCCAAGGTTCTCTTTAAACTCGCCATGAAGAGCCGCGGCAACGCGCTGAATCTGGGGCGTCTGGCACAGGAACTTCAGTCGCAGGCGCAGGAACAGAGCGCGGAAACCAGGGCGCTCCGTAGTCGCATCAATACGCTGCGTGCGAATATCGACAAGCTCGGCTCTCTCAAACCGCCCGCAACGGGCACGGGAAGCGCCGGCCCAGCTGGCCCGACAGGAGAAACCCCCACCCAGCACGTGGAACGGGATCTGGCCTTGCAGGCTGCGAGGGCCGAACTCGTGAGTGCCGAGGAATCACTGAAGGCCGCCGAGGAACTGGAGGCGCAGGCCAAGGCAAAGCAGCAGGAGGCAAGCGCCACGGATGCCGGCTCGAAAGCGCTTCAGAAGTACGCCGAGACCGAAGCGCGCACGGCGCTGAACATCCTGCAGGCGGAAGTCAAACGTACCGACCGCGAAGATGCCCGCGCCGTGCTCCATTGGGCCCAGCGGGCGTTTGAAGGACTGCTGTAGCCGGATACTGGATGCTTGATGGCCATGGCGTTGATCGCCGCGACCGACAGACCACAGGCCAGGAAGACCGCACTGGACCGAACGGTCTCACCCACCGCCGAAGCCTCTCTTGGCAGAGGTCCTGACCGTCGACGAAGGCCTTTAGAAAAAATTCAACACATTCGCCTTACAGGAGACTAGCTCGTTTCCGTCTCGGTCTCCGCTCGCAGCCGTTCTCTCACGCGCGCGAAATACTCCAATCGCTTCTGGATTTCCTTTTCGAAGCCCAGGTGGCCGGGTTCG
>CAYSBP010000479.1:0-2560 GCA_964429255.1 uncultured Planctomycetia bacterium
GTATCCTGGCATTCACGCAGCACCGGTCGTGCACCCCTCCCTCCCGGGCGTGTTTCAGCGGGCGGCTACAGCTGCGGCGCGTCGACCAGCGATTTTTCTGTGTTGCGAATGTGGCCCTTTCCGCCGTGGAACCGGGGAGGCCTGTACAGGGCCGCAGCGCCAGGTGTCAGCAGGCAACCACCGTTCACGTCGTCGCGAACGAAGAACGCGTTGTTCCCATAGCTTTCGCAGGCCACCAGCGAGTATCCTTTGGAGCGGCCCAACTGCTCGAACGCCAGAAGACTGGCCCCGTAATAGTCCGTCTTGTCCCATACGTGGGACGGATCGTAGGGCATCACCTTGGCCTCGGTGGGCGGGATGCTGGCGTTGTACTCGACCACGAGAACGCGAGGCCGGTAGGCGGACAGCTTCTTCCAGATCCAGTAGTCGTTGCCGTCGATGTCGATGGACAGCAAATCGAACTCGGCGGGGACGTTGTACTTCCGGAAGAGATCCACGATGTTCTCGGCGGTGATGAACTCCGCGCGCACGGGAAGTGCCGTGGAACGTTTGGGCACCTTGCCATCCATCCACAACCCGGTCCACCCGCGACGGCCGACCAGATGGGCCGTGTTGCACTCGCGACCGCTGCCCACGCCGAACTCAACGCAGTACCGATCGGTTGTCCCGAGGATCCGGAAGATCGCCTGGAGAAGGCCGTCCTCCCCGTATTGCGAACGGAAGCGTCGTTCGTAGCGGGTCAGGTCCGAGACGGGAAATCGCGGGGCCTTCAGTTCGCGCGCGATGCGCACGCCGTTGACGACGTTCCGATACGCCCAGGTGGTGAACCGACGAACTCGATCGACCCTCTTCTGTATCTTCCCCTTCGGTTTTCGCGTTTCGGTCATCGCCTTGCCCTATCCTGCATGATTCATTCCCGGTGAATAGCCGAGCGTATCGCAGCGCAAGGTGCGGCTACTTCCTATCGTACCGCGCGCTCTTGAGCACGGAAGGGGACATGGACGCCAGATCATTCAGGATCCGCGGGGCATCCTCGGGAAGGCGGGTCAAGAGCAGCCCGCCGTCCTTTTCGATGCGGACGGCAAACAAGCGCACGACCTCGCCGGACTGGAGGCGGAGCCGGTCACCCTCCAGGGCGGCCGTACCGGCGACCTTGGCGCCGTTGCTGTCCCCGTACTCGAACTGTCCCCCGTCCCACAGCGTCCATGTTTCGCTGACCAGGGGATTGGGCCGATGGGTGAAGGTTCCGACCAGTTGCGCAAGGCCCGCAGGTCTGACGGTCTCGGCGGGCACCACGGGCGGCGCGGGCTCCACCGGCTTGGGCGACGCCGCCGGAAGAGTCGCCACGGGCACCGGAGGATCGGACGGCGGTACGGTGACGATCGGCGCCACAGGCGGGGCGACCGGCTCCGCGACCAGAGGCGTGACGGACTTGACCGACGGGGCGGGAACACTGTCGTTGACCTTGGTCCAGGTCGCACGGCCCCGAGCGGGCGCCATTTCGCCGAGGCCGTCACCGAGTTTCAGGACATCCGTCTCCCGACGGGCAAGGGAAAGTCCGTTCTCGACAGAGGACACCAGAAAATGCCTGCGCCAGAACCCGGAGTCCAGGTTCAGTTCCCCGTTGAGATACAGATAGGTCCCGCCGTCCCGGTGACCGTCGGGCGAGATGTAGTCGAACGTGCCTCCGTCGCGCAACCGGAGAAGGGCCGCACGCTCCCGGGCATCGATCCACGAATAGGTCCCCACAATCTCCTTGGGTGCGTCCACGGTGGGCGGTGCGGCATTCAGTGTCGTGGGCACGACGGCCGGCGCCGCGGAAACGACCGGAGGCACGGCGGAGATGACGGGCGGCGTGGGCGTTGCGGCGGGCGTTGCGAGTGCCGCGCTCGCCGGCCGGTTGGGTTCCGTCGGCAGACCACGCTTCCGCCAGTTCTGGATGGATACCAACACGGCCTTCGAATCCGATCCGATGGGCGGGAGCGTTCCGAGGATGCTTCCGGCCCGCGGTTGGTCCATCTCCGTCGGCCTGAGTTTGACGTCCGAGCCATCGAATTCGAATTCGAAGTGACGCCTCCCCCCTTCGAACTTGAACCCGAGGGCTTTGCTGCTCGCAGTGTAGTTCCCGCGAAGCACCTGGCCGTCCGGCGTGTACAACTCGAACGTGCGGTCCGCACGCAGCGTCAGTACGTAGGTGACCCGATCGCCGTCCAGGAAGAACGTGTTGAACAGACGCGCTTTGTCTTGGTCGGCGCCGCTGGCCGTCGCACTACCGCCCAGCAAGAGCATCGCCAGAAGGACTCGTAGGTACGACATGCGCAAATCCCCATATGACCGTCCGGCTCCAGACGCCGGACCCCATGATACCGAACCGTCGGCATTATACCCGGGACTCTCTGCGGGTCACCCATATCCTGGGGTCACCGTCAGGGCCTTCCCCTTCGCCCCATAAGCGCTAACCTAAGGTGGCGTGGTCTAGTCGGGCAGGGGCAGGGGCACGGGCAGGGGCACGGGCAGGGGCACGGGCAGGGGCACGGGCAGGGGCACGGGGAGGACGGGG
>CAYSBP010000480.1:0-2549 GCA_964429255.1 uncultured Planctomycetia bacterium
CCACCTGTATCAGCAAGACACGATGGTGAAGACGTTTGAACCCAACCTGAGCGAGTTGCAGCTGAGCATTCTCCGCCTTCTTGGGATGTCGCAGAGTCAATACTGGAGCAAGCGGTGACTCAGATGGCAACGAGAGAAATCGCGGCTGAGATGTGCGGAATGTAAGCTGTAAGGGGTGATACGAGGGGGCGGATTGGACTCAAGTCCGTGGGAGAGTGGCTGTTGCTTGTAGGGTCGAGGACTGGCGCGGTGGCCGTAGGTGTGCCTATCTGTTACTCCCCGTTTCCGTTGGGAGTGCCTCACGAGCATCACCATGACTCCGTTTCCAGTCCCCGCCACTTCGAACGCAGCGTGCGGATTTCCCGCACTACGCTCACCTGACAACTTCACTTCAAGGGTTATGTGGCGACCTCGGCCGGTCGTGCTGCAAGACGTGGCATACGCCGGATCGCGTAGTCAGCATGCAATCCGAGCGCATAGTACAACCACGCCTTGCTCCACCGTTGCCAGCCGAATCCATTGCGGTGTCGCGCGCGCATCAGGTGCCGCCGGATCTTGCGCTCGATCCACTGACGAACGTAGGAGAAGCAGCGCGACGAATTGCCCACTCGGAAGTAATTCACCCAGCCACGCAAGATCGGATTGATCTTGGCGATGACGAGGCGAATGGGATGAGACACATGCATGCGGAACACACCCTTGAGTTTCTCCAACAGGGCCGTGCGCGACTTGGCGCGTGGCGCAAAGGACGGACGCCACTTGCCACTGCCGCCTCGCACTCGCCTGAACTCGAATCCCATGAATGTGAACGATGCGTGCGCTTCGGTGAGATCAACTCTGCGTGACTTCTCTACGTTCACTCGTACATCGAGCTTTGCCAGCTCTTCCAGTGTGCGCCGGTACACGGCCACCCGCAGCCACTCCCATCGCCGATGCCCATCGACCAGAATCACCAGGTCGTCCGCAAAGCGGGCATACTGAACGCGGTCCCAGCCATCGGCGCCCATGGTCGTGCGGCGCGCTCGCTCGAGCATCTCGTCTACCTCATTAAGATAGAGATTACTGAGCAGTGGTGAGATCACTCCGCCCTGCGGAACTCCCCGCTTGCCTCCAGCTTTGAGTATCAGCTTGAGCAGATGCATCACGTCGTCATCGTTGACGCGCTTCGCCACTTTGGCCAAGAGGCCGCCGTGTGGAATTGTGTCGAAGTATGACTTGAGGTCCAGGTCGATCGCATGCGTCTTGCCTCCCGCGATCGCCGTGGCCACGCGTTGCACTGCCTGATGAGCGCTACGTTTCGGCCGGTAGCCGTACGAGCCATCCTGAAAGTCGGCTTCGAAGATCGGCTCCAGGATGAGCTTCAACGCTCCCTGGACCACGCGATCACGTATCGCGGGAATCCCGAGTCGACGCATGCGACCGTCGCCTTTGGGGATCTCGTGGATGCGATTGCGTAGCGGCCGATACGTGCGTGAGGTCAGTTCGTCACGGAGCTGTTCGATGAGTGCCTCGGCTCCCGATCGCTCGACATCCTCGAACGTCACGCCGTCAATGCCCGGCGCTCCGTTGTTGGCTTTCGCGTTGCGGTACGCCTCGCGCAACGTCTCCATCTTGCAGACGTGAACGTACAGACCCCAGAACCGATGGTTCGGTTCAGCCTTCGCCTTGAGGTACATCCGTTTCCTCAGTTCTTGCAGACTGATAGACGGTTTTGTCATGCCGCCCCTGCCTTTCCGTTTTGGATTCGAAACGTCGTCAGCAGGGCCCCTTCGCTCCACGGACATTACTCCGCTTCATCGCTACTACGGGCCCGTCCGTCACCCTTGAGCCGTCGGCGTCATTTCCCGGGGGCTCCGGTTATAGTCGCCTACCTCGCTTCCGCAGATTTCTCCGTCGGGGCTCCGAGGGCTTCGCCAGTTCCCAACGCGTCCTTGTCAACGTGCCGCTGCAAACACCCCGCCGAGGGGAACGGACGGTAGCCGGTCAGCTCCGTTCCTACTGCCTTCGCACCGGACCAAAGCACTCGGCCCTCGGTTCTTGGGTTTTCGAGGCTACTTCGCATTCACTTGTAGTTGCGGCCCGATGACTCGCTTGCCACCCGCGGTGACAGTTCGTCGATGGGCTTCGAAAGTTTGGTTTCCCTCCCCTCCTCCATCCGAGCTACGGGGCTTCGGCTTGTTGCCCCGGCAGGCCTTATCTTCCTGCTGAACGCGCTGGCCTTTGCTGGCCGCGCTGGTCCGACCCCTATGCCCGATGAGCCGGTGCGATGACGACGGCGAGGCACTGAGAGTGGAGCGGCCCCCGCGGACGTCGTGCGCCGCCAAGCGCCGCTGCCGGAGCCGGACGCGCGCTGCCCGCGTGGCGTTGCGCGTGTGGGGCAGGAGCGGTGCCGTAGGGGGCCGCGTGCAGATGCGTGCCGATCGGCGGATGGGGATGGAATGGTGAGATGAATACCATGTCCCCCGAAGCAAGCGCGTCCGCACATGTCCCTCGGCGGCCGTACGCCGAACGAGGTCTACTACGGGCGGCAACCGGCCAACGAGGCGCCA
>CAYSBP010000481.1:0-2544 GCA_964429255.1 uncultured Planctomycetia bacterium
CCAACCCTTGGCTGGTGACCGCAACGCCTTTGGCGTTGTCCTGAACCGGGATTGGACAGATCGTCGCCGCCCTATGTGGCCATGCCATCTCGTATCCTGAATCTCGCATCTCGCATCCTGAACCCCTCGCCTCTGACAAGGTTCGGATGTGACACGAGCATCCCTGCTCGTGGTCCGGAGCATGAGCAAGGATGTGCCTTGGAACCCCGGGGCTCATGCCACAACGACGGTCAGGCCATGCTCGAACTGGCCGGCCAGAGAGTAGCCGTTCACGGGGTTCAGTTCAGTCCAACCTATGAGCAAGCTCAGCATGTATGATGGCTGAGCGTTTCGGCTCACGATGGCGGGCGACGAGAGGGGCCTGCCTGCCGCGACGCACGCGGCGCAGGCAGGTGGACGATGGGAATGTTCTCAGCCTGCCCGACGTAGCAATCGAAGCGCGAAGGCTGGGTCGCCCGTTCTCGTCAATCGATTCCGGGTTTTCGTTCCTATCCTGACAACACCTGGCGGGAGCATTCAAACCCGATGAGGGAAAGCGTGCCGTTTGGGCGGGTTCAGCCCGGCGGCCCTTCGGCGGGGGCGCCGGGCACATCAGCCCAAGGCGGGTAACAGGGATGGGGCGGGTTCGCCGCGGAAGTAGGCCCGAACGGCCGTGAGGATGAACTCGAAGGCAGACCGGCCCTGCATGGCGCAGGTGCCGACGACGGTCCAGAGTCGTTCGCAGGTCTCGCGTCCCTTGAGGCTGCGCGTGCCTTGCGTGATACGCCGGTCGATCACGACGAAGCGCACGGCTTGCTCGGCGAGGTTGTTCGTGGGGCCGATGCCGGGGGTGGTGACAAACTCGAAGTAGGCCTTGCCGTTGTCGCGAAAGCGTTTGGCCATGTTGAAGGCTTCGCGCTTGAGTTCCTTGCCGTTGGCGTCCAGGCGGGATGGCACGTCGCGCAGTGCCTCCTCCAGGATGCGGTCGCGGGCTTGTTCGAGCGCGCGCTGGAAGGCGGCCGGGTCGGTCTCGTCGCGGCGGTGAATGATCTTGAACATCGCCTTGACCGCCGCGAGCAACCGCGTGCCATAGGCGCGGGTGGCGGGATCGGACAGCCCCGTCAGGAACTTGATGTCGCGGATCAGATGGGCGATGCAGAACTGCATGGTGATGTTGAAATCCTTCATGTACTTGTGGTAGGCGGAGAAGTAATCGCAGCCGAGCACGCCGTCGAATTCCTTGCCGAGCACATCGAGCAGAACCTTCGAGCCGCGGGACTTGTCGATCTTGAACAGCACGTACAGCTCGGCCCTGAACACCCAGGTCCAGAACTTGTCGCCGTTGTCCTTGTGGCCGGTTTCATCGACGTTGAGCACCTGCTCCAGCGGCAGCCGGTCGAGCAGTTCGGCGTAGGGCGCGTCCAACGCGGCGGATGCCTTTTCGACGACCTTGCGCAGGTAGCCGCGGGAGACCTTTTCGCCCATCACGTCGCGCACGAACTTGCGGATCGTGGAGAAGGAGGCGTGATCGACGGACTTCATGTAGGCCACCAGCGCGGTGAGCCGCTCCTTGAACAAGCCTTCCTTGACCACCGCTTCGGGGAATGGGTGATAATGGACCTTGCCGCAGTGTTCGCACCAGACCGGATAGGAACGGTGCTCTTCCTTGAAGACGACGACTTTTTTAATCTCCATCTGCTGAAGCACGCGCGGCGGTTGGTCCAGGAACGTGACCCCGGCGTTGCCGCACTCGGGACAGGCGTTGAGCCGGTAGTCGTGGAAGTTTTTGATGTCGGCTTCCGGGAAGGCCGGGCGCTCGTGCCGGGGATGCCCGGGTTGCGCGCCGATCTTGCGTTTGCCCTGCTGCCGCGGTTGCGACTTGGGCCGTGTGATGTCCGAGGACGGGGGCTTGCTGGAGTTGGCGGAGTTCTTCGAGAGCTTCGCCACCGTCCGCTCCAGCTCCTCGACCCGCTTCTGCTGCAGATCTACCTGAGCCGACAACTCGCAGATGACCTTGACTACGGCTTCGGGGCCGGAATGATAGATGGCCAACGCCTGTTCAGGAGTGATCATCGCACAATGCCTCCCGGAAGTTCGCCGCCAGCGGATACAGATACACATCCTTGACCGGCACGTGGATACGCTTGTGCCGGTCGTTGCGTGTGCGGCCGCGGGTCTCGCCCAGCCGCAGCCAGTTGGCCGCGCGGTAGCACGTGCCCTTGAACCGCGAACGATCCACGAAGGTTTCCAGCGCATGCACCGGATGCCCGTACTTCGCCTGCCAGTCGGCACGGATGCGCCGGACGATCAGGCCCAGCACATGGCTGGCCAGATGCGGAACCTGCACCCAGCCGGGAATGAGGAAGCGCGTGTTGTTGGTCAGGTGCTGCAGGTTGCGTTCGCGCGTGGGGCGGTCCCACCCGAGAAAGGCGTCGCGGTCCGCGCACTTCCAGGCCGCCGAGCCGAACAGCACGCAGGCCGCCGGGCGTCCGTGCCGGTCCCTCGCCAAGTAGCGGAGGTTCTCGCCGACGGTGTTGCGATGGCCAAGGTAATGTTCGTGGGCGA
>CAYSBP010000482.1:0-2539 GCA_964429255.1 uncultured Planctomycetia bacterium
TTAAGGCCGGCAAGGTGAATGACTTCCCTTTCCCACAGGGAAAGGGAAGTCCAACGAGGTGGGTCATGGGACGCCGACTCCGAGAAGAAGAAAAGGTTCGACGCTGGACGCGGAGTGCGGCCGCGGGGCGATACGGCGGTGCTACTTTTTGCGTTCGACGGAGGCCACCGTCCGGGCAGGGAAGGTGACTTTGGCGCCGCCCATCTCGGCGCTCAGTTGATCGGCCGCGATAGCCGTGAGGGCCACGGAGAAGCAGCCGCCCTGGCGAAGGCGCAGGACCCATTCGCGTTCCTTCACGTCGCCGGATGCGGCGGCAGGCGGGAAAACCAGAAATCGGGTGGAGAAGAGATCGATACGCCATTCGCCTGCGCCGTCCTTGGGGTCGACGGTCAGTTCGCCGGTGGCGATATCTGCCGAGATAATGTCGGCGTTGTCCATGCGGGGCAGATCCGAATCCTGTTTGGATTTGGGCGGCGCCCCGGGTGCGACGCGTTTAGGACGGAACTCGACGCCTGGCTTCTCGTCGGCACCGACGGTGGCCGGTTCGAGGCCGCTGGCCGCCATCTGTGGACAGAGGTCGACCTTACGGACCAGCGCGCGCGGCAGCGTCAGCTGCACGCCTCCGGGCAATTCCAGGGCCATCTGACGGGCGTCGAGTCGGATGAACCGCGCGTGAAATGCTTCGCCGTTTTGGAGCCGCACGGCATGCAGCGCGCCGGGCAGCCGCGGAAGCGTTGCCTGGTCGTCCGGTTGCAGGGGCGGTTCGTACCGGACGATGTCCGGCAGTCCGATCGAAAGGGCGGGGGCGATCGCGGGAAGGAAGGCGGGCCTGAAACTGAACAGCCCGGCCGGCGAATGGCCATCCGGACGGCCGACCAGGCGGTCACCTGTCTTCAGTTCCAACAGCGCCTGATGGGGTTCCCGGTTCGCCGGGACGCAGGCGTCGAAGATCACATCGTCAATGCGCAACGGTTGGTCCGCCGGAGCCTTGCGGAAGATACGGACGCGTACGATGGGCACCGTCGAACGGACGCCCAGAAACGAAGCACCGCCAACGGCACGCGGGTTCGCCGAACTGTCGCTGCGCACCAAGAGCCGGCCGTGCTGGTCGTAGGCCTCGATCCCATGGTGGCTTTCGGGCGCACCCCCCGTGATCAGGCCGATCATGTGGACCCCTGCGGGCCGCCCCTCACGTCGCTGGACGTCGTAGGAGCCTGGCTGAATGAAGAGAAGATCCAGATCGCCCAGACCCTTCGGTGCGTTGACGCTGGCGGCCAGACCACCGCTCCGACCGGCGAGCGGCTCGCTGTCGTCGACGATGATCCGCTGACGGGGATCTGCGGCGCGCAGCAGCAGTCCCCGGCCTGCATAGACATCCTCGACGATGTCACCCGCCTTGAGCTTCTGCTGTTCTACCGGGACGTTGTCGAAGCTCGCGGCATTAAGCGTCTCGACCGAGGGGGGTTGCGCAGGGTCTTCCAGCAGATCGGCGAGGACAAAGGCCTGGGCCGTCCCCATCGGGGCCGGGGCGAACGGTTGGCTGGGCGTCGTCCTCATCTCGGCGGAAGGCGGCGAAAACGCGGCGTCCGGCACGGCTCGAAGGGCCATCAATGAGGTCAAGGGGAAGGTGAAAAGCCCCCAGCGCGTGTGCAGATCCAGCTCGTCGGGACTCAGGCGTCCTGCCAGTGCGGTCCCGTCCTTGAGGGACAGATGGTCCTCGGAGACGTCGGGGGCCCGGTCCCCGAGGCCCAGTTCCGCAAGCAGTTCGCGGACTCGCGTGGCCACTTCGGGATCGTCGTCTACGGTGGCTTTGTGCAGTGCCGCGGCGGCCGCCGGACCCAGCGCACGCAGTTGCACCAGCGCCTTCTGTCGTGTGGCGTAGTCGTCGTTCTTCAGGGCGGCTACGGCCTGCTCGGCCTGCCGATGCATCTCGACGGGCCAGCGTTCCCCAAGCCGGATGGCGTCGACATCGGCCCATCGCAGAGCGACGATGGCGCCATCGGCTTTGTGCAGCGTGAACGCACGCGCCCCGCGGACCAAGGCGTGGATTTCCGATCCGTCGCGTCCTTGCACGGTTGCGGGCAGCCATTCGCGCTCGGAGCAGGGCGCGGCATCGGCGCACAAGGCGGCAATCGAAAGCGCTAACAGGAACCGGGCTGCTTTCGCAGGTGACATCGGGACGTGGCCTCCAGGCAAGCCATATTCAGGGGAGCAAGGCGCGTGGTCAAGGCACGAAGGCACCACCCGTGATTCCGGGTGCATCACCAGATCGGCGGGAGCCGTTTCCGCCTCATTCGAAGACGATCCATATCGTTCGACGCCCCCTCCCGTGGGAAAGAGGGGGAGGGGGGATAGGACCAAAAGCCGCGCTCCCCCTTTCCTCGCAGGAAAGGGGGCCGGGGGGCATAAGCGCTAACCTAAGGTGGCGTGGTCTAGTCGGGCAGGGGCAGGGGCACGGGCAGGGGCACGGGCAGGGGCACGGGCAGGGGCACGGGCAGGGGCACGGGGAGGGGCACGGGCAGGGGCACGGGGAGGACGG
>CAYSBP010000483.1:0-2535 GCA_964429255.1 uncultured Planctomycetia bacterium
AGCAAGGCGGCCAGCAAGGCGGCCAGCAAGGCGGCCAGCAAGGCGGCCAGCAAGGGCCCGACCGCGAGAAGGCGTCGAAGGAGCAGGAGCACGCGCTCTCCGAGTTGGAGCAGGCGCTGAAGCAGCTCGACGATCTGGCCAAGCGTGCCGCGCAGGAGAAGGACCCGCGTCTGAAAGACGTGCTCAAACAGAAGTCGGAACTTCAAAAGGCGCTGCGCGAGGAAGTCGAGCGGTTGAAGCCCAAGCTGGACAAGATGGCCGACCAGACGGGTTCGCGCAACGCCCAGAAGGCGCGGCAGTCGACCGAGAGCGCTTCACGCAACCAGTCGCAGGCCTCCAGCCAGATGAGCCAAGGCCAGCAGAGCGGAGCGGTCTCGTCGCAGGAGGAGGCCGAGGATGACCTGCAGGACGCGCTGGATAACCTGGATGAGATGCAGCGGCAGATGCAGAACCAGAGCCAGCAGGAGGAGCTCTTCCAGATCGAGCAGGAGCTGAATAAGATGCTCACGGTGGAGAAGAACCTCCTGCATCGCACGCAGCAGGTCGAAGCGCAGCGTCCGGGCCCCGAGAAGGAGCTGCCGCGCCGCGCCAAGATCCAGTGCAACACGGTGCAGAAGGAGCAGGGCACGCTGGCGCAGTCCGCGGGGGCCATCGTAAAGCGGCTCGAGGAATCGCCGGTCTTCCAGTGGGTGTTGCAGACGGCCACGGACGACATGCACGAGGCCACGCGGCGGCTCGACAAGGAAGAGACGGGCGTGGTGACGCAGGAGATCCAGGAGGATGTGGTCCGCAAGTTGAGCGAACTGGTGGACGCGTTGCGCAAGGAGCGGAAGGAGAAGCAGCAGCAGCAGGGCGGCGGCGGTGGTGGTGGCGGAGGCGGCCCGTCGCCGCTGGTCCCGCCGCTGGCCGAACTGAAGATGCTGCGCATCATGCAGCGTGACGTGAACGCACGAACCAAGCGTATCGACGAGCAGGTGGTCAAGACGCCGGAGAAGAAGCTCACGAACGACATGAAGGAAACGCTGCGTCGCACGGCGCAGAAGGAAGGCGACATCGCGCGCATCACCGAGAAGATGGCCAAGCAGCTCGAAGAGCAGGCGGCCGAGCAGGCGAAGGAACAGGGCGAGCAGCAGCTTCAGGAGGATCAGGAAAAATGAGCCCGAAAACGATGATCGAAAATCCGCGGGTGCTGAAGCTCGCGTCCGGTCTGGCGCCGGTCGTTTTCCCCCTCTTCGAAGCGGGGGCGGACGCGTGCACAGCGAGTGCCGGGGGAGTCGTTGTGCGCCTGCATCGTGGTTCGGTCCCTGTGGTTCTGTTCTGCCTGTTGCTCACCGGCTTCGCCCTGCCCCTTGCGGCCGGCGAGGAGAAGCCCAAGCCCGAGGCCTATGGCAACGCGACCAACGATCTGCCATTGGACGCGTACAAGAAACTGCGCGTGTTGTGGGAGGCTTCGACGGGGCTCTTCGACTTCAAGTCGCCGCAGGCGGCGGATCTGCCCGCCGGCGTGAAATCGAAGGAGTCCGCGCAGGAAGCGCTGAAGAAGGTCGCGGCGGACCAGCGCCAGAAGCTGGTCGGCGCGCTGGGCGCATCGCAGGCGCTGCATCGCGAACTGGCGGCCAAGGTGCTTCCGAAGTGCGGCGAGACCAAGGTTGCGGTCGAAGCGTTGGCCCGCGCGATCCCGAAGGAACCCGACGCCGGCGTGCGGCTGGCCGGTGCGGCTGGCTTGGGCGAATTGAAGGATGCGGCGGGCGTGGATGCCCTCTCCAAGATGCTGGCGGATACGAATGAAGCTGTGCGCGCGCAGGCGGCGCTGGGGTTGGGCGAGATCCGCGACCCGCGGGCGGTGGACGGCCTGCTGGAGGTGCTTTCGAAGGACGACAAGGCCGGCGTGCGTCGTCGCGCGGCGCTGGCGCTGAAGGAGATCAAGGACCAGCGTTCGCTCGAAGGACTGATGAAGGTGCTGGATGCCGAGCAGGACTACCGCGTGCGCATGGCGATCGCGGATGCCGTTCGCGCGGTCCGCGGCAAGGACACCGTGGTGGCCCAGGACCTTACAGCGGGCGAGGACGAGGGCGAGGGCGAGGAGGAAGACGTCCTCGGTAAGCTTTCGAAGGACATGCGCGCCGTCGAGGAGAAGCTCCGCGCCGACCGGCACGACCAGGCGGTCCAGGTGGACCAGAAGGGCATTGAAGACCGTCTGGCGCAACTGATCAAGAAGGTCGAGGAGATGCAGCAGCAACAGCAGCAGAGCCAGTCCAAACAGAAGCAGCAGCAACAACAGCCGCAGCAGGGCCAACAGCCGGGCCAGCAGAAGCAGGCCAGCAGTCCGATGGCGGACTCCAAGATGGGCGGGAGCGCGCAGCGGGGTGCCTTGAATCCGGCGGAGGTCGCCAGTCGTCAGGCCGAGTGGGCCAAGCTGCCGCCGGCGATGCGTGACGAGATGCTGCAGGTCTATCGCGAAGGCATGCCTGAACGCTGGCGCCGCCGCCTCGAGGCCTACTTCCTCTCGGTTGCGACCGAAGAAGTCCAGCAGCC
>CAYSBP010000484.1:0-2528 GCA_964429255.1 uncultured Planctomycetia bacterium
CCACAAGGGACGACGCTACATTCTTCAACAGGCAGCTAGCGTACCCCGGCTTCGAAAGCCGCACACTGTCCGGCTGGCTGCCTCTCGGGCAGCGATTCCGCAAGTCCCGATTTTCATTAGTCGTAAGCGGCCTCAAGACAACGCTTTAGGTGCCCGAACCGGGTCTTGAGCAAATTCGCATTCGCGAAATGGCTTGCATTTGCTCTGTGGTCTGGTATACTATATGCATGTCAGATACGAAACGGGAGATTTCACGAGCCAAGATGTCCCCACGCGAGCGGGCGCGGCGGTCGCGGTTGGCCCAGCTCATCCACGGGGCCGGTCTGCTCCGCGGAACGCTGGCGATCCGGGAACGCGTGTGCGGGAAGCCGAACTGCAAGTGCGTCAGAGGGGAGAAGCACGTGTCCCTCTATCTGGTGGCGAGCTACGAGGGGCGGCCACGCCAGCTCTTCATCCCTAAGGACTGGGAGCCGCAAGTCCGCCGGTGGGTGCAACAACACCAGGAAGCAAGGAAGCTCCTCGAAGAGGTATCCCTGCTCTACTGGGACAAAGTCAAGAAAAGACGAGAGTAGAGATTCTTCGCCGTCTACTGGCCTATGCTCAGAAGGTCGTCGGGATCCGTGAGGTCCTCGGTGGCATTGACGACATGCGTAAGCGACCAGTGATCCCCAGCCGGCGAATCATCCGTGGCGCCTTCGTGATGATCCTGGCGCGGCTGGGGAGCCTCAATGCCCTGGAACAGACCAAGCCGAGCCGTTTCTGGTGCGACTGGCTTACCGGAGCCGCCCCCAGCGCCGACACGATGGGGCGGGTGTTTGCTCTGATCGATTGCGACACCATCCGCGTCGGCATTCATGAGATCTATGTCCGCCTCAAACGTAACAAGGTGCTGCAGCCGCCCTGGCATGGCCTGGTGTCGTTGGTGGTCGATGGTCATGAGTCGAGCGCCAGCTATCGACGTTGCTGCCCGGGTTGCCTCAAGCGAACCATTCATACGACCCAGGAAGACCATGTTCAGTACTACCACCGCAACGTCACGGCTATGCTCATCACCGAGGGGATGCCATTCCTGCTTGATGCCGAGCCCCAGAAACCTGGCGAGGATGAGGTCGCTGCGGCCATACGCCTCGTGGGTCGTGTTGTGGACAACTATCCGCGGGCTTTCGATCTTGTGGCGGCCGACGCCATGTATGCCCAGGCGCCCTTCTTTGAATGCGTTCTGGATCGCGGCAAAGATGTGCTCACCGTCCTGAAAGACGAACGCCGCAACTTACTACAGGAGGCTCAAGCGCTCTTTGGCCAAACACTGCCACCCGAGACCCAGCATGGACGCGTCCGACGACGCGTTTGGGACGCGGAGGATCTTCGTGCCTGGCCATCGCTTGATCGCCCGCTCCGAGTCGTGCGTAGTCTCGAAACGACCACCGTCCGCCGCCAACTCGATAAGCAGGAGGAAGATCTGGTATCCGATTGGATGTGGGTGACCACGCTTTCAGGTTCGCGGGCCTCCAGCGACGCGCTCGTGGCCCTCGGGCACAGACGCTGGGACATCGAGAACCAGGGATTCAACGAGTCGGTGACTCAGTGGCATTCGGACCACGTGTACAAGCACGATCCAACTGCCATCCTGGCGTTCTGGTTACTGACGATGCTGGTCTTAAACGTCTTCCGCGCGTTCTATCTGCGAAACCTCAAGCCTCAGTGTCGTCGCGACGCCAGTATGCGCCACATCGCTCGGTGCCTTTCCGCCGAACTGTATGAGGGGCTGGGTCGGCACGTCTTGCCGGTCCCGACCTGACCCGCACGATCTCCTTGCCTATGCGACCCCCCCCACACGGACCGGGCGACGTAACGATGACGCCATGCCCGTCGGAACCCCTCCCGCCTCACACACCCAATCCACACCCCGCCCGACGCCCGAAGCGCTCCGAACTCGGCCGATTAGCGCCCTGCGAATATGCGAGCCCCCCAAAACGAGCCCAAACCGTGGCGGCCGCGGACCTTAGCCCGACACTTGCGGAATCGCTGTCCGTTAGACGGCCGCGATGGTCTGGAACGGCGCGATCCGTAGAATAATGACGCCCGAGCTGGGCACGTCCACGCAATAGCCGACGAACGAGTTAGACGTCGACGTAAAGGTCAAGGTGTCGTCGGCGCTCGCATAGACCGCGTCGCCGATGTTGGTCACCGCCGCGCCACTCAAGGCGTGCTCGAAGTCGCCTTGGGTATAGCACCGGATTGACTTGTCGCCGTCGCTGCCCGCGCTGTTTTCGCAAAACTCGAAGGCGACACCGACGAAGGTTTCGCCCGCTGCCAAGGGCGCGGCATAGCCGCTCGAATCGACGCTGACGAAGGCCCCTTTATAGAGGTGTTCGTGGTCGGCGACCCGGAAGGCCCTGATATCCTGATCGACGAAATGTGCTACGTCTCGATTTGCGCCGAGCGTCATGGGTGAATCCTTTCACACTGTCCGACCCGCCGTCCGTGGCGGGGGTGCTTCATTTACTTGTCAGCGTCGTCGTCAGGGG
>CAYSBP010000485.1:0-2527 GCA_964429255.1 uncultured Planctomycetia bacterium
TGGCGGGCCTTGGAAGAAATCGGTATCCGTCGCTCTTTATCCCATGCTACTCGGTGCCGCCTTCCTATGGGCCAGCCTCTCCTCGGCCGCCGAGCTGCTCCAGCCCCTGCCGGAGAACACCCCGCGCTCCATCCAGAATCCCTACTACGCCAAGCCGGCCTGGAAGCTCTGGGCGAAAGACCCCTCGCCTGTCGCGACCAACAGCACCGGCGAAACCCAGCCCATCGCTCCCCTGCCGGAAGATAAACGCAAGTACCCCACGTTCCCCAAGACATGGAAGACCGGCGCCCCGCGGCTGGAGCCCGCGAAGAACCCGACCGTCTCCGGCTCGTGGGACGACTGCTACATCTCGCTGGACGATTACCACACGCGGCTCTCCCAGCCGACCGGCCAGTTCATCGTGGGCGGAAAGATGCGACACGAGGGCGACTACAACACGCGACTGATGCTCGGCGCCAACTTCACCAGCCAGTCCTACGCCGAGCGCGGCCGGCATATCGTCGACGACACCTTCAACAACCTCATCACGGAAAAGTATTCCTTCTTCGCCGGCTGCGTCCGCGCTACGCCGTCGCACCAGTCCTACCAGGACACCAGACCCGAGGGGGCCGATGACCTCTATGATGGACTGTATGCTCATTCCTATCATTCCGTCGGGCAGTCCGGCAGCGAAATCCACGCCCTTTACAAAATGATGCTCGCCGGCGCCGCCCTGCCGCGAGAGACCAAGGACCTGCTGAAGTATCACGGCGCCTACGCTCCGGTGCTGCTGACGCTCTTTAAAGCCGCCCTGCCCTTCACCGACGCCGAGGGGAAGGAACTTCCCTACGAGCACGAGCTTCGCCATCGGCCGGCGTACAGTTCCCACGGCACGCCGCAGCACGCCCACTACTGCTTCGCCAATATCTTCTACCACAGCTATGACGACGACCTGCACATCCACCGCATGGTCAACGCCGCGAGGACGATGACCGCCCCGCCCCCGGTGGCGATCATGAAGCTCATCGGCCTCGCCGCCGAGAAGGACGGAACGACCGCCCAGGGCCAACTCGCCCTGCCCGGGCGACTGATGTCCGCCTGTCTGACCAATTTTCGACTCTGGGGCAAGCCGGGCGAAACCCTCACCGCCATCGTCGACCTGAACGGCAGCTACGATCTGAAGGGCAAACGGCTGACCTTCACCGCCCAGCCCCTCTACCCGAATCAGAAAAACGTCGTGCTCCAGCAGGCCAAGCCGGGCATTTTCGTGGTGCAGGTCAAGTACGACCCGAAGCTGCCGAAAGGCCGGATACCCGTGATCTTCACGGCGAGGAACGATACGGACATCCCGAGCAATCCGGTGTTCCTGAACTTCTATTGGCCGGGCGAGAATGAAATGCCCGATTACGGCGGCAAGAAGCGACCGGACGGAAGCAGCGCCGAGTTCAAGACGCTGCCCGTCAACGTCAACAAACGCCCGGACGTCACCTTCACCTTCCCGGGAAACACCCTGCGCTGCAAGCCCGGCGAGACGGCGAAATTCACCTTTGAGGCGAAGGACCCGGAGGGCTATCCGCTCAGCGTTTACCGATGGCCGAACCAGCCGGGCAAGGTGGCGGATGGCACGTTTACCTGGGCCGTCCCCGCCGACGCGCCGCCGTCCATTCAACCGATCACGCTGGTCTTCTCCGACGGGACCGGCGGTTACACGGGCAAAGAAGTCCTGCTGCTG
Source organism: uncultured Planctomycetia bacterium (assembly GCA_964429255.1). Lineage (GTDB taxonomy): Bacteria > Planctomycetota > SZUA-567 > H5-PLA8 > H5-PLA8 > CAYSBP01. The sequence continues at coordinate 1,712 of CAYSBP010000485.1, forward strand.
ATTTCCCCGGACGCCGATGTCCTCCCGGAAAAATGGGCCCTCACCACCGTCAACCGCCCCAAGCAGGCGGGGACGATCACCTTCGACGGCAGTACGCTGACCGTCACCGACCAGGCCTGCCAGCCGGAGCCCAATAATCGGAAAGAGGTACCGAAGGGCGTGTTCGTCTATCGGCCGGCCGCCAGCCCGACGGATATGACGCTGCGGCTGAAAATCGAGAAGACCGCCCAGGTCGGCCTGCTGGTCAAGAACCAGCTGGACGGGAATTCTATTCAGGCCGGCATCGGGTGGAGCGGCGGCGCCATCCACACCTTCGGGCGACACGGCGGAGACACCCACGACGCGAAAACCACCGAACGCAAAGATCCCAGCGAGGTAACGCTCCGCCTGATCACGCGAGGACAGCACATCGCCGGCCTCTCCTCCACGGACGGGACGCACTGGACCCAGCTGTTCATCGAGCCCAGCGACCTCAACCCGACCTATTACGCCGGCGTGTATTGCGGCGGCCGTTCCGGGGAGAAGAAATCGCCCGTCACCATCCAGTTTGCCGAGCCAACATCACCGCTGCCGGTGCTCCTGCCGCCCAAGGGGGGGTTTAATGTTAAAACCAACAAATACGCCGCCCCGCTGAAGCTGGAAATGCTTCCGCTGTCAGAGGGAAACAAGATCGTCTACACGCTCGACGGGAAAGACCCCGCCGCCGGGTCGTCGGTGTATGAGAAGCCGATCATCCTCGAAAAACCCGGCGACCATTCCATCCGGTTTGCCGTGCTGAAGGACGGTAAAATGGGTCAGGTCGTATTGTGTGATTTT
>CAYSBP010000486.1:0-2519 GCA_964429255.1 uncultured Planctomycetia bacterium
GGCAGACATGATAGGATGCACAGTAAGGAGGTGTCACGATGGCTGGACGATTCGTGTTGGTAGCCGGACTTGCGATCGGCGGTTTTGCGGGCTACTTAGCCTACTCATACATCGGTTGCCCCGGCGGCGGGTGAGGGCTTACAAGCTCACCGCTCATGCCGGTCGGCATAGGGCTATTTGTGGGCTACTCTTTGGCAAGGATGCTCATTTCACGGAGGGCGTCCGCAGTCGGCGGCGAAGACCCAGGGGGAGGAGAGCACCCATAGTGCACCAGCACATCTGGTGACAGTGATTATCCGAGTGAGTTAAATACAAGCATCGCCGGCGATACTTTTTGCCCGCTGGAACCTCCTTGTTCCTCTTTGGTTGTCAAAAGCCGGTGCAATCTGGACGTGTTCGACAACGAACGCCATTGCGATTACTACAGCACGTTTCTGATGTTAGCGAAGATCTGCTCCAAGCGGAGAAGGTCGGGCTCATGTCTCTTCTCGTCGGCGAAAACATCGTCAAGAACTACGCGGCGCAGGAAGTCCTGCGGCGGATCTCGTTCCGCATCGAAGACCGCGACCGGATCGGCATGGTCGGTCCGAATGGTGAAGGCAAGACCACACTTCTGCGGATCCTCGCCGCCCTCGAAGAGCCCACCACCGGCACGATCGAGCGCAAGAAAGAACTGCGCGTCGGCTACCTGCCGCAGAAACCGCCGCTTCTGGCCGCAGTGACGCTCTGGGAGTTCCTCAAACAGGTCTTCGCCGATCTGCTGACCATGGAGAACGAGCTCGCGGAGCTTTCCGAGAAGCTCTCGACCTCCGGCGACGATGCCGCGCTGCTGCTGCGCTTCAGCGAAGTGCAGGCGGAGTTCGAGGCGCGCGGCGGGTACGCCTACGAGACGCGCATGAAGCAGGTCCTCACCGGCTTAGGCTTCTCGAACGAACACTACGGCACGCACATTGACCACCTCAGCGGCGGCGAGCGCACCCGCGCGCTCCTGGGGCGGTTGCTGCTCGAGAATCCCGATCTGCTGCTGCTCGACGAACCCACCAACCACCTGGATCTGCTGGCCGTCGAGTGGCTCGAGACGTGGCTGAAGGACTTTCCCGGCGCGTTGCTGATCGTCTCGCACGACCGCTATTTCCTGGATCAGGTGGCCGGGCGCACGTGGGAGCTTTCCTTCGGCGGCCTGGAAACCTTCCGCGGAAACTACACCACCTACGTGCGCCAGCGCCAGGAACGCTACGAGCAGCGCCTGAACGAATGGACCGCACAGCAGGCCTTCATCGAGCGCACGCAGGAATTCATCCGCCAGCATCTGGCCGGTCAGCGCACCAAGGAAGCGCAGGGGCGCCGCACGCGACTGGAACGCTTCATGGCCGAAGAAGCCATCCCAAAGCCGCGTGAACACAAGCGCATGCACATCCTCTTCGCCGAACCCGATCGCAGCGGCGACCGCGTGCTGGAGTTGAGGGCATTGGCCATCGGCTACGCGGGCCACGAACCGCTTGCGCGCCCGCCCGACCTGGACGTCTGGCGTGGGCAGCGCATCGCCATCGTGGGTGCCAACGGCACGGGAAAGACAACACTGCTGCGCACGCTCCTGGGCGAACTGGCGCCGCTGGCCGGCAAGATCCGGCACGGCACCCGTCTGGAGACCGGTTATCTGGCGCAGGTTCACGACGGTTTGGATCCGCAGGCGACCGTGCTGGAATCGCTCCGCGCCGTGGACCCGGAACTGAAGGAGGAAGCGGCACGCACGCGACTGGGCGCGTTTCTTTTCAGCGGCGACCAGGTCTTCAAGAAGGTCGAGATGTTGAGCGGCGGCGAGCGCAGCCGGTTGGTGCTGGCGCGCATCGCGGCGCGAGAGCCCAATCTGCTCCTGCTCGACGAACCGACGAACCATCTGGACATCCCCGCGCAGGAGGCGCTCCAAGAGGTCCTGGCCGAATTCCCCGGCACGCTGATCCTGGTCAGCCACGACCGCTATCTGGTCCAGGCGCTGGCGACGCACCTGTGGATCATGAGTGACGGCGGATTGACGCAGCTACCGGGGCAGTGGGAAGACTACCTGCGCTGGCGGCAGGCGCACGCCGCGACCGCTTCCGTGCCCGATAAAGCGAAGACGCGGCGCGAGGAAGAGCGGCAGGAGGACCGGCGTGCGGAGCAGAAGAAGCGCCGGGAAACGGAGAAGCTCACGAAGCGTCAGGAGCAACTCGAAGCTGAGATCACTCAACGCGAGCACGCCTTGAAGGAACTGGGCGAAGCGATCACGCGGGCCGGCGAGACCCGGCAGACGGACGAGGTGCGACGGTTGGGCGAGGAGTACGGCGTCGGCGAAACAGCGCTCCAGAAGTTATGGGACGAGTGGGCTCAAATCGGCGAACAGTTAGAGACCGCCTGCGAAACAAAATAGTGTAAACGGAAAAGGCCAATGCGAGGGGTGAGGCGTTCCTGGCGATCAGGTGACATCCGATTGCCGGGAATGAAGGGCGGCAAGGCGCCGGCTGGCCGGTTTAGCGTGCCCT
>CAYSBP010000487.1:0-2507 GCA_964429255.1 uncultured Planctomycetia bacterium
AAAGGACTCGATACCGATTCCGATAGCGACCCCGACGCCGAAGTATTCAGACCCTATTCCAAGTAGTATTGAAAAGCCCGTGGTGCGGGGTCTGATCAGACCGACGCTTGCTTCGCCCGCTGGATGGCTTCCTTCACCTTTTGAACCAGCACTTGCGGATCGACCGGCTTATCGAGGAACTCGGAAATCGGCAGCCAAAGCGGATCTTTGTCCTTGTTACCGAAGTTGAGCGGGAAGTGTTGGTTCACCGATGTCATCATCAGGATGGGCACTCGTGGGCATTCCATGGGAATTTTGCGGGCCAGTTCGAAACCACCCGTGTCGTTGTCCGGGAACATGACGTCGAGCAGGATCAGATCGGGATGCCGCTCCTGGATGGCGGCCATACCCGCCTGGGGCGTGGCCGCAATGCGAACCTCATGTCCGGCGCGACGGAGCGTCCCGGCATTGCACTCGGAAAGATCCGGGTCGTCATCGACGATCAGCACGTACGCCATGGCTTTCTCCTCCATTCGGATTCTCAATAGACCGAACGCCCTTGCCCGTCAAGACACGTCCCAACAGGCCCCGTCGTCCAGAAGGTCCTGCAGGCCCTTGGGCGGCTTTCGCTTCCGCTCGTCTTCGATCTGCTTAAGCATCAAACTCGAGTACACCGGTTTCTCCACGGCGCGCAGGATACCGAGAACCGTTGGGAAGTCGGGCGGTTCCAACGTGGACAGGATCTGAGCCATGAAGGGCTTTTCCGCGTGGGCATCGTGGACGAGCACCTGCTTCTCGGCTTCCGGGTGCGCATCCAGGTCGACGACGGCCGGCTCCAACCCGTTCGAGACCAGGCCCATCCTGCGCGATTTACCGAAAATGATGGGCTGGCCATGCTCCAGCACGATCCGGATGTCATCCCGCATGGTCCGGTCGGCAAGGTCGGCAAAAGCCGCGGGGTTGAAGACCAGACAGTTCTGCATGATTTCGAGGAACGCGGCGCCTTTGTGCCGCGCAATCGCCTCCAGCATCGAACCCATGTGCGTCAGGTCGGCAAAGACCGTCCGCGCCACGAAGGTGGCCTGAGATGCCAAGGCCAACTGAATCGGGTTGATGGGCTGCTCGATCGTCCCAAAGGGGCTGGATTTGGTCTTCATACCGAATTCGGACGTTGGCGAGTATTGGCCTTTGGTGAGCCCATAGATATGGTTATTGAAGAGCAGGATCTTGAGATCCATGTTCCTGCGCAGCGCGTGAATCAGGTGGTTTGTACCGATGGAAAGGCTGTCGCCATCGCCGGTCACCACCCAAACCGAAAGGTCTGGTTGGGCACATTTCAGACCCGTCGCGATGGCCGGAGCCCGTCCGTGGATGCTGTGAAAACCGTACGTGTTCAGGTAGTACGGAAATCGCGACGAGCAGCCAATACCTGAAACGAAGGCGAATTTCTCACGCGGAATCCCCAGCTTGGGCAGGAGTTTCAACACCTGACTGAGGATGGCATGGTCGCCGCAGCCAGGGCACCATTTGACGTCGAGCCCTGACTTGAACGACGAAGGCTGGTGACCGTCCGAACAGACCGGGACGGTGGCCGGCGACGCTTGGTTACTCACGAACCTCTCCTCAGCAGATGGCGGATCGCCGTTTTGACTTCGCGGATCAGGAACGGCCGGCCTTCCGTCTTGTTCAGGCCTTGCACGTCGACCAGGCAGGCGTTTCGCAGCAGAAGCCGCAGCTGGCCATCGTTATTCTCGGGGACGAGCACGTGCCGGTATTCGCGCAGGAGGAACCGGAGGTTCCTGGGCAGCGGATTCAGGTAGCGCAGGTGCAGGTGCGCTACGGAAAGCCCGTCCGCCTGGAGTTCTTCCACCGCTGATCGGCACGGCCCGAAGGTGCTGCCCCAACTAACCACGATCAGGTCGCCGGTCGATGGACCGTGGGGCTTGGCGGGCGGAAGATCCTTGGCGACGCGAGCCACCTTTGCGGCGCGCTGCAGGACCATGCGCTGGTGGTTCTGCGCATCGTAGGAGACGGCGCCGGTTGTCTCTTCTTTTTCGAGGCCGCCCAAACGATGCTCGTAGGCCGGCGTGCCCGCTGCGACCCACGGCCGTGCCAGGGTCTTCGGATCGCGCGCAAAGGACCGGAACTCCTCGGGCGGCGGCAGATCGGGCGAGACGATCGAGGACAACTCCTTCTCATTGGGGATTCGCCACGGTTCGGCGCAGTTGGCCAGGAACCCGTCGCTGAGCACGATGACCGGCGTCATGTAGCGGACCGCCACGCGCACGGCCTCGTAGGCCACGTCGAAACAATCCGACGGAGAAGCGGCCGCCATGACCACGGCCGGACATTCGCCATGCCGACCGAAGATCGCCTGCAGCAGGTCGGCCTGCTCGGACTTGGTCGGCATGCCGGTGCTGGGTCCTGCGCGCTGGACATTGATGACGACCAGCGGCAGTTCGGCCATGACGGCCAACCCGATGGCCTCGGCCTTCAAGGAGAGGCCCGGACCGCTGGTGCCGGTGACG
>CAYSBP010000488.1:0-2507 GCA_964429255.1 uncultured Planctomycetia bacterium
ATGGTCATGCCCCGGATGGGCGGGCACGAGACCTTCGTGACGATGCGAAAGATCAACCCGGAGATCAAGGCGATACTGTCATCCGGCCACAGCCTCGACGGCGAGGCGCAGAAGATCCTCGACGAAGGCGTGCTCGGGTTCCTGCAGAAGCCGTACAAGAGCGCGGACCTGGCGCAGAAGGTGGCGGCGGTGCTGGGAGTGGGGTAGCTGGTAATGCCAACAAGCACGGCGGATCATAACCCGGCGGACTGCAACGATCGTGATGTCCCTTACCTCTCGTAGGCGGACCGGATGGCACGCTCCATCCGCGTCACCTCCTCGTCCGATAGGAACTCGAAGTGACTGGCGCGTATCCGTGCTGAAATCCGTCCGTTGTTCTGCAAGCATGCCTGGATGAAGAGATCCATCTTACGATCCGGCATGTCGACGATCTCCCGGATGGCCTTAAACTGCATGCGCAGTTTCTCTTCTCCTTGGTCGGAATGGATTGGCATCCCTGTCTGGCAAGGGTTTGAACCGGCGATCAGAGATTTCGTCGCTGCCTTCCATCAACCCATACTCCCATACCTTCGGGAACTGCATCGGCTTGCGTCGTGATGGACCTCGGCATCCAGGCCTTCAGGGCCCCAACCGCCCCCTTTCGACTCGCCGTTGGCTCGCTCAGAGCCTACGTCTCAGGCTCCGGGCTGGCCGATCCCGATTCGGCGAGGTAGGGATGGGGCATGTTGGGCGAACGGCTGCCTGGCCGGGCGTCAGGAACTTCAGTCGACCAGGCTCAAGGACGGGTGTTGCGTGCGGTAGAACATCCCCTTGTGGCAGCGCAGCAAGTACTCGAGGGTGTAGGCATCTGAACTGCGATCCACGAAGCAGGCGTCGAAGACGGACTGTGCGCCGTATTCCCCGACGAAGCGTTTCACGAATGCCGGGCTGATGCTCGGGCTTTCGATCCAACCCAGTAACGTCTCCCGCTCCATGTCGGTCAAGCCTTGCCCTTTCTTTTTCAGGGCGGACAGGACTTCGCCAAAATTCCGCATCAACTCAAGCCCCGACTCCGGATTCGAGAATGCACCGATGCCACTCCGGCATTCGACGACTTCCGGCGGAATGCTGATCCGTGGCGCGTACGAAGACATGTTCTGCCGCTTGAGGAACGATTTCTGCTCGCCTAACGGGAGGGCGTCGAACTTCGACTTCGCCGCCGCCTTCCAGTCCGATGAAAGCGCGAAGCCGCTGTCGTAGACGGCATAGTCTGTACCGTGCCGGGATACGAATTCGTCATGGTGATTCCGAACGACTTCCCGGGCTTTCGCCAGTCGATCAGGACAAGAGCGGTACACGAGGGATGGCTTCCCCATGAATCGTCTGCGAACCTCGTCCGCCGATTCCCTTTCGTCGCATAGGTGCTGACGCCCTGACCAGTACCATTCTCCATCCCACGGTATCAACGCGCCCATCACTATCCTGTCCTTGGAGAATGGATTCCTCTCAAGGTTCATCCTGACGGAATACGGCTTTTCGTTCACCAAGTTGACTACGCAAAGGACCTCGTTGCTCGCGGAGACGACCCGGTAAGGAGCGAAGAGCCTCGCGCTCCAGGCAAGGAGTTCCGTCCGACGCTCCTCGGGCAAAGCCTGCTGCTCGGATAGCACATCCAGGGCCCCAAGGCCGGACCAGGCTGTGCATCCGGTACATATGAACTCGTCGATTACCTCGATTTCGTCCAGGGGTCGCTCGGATTCCTCCTCGATTTCTGCTGCTGCGTTGCCGAACATCGGTCCGAGCATGTAGGATTCCGTACCCAACCAGACCAACTTGCGCTTGATGTCCCACGCCCACTTGTTCGGAACGTCCAGGAAGGCTTTGAGGCCAGATTGGTTGGGAAGGCGCGAAAGCTGCTTCTTGAGGAACTCGGCGACTTCCTGGGCAAGGAACGCGAGGTCCGCATGACTTGGACGCAGCAAGAGCCCCGGGACCAATTGCGGATAGATTACCCAAAGGAGGTGACGCAGTCGAAGATAGAGTCCGGGATCGCCGCCCTGTGCGTCTTGCGGCGAAACGACCAGTGGCAACGGCGTGCCGAAGAGCCTGCGATTGATGCGCTCGTAGGCGGCCCAGATCCCGACATCGCAATGGATGTCCTCGGAGAAGCCAACCAGTATTCCTGACATTAGGTCGGCGTCGGCGCGGGAGAGTTTGAGGGACTTGTTCGACAAGCCTTTCTGTAGCTTCAACCAGTGCTTGCGGACGCCTTCTTGAAACGACGGAACCTGCTCGTCGAACGGTCCGAAGAAGTTAGTTCTTCTCGCGACGGGTTTCGTCATGGATTACCTCGTTTGGCAACCATGGAGAGGAACGATGGAGAGCAGTAAGAGAACGCTGGAGTCATTCGAACGATTATGGCCCGCACTTTCGCCGAAGCGAGTCATAACTCCCAATGCCCGATCCTCCCCGTTGGTTCACGAGCGGGTTTCAGGTCGTTCACCGCCCCCGAAAACCCCCAATTTGAG
>CAYSBP010000489.1:0-2478 GCA_964429255.1 uncultured Planctomycetia bacterium
ACTGATTAGCTGTTGCGCGTCAAGTACTTACAAGAAATCACCCGCAACAAGGCCCGGGATAATCACTGTCCCCAAGTCTCCCCCAAGTCTCCCTCCCCAGGTCTCCCTGTGGCAGGCGATGTGTCGTCCGGATAGGATGCGAGGTACAGGCGAAGGAGGCGATGCGGCGGATGGCGGGTGAGTATGTCGTGGACGGCCTCCGGTACCTTCTGCCGCAAGTTCTGGGGAGAATTCACCAGATCAAAGTCGTGTGCAATGATCGCGGGGCCATCTTCTTTCCGGTTGCGATCCAGCACGCTGACCGCTGCGTCGAAGGGATCGTCTACAAGGAAGGCTCAGCAGGAAACGCACTGGCCGGGATGGTTTACAGCGACCACATCGAACTGCGCAGGCACGATTCCTTTTCCGGTACAAGCGTCCGCGCGGTGATGGCAAGGCTGTTCGCGGCACTGTCCGCAGGGATGGACCACGCGGCTATAGAGCGGTTGGGTGCGTACGGGCTGGTCTATGGCGGTGTCGGGCTGGGCAAGATGGGGCCGCAGCAGAAACCGACGACGCACGTCGACAGTCGGCCTGGCCCCAGTCGCTACACGTAACCTTCAGTCGCGGACAATCGTCCAGATACCCGCATCCATCTCCATTCGGACGACGGATAGAAAAAGCCGTTCAAATGGCGGTAGCGTAGCGGGAAGAGGTGGAATGCAAGGGGGTAGGGGAGGGAGGCCTCTATGCCCGCACCGAGTAGCGGGATGACGCGTTCGCAGAGATGATTTCTCCCTTTCCGTTCCGAGAACTCCCGCAACCAGATGATCTAACCTGGATTATTCACGCTCAGAGGGATGGGCGTTGCAGACTGTCGGCGCCGCGAGCGTGAATAATCCAGGTTAGCCCTGAGCGAGGCCTCGGGAGAGGCCGAGTCGAAGAGGATTATTCATGGGAAGGGGCCCATGAATAATCCGGGCTAAAGAAGATGAAGATTCGTGAGTATGTCGCTCGACTGGCTCGTGACAGACCGGTACACGTCGTGTAAACAGGTCGCTCGAACTGGCCAGGTACGCAGCGAAGCGCGTAAAACCGGAGCGCCTGACGGGCGAAGAAGTTTTCTTTGCAGTGGCCCGCTGGCCGAAGGGGAAATTCCGGCTGGAATCCGCGCGCCACGTGTTGCCCGAATGCGCGCAGGTGAACGCCGACAGACTGGCGCTGCTCAGGTAGTCGCTCCGTCGGCTGGACGAGGCGCAGGCCGCGCCGGGCTGAGGACAGGCCGGCGCGGAGTCAGGGCGCGCCAGAGGAGACCGACATGCAACTCGTCTTCGAGCAGCATCGCACGGGAGGGGACCGGAACTTCGGATACCTGATCGGCGACCGGAAGGCCGGCTCTGGTGTGCTCGTTGATCCGTCCTATTCGCCGAAGCTGCTGGTGCAGCGGGCGACCGCACAGGGCCTGCGCATCACGCACATTCTCAATACGCACGGGCACACGGACCATTCCAATGGAAACGCCGAAGCCGCGAAGATGACCGGCGCACCCGTTCTGGGCGGAGCCGGTTCGGGGACGAGGGTGGTTATCGGAGATGGCGAACGCATAGACGTCGGCTCATTTCACCTTCACGTGTGGGCGGTACCCGGGCACACGCCTGACCACCTGGCGTTCTTCGTGAATGAACTGCGTGCGGGATTCACCGGCGACCATCTCTTTGTGGGCAAAGTCGGCGGAACGCATTCGGAGGCGGACGCAAAGACCGAATGGGACAGCCTCCAGCGTCTCCTGCGCGAATGGCCCCCTGAAACCACGATCTGGCCGGGTCATGATTATGGAGCGCGCCCCAGTTCCACCATGGCGCTGGAGCGAATCGGCAATCCATTCCTGCAATGTGCCGACGTCGCCGCCTTCTTGAAACTCAAGGAAGACTGGCCGGTCTTCAAGGCGCAACACGGCCTCCAGTAGCTCTGCCAATGCAGCGCGAAGACTGGCGCACTTGAACGCTTGGTTCCCTTGGAGCGTTCAGGAAGAGGCATCAAGGAGAGGCAGCAAGGGACAGTTCATTTCTGGAACTCCCGTGCTGTTCTGGAATCACTCTCCCCAAGGCTCCCTGCTCTTATCTGACGGGCGGAAGCCTTGGCGGGCGCCCCTGTACCCCAACGACAACGACTCAAAGGGCAAAAGAACAAAAGGATAAAGAGCTAAACTACGGAGTCTGGGCCGAAATCACCACACGGAAACCGACGTAGTAGCTGCGGTAGCCCAGGGTGCTCCTGTTGCGGTTCGCTGAACGGCAGACCCTCGGCGCGTCGAACCAGGAGCCGCCGCGCAACACGCGGGCCGTGCCATCCGCTGCGCCGGTCGGATCGCGCTGCGCACCCTTCCCGTACTCCAGGTACCAGTCCCCACACCACTCCCACACGTTCCCGTGCATGTCGTACAGCCCAAACGCGTTCGGAGCCAGCGAACCCACCGCGATCGTCTTCTCCCGGTCCTCG
>CAYSBP010000490.1:0-2449 GCA_964429255.1 uncultured Planctomycetia bacterium
ATTAAAGCGGTACGTGAGTTGGGTTCAGACCGACGTGAGTCAGGTCGGTCCCTATCTGCCGTGGGCGTAGGATTCTTGAGGAGATTCGTCTCTAGTACGAGAGGATTGAGACGGAGGCACCCCTGGTGTTCCAGTTGGCCTGCTAAGGCCACCGCTGGGTAGCTATGTGCCGATAGGATAAACGCTGAAAGCATCTAAGTGTGAAGCCAGCTCCAAGACTAGGAATCCCCATGAGGCTCGTTGTAGACCACGACGTTGATAGGCCGGGTGTGTAAGCTCCGTAAGGAGTAAGCTGACCGGTACTAATCAGCCCATTGACTTGCCCGCTTTCATCCGATGGCCCTTAAGGCCTCGGTGAAGCATTCGCCAGCAAACGGAATACGTTTGGCAGGCACCACGTTGTCCCTCATCCATCTTCGTTGGTTTTCTTCAGCCGGGAGGTCCGGCCGTATCCGCTGCCTCGGCAGCGGGTCTTTCATGAGCCCTCCCCGCTGAGACCAGATTCCGGTGACCATAGCGGCGGGGCCACACCCGTTCCCATTCCGAACACGGCCGTTAAGCCCGTTCGCGCCGATGATACTGCAGACAAGCGGGAAAGTAGGTTGTCGCCGGGTTTTTCTTCAGAGCCCCGTTCCGAGCATCCTCGGAACGGGGTTTTTAAAATGATCCGCTGAAAGGCTAGACAGCGCCTACAACACATCGTGCAGCCATGAGTTCCCCAACGCGCAAAATGAAATCCTAGCCTTACAGCGGGTTATTGCTTTTTTGTGTGGCATTGAAATTCGAAGACCTTGCCCGCATACTACGTCCTTTCCTCATTCTGGTTCGTATCCACGAAGCGTTCGAGAACGGTTGGAAGATCAAATGTCCGAATCCACTGCGCCTTACCTGTCCCTCGTCGCCCCCGTCTACAACGAGCGCGAGTGCATCGAGGAGTTCGTTAAGGAGGCCGATGGCACACTGGCGTGCATTGGCCGAACCTACGAAATCGTCTGCGTCGACGATGGCTCCAAAGACGGTTCCCTCGATATCCTGCTCAACCTCAAGTCCCAATACACCGCCCTCCGTGTCGTGGCGCTCGATCGCAACAGCGGACAGTCTGCCGCCTTCCAGGCCGGCATCCAGTTTGCCCGAGGAGAAGTGATCGCCTTGATCGATGCCGATCTACAGAATGATCCGGCCGACATCGCCGGCATGGTGCGGCGGATCGAACAACCGGACCGACCGACGTGTGTGGCCGGCTGGCGCGCCAAACGCCAGGATAACTTCATCCGCAAAATCTCCTCGAAGATCGCCAACGCTGTCCGCATCTGGCTGACCGGCGATCCCATCCACGACACCGGGTGCAGCCTGAAGCTCTTCCGCGCCGAGACCATCAAACGTGTCAAGTTCTTCCGCGGCATGCACCGCTTTCTGACCACGCTGGTACGGATGGAAGGCGGCACGGTTGTCGAAATGGACGTGAACCACCGCCCGCGCCCACGCGGAAAACCCAAATACGGCCAGGGGCTCGGACGCACCTTCACGGCACTTCGGGATGCCTTCGCCGTCCGCTGGATGAAGAGCCGGTACCTGCTCTACCGGGCCGAGGAGAAGTGATCCCATTTTTCAGTGCTCATTATTCATTGGTCATTGGGTGTTCGGCCGGCTCACGTCCGATTATTGGCTCAATGAACAATGATAAACGCCCCATTAAGGAGTCATCTCATGTTTGTACGATACGGCGCCTGCCTGGCGCTCCTCGCTTGTCTGGGTTCCCGTGTGCTGAGTGCCGAGACTCTGAAGGGCACCTACCAGACCGCCGATGGTACGAGTCGGGTTGAGATGGATGTGACCCTCTCGAAGAACCGGTTGAAGGGCGAGATGACGCACAGCGGGAACGTGTATTCGGTGGAAGGCAACCTCGAGGAAGCCTCCGATTCCGGCGACTTCATGCATCGCAATCTCTTTGCCCTCTTCGGCCTCCACATCAGCATCTGGAAAATCATTGGTTACCTGGGCACGGCCATCTTCGCCGGGCGGTGGTTCGTCCAGTTGCACGCCTCACGCAAGGCTCGAAAGCCGGTCATGAACCGCGCCTTCTGGCTGATGAGCCTCGCCGGAAGCCTTCTGATCCTGGCCTATTTCGTATTTGGCAAGAACGACTCGGTGGGCGTGCTTTCCAATCTCTTCCCCTCCAGCGTTGCGGTCTACAACCTCTACCTCGACATCCGTCACCACAACGAACTGAAGGCCAGCGCGGAGAACGGCACCGGCGGGACGGTCTGAGCACCCCGGACGGAGACTCTTCACCACCACGAGACACGCTCGCCGAGCCGTGTCTCTCTCTGTGTCTCCGTGCCTCCGCGGTGAGACGTCCGCCTCCCCGGTAGCGGCGACGGGGCTTCGCCGTAGCGTTTTTCCGATAGGCGCGAGAAGACCAGGTGCATGCAGGGCTTGGTGGCCGGGT
>CAYSBP010000491.1:0-2445 GCA_964429255.1 uncultured Planctomycetia bacterium
TGGGAGTAGACGGGAGAAGCTCCTCAAAAGCCAATTCGTAGGTTAACGCTTATGCGGGCCAGTCCCCCTTGCTCTCTGCGCGCGTGGCCCTAAGATGCTCCATATCGGCTTCGGTCCCTCAGCGCGGGAGCACAGCGATTCGATGACCGTTCACGTCAACGGAGAGTCCAAGCAACTGCCCGACGGCGCGACGGTCGCGCGTCTGGTCGAAACGCTTGCGCTCGGCGGCGTGCGCGTGGCCGTGGAAGTGAACAAGGAACTGGTCGTCAGGAAGGTCTGGGCGGCCCACGTGCTCAAGGACGGCGACCGGGTGGAAGTGGTGACGTTCGTCGGGGGCGGGTAGATGGTCATGACCAATCGCGGTCCTGCGGTTGCGCGGCTGGTGGGTGCCGAACCTGGGTCAACCGTTCGCTCTCCCAACCCGGCTTGAGTCTGTTGACGCTGACCGCCGAGATCGCCGTCTCGATCACGCGCCTTCCGGGGAACTTGCACGGAGACCCCGCTGACGGCATGATCGTGGCAACGGCGCTGCAGCACCGTGCTTCACGGATTGCCGCCGACGAACGGCTCATCGAGTACGGTCGCCAAGGTTACCTGAACGTGCTGCCCGAGTAACGCCGAACTGCTGACGCCATGGAGGAGATGGATCATGAAGCCGTACGCTCCATTCAAGTTGGGCAAGTACGAACTCCGATCGAGGCTCTTTCTGGGGACGGGCAAGTACCCGGACCTGGACGTCATGCGCAAGGCGCTCGATGCCAGCGGATGCCAGGTCGTTACCGTTGCGGTGCGTCGCATCGAGATGGGCCAGAAGCACGCCGAGAAACTGCTTGATTACATCGACCCGAAAAAATACATCCTGCTCCCCAACACCGCCGGCTGCTTCTCGGCCGAAGACGCGGTCCGGTCGGCCCGCCTGGCCCGCGAGGCGCTCGAGGTCGAGTGGGTGAAGCTGGAGGTTCTTGCCGACAAGAAGACGCTTTTGCCCGACCCGCTGGGTACGCTCGAAGCCTGCAAGACGCTGGTGAAGGACGGCTTTTCGGTGCTCTGCTATACGTCCGACGATCCGATCATGGCGCGGCGCCTTGAAGAAGCCGGTGCGACGGCCGTGATGCCGGCCGGTTCGCCGATCGGTTCGGGTCAGGGCATCCTGAATCCGAACAACATCCGCATCATCCTGGAGACGCTGAAGGCTCCCGTCATCGTCGACGCCGGTGTCGGTACGGCCAGCGATGTTTGCATTGCCATGGAACTGGGCGCTGAAGGCGTGCTGCTGAACACCGGCGTGGCACTGGCACAGGATCCGGTGGCGATGGCGCGTGCGATGGGCTTGGGCTGCGAGGCGGGTTATCTGGCGGCGCGCTCGGGCCGCATCGCGAAGAAACTCTATGCCACCGCCAGCAGCCCGTGGACCGGCCTCATCGAACCGGCCAGGCGTCCCGAGGGAATCCCGGGCGAGTAGCCGCGACGGCACAGACGCGGGGAGCGTCCCAGACGTGCGGACCCCGTATTCGGCATTTCCCTTCTGCCTTTTCGCCCCGCAGGGCTTTTCAATGTCCGGCCAAAGCTCTTTCAGTTTGGCCTTTGCTTGCGCCAGGATTATGGCACGGCGCTGTGCATGGTTGGGATGCTGTGCGGGTGGCTGGACAGACATCTTGCTGCTCCGGTCTGCCCCCACGCCTTGCGGCATCGGCGTTCGGGCACCCCAAAAATGAGAAAATCTGCAAAGGAACCGACCCAGACCCTTGCACCTGGTTCTCCGACGTCCTTTTCCTTGCCAGAACGGGAACTGAATAGTAGAGTCCCTCTGTTCGTCCGATGGATCCGGATGCACCGATTCCGGCGGCGCGCCGACGCGCGTTGCCAAGAGCCCCGATGGGAACGGAGGATGCCTCACATGACGATGGTAAAAAGGGTCGCGTTCACGCTGGTACTGTGCCTCTTCCTCGGTACCGGCGCACGCGCCACCGAGTTGACGGACGCCGAACGCCAGCGTGCCGAGCAGATGGTCCAAGGCTTGGGCGATGCCGACCCGGCCAAACGGGCTGCGTCCGAGACGGAACTGCGAGCCATGGGCCCCAAGGTCACGCCCGTGCTGGCCAAGTCGACCGTCTCCAATGAAGCCGGCCAGATCCGCCTGCGTGCCATCGTCGTTGACCTCTCCGTCGATAGTTCCCGCATCGATCCCACCGACGCCGGGATGCTGATGCAGGTCGGCCGCGAGGAGGCGCTGGCCAAACGCTACGATGCCGCACATCGCTGTTACCGCCGCGCGGAGAAGATCTACGACAAGCTCAAAGACGACGCGGATGACATGAAGGACAAGCTCAAGGAAGCCGACTACAGCGATCGGGAGCACACGGCCAAGAAGCGCGCCGATAAGGCCGAGCGCCTGGTCAAAGGCCACGGCTTCAGTGGCCTGAATCTGGGTGTGGTGAAGATCGG
>CAYSBP010000492.1:0-2445 GCA_964429255.1 uncultured Planctomycetia bacterium
GACGCACCGTCTTCCGCGTGTCGCCCCCCAAGATAATCTCCGTCCCCAGATGTTCTTCGGAAAAGCAAGCGCTGCCCGGATTGTTTGGCGTACTCCTGACAGGTGCGGAACTAAGCGTCGCAGGAGGAGAAGTCGAAAAGACCCTGATTCGACGGCCGGGTGTAGATGGCATACCGGATACGTTCTGTGCCCTCGGGCATGGTATCCTCAAATCAGCGTTCGATTGCCGGTCCGCTCGTTCCGCGCCACGGGTCACCGGGAAGCCTGGCAATAAGGGCGTCATGCACAAGCGGCACCGCTTCGGATGGATCGTACTTCGTGGAGGCGCTCAAAAGCGGCGCGATGTCCTCCATGAATGCCGCATCGGTCTGCTTATCGTGAAGGTTCTGCTCGAACTGGGCTCGTGAAACGGGGTGCTTTTCGTGTTCCATGTACCGAAGGAAGCACTCGACCACGCGAGCCGGATCAACGAGCTTGCGACTCAGGCAGAGCCAGAGATCGAACAGGTCGCGTCCTTTCCGGCGCTGGTACAGCGCTCGCAGTTTTGTCCCCATCAGTTCGTCCAACCGATACGTTTGAACCGAAGCCGTTCCGGTGAACCACGGACTGGCCACCGCCATTGTCAGGGGCTGGAGTCCCATCACCGTGAAGTGCTCTCGGGTGTTGATCTCGATCTTGAGGCGCAGCGGGCGAACGGGTGCGATTTCAGAGACGAAGCGGTAGATCATTGAGAACCCGCCCTCGGCGCGGGCGCGGGATGGTTTTCCCAGCCACGGATCGAGTGCCTTTCGAATGGCATCGATCAATGGGCCCGCGGGACCGGCCTGGGTCTGGACGAGATCGATATCCTCGGAGTACCGGCATGCGGGCTGGATGAACAACTTGTTGAGCGTGGTTCCACCACGGAGCGCGAGCTGTTCGGCCAGTTCCGGCCTCTGGAACATCTGCACCACGGCCCGCGAAAGCGCCAGATCCTGTTCGACCTGGGCGTCGTCCGGCCAAGGCGCGACAGCACGCCAGGCGGTGATGTACGCCTGCTGGATCATGACTCCACCTCCAACGGTGAGTGGATCAGCAATCTCCAGCGACGGTCCTCGTTCGCGCCGTTGGCTGGCCGTCCCGGCCGCAGCAACTGCGTGCGTTGGATGCGCGGTTCGACCCATGCATGGAGCGCGTCGGAAATCGCCCTTTGGCGAACCCGGTCAAGGATGTAGCCCAGACGCTGGGCGTTGGGGATGTCGCCCACCGTGCGTACCGAAGCGATCAGTCGCTTCGGATCGAGCGAGGGCGACAGTTCCGCGATCAATGCCGCCACGTGATCGAGATGTCCCGCCACCTTGGCGAACCGCACCAAATCTACGACCGTCGTTTCGGGCGTTGAGACGCGCATCAATCCGATCGGCGTCTTCATCTCCTTGACTGCGGCCCGTGAGACATACTTGCTGGCGAGGAACTGAATCTTCGTGCGGCCGACCGGGATCGGGCGCACGGAGCGGTCCGTCATGACTTGGAACACTTGGGGCTGTTGATGGGACGCGCCATACAAGGCGGCAGCGCTCAGCAGTCCCACGTAGTACGGCAGTTCCATCGCCGTCATCAAGTCATGGATAAACCACGAGGGGGGCGGAGCGCCCGCCGTGCGATACTCAAGCGGGACGATCACGTAAGCATACTCTTTGAGCCGAACGATTCGGCCGTCCCTGGCGGCCTGTCGCAGCGCTTTCGAGACGGCGTTGGGCGTGAGTCCGCTGTCATGGACCGCCTCCGACCGCAAAAACGAGTACCGGCCATTTGCCTGCAGTCCGTCAATCCAGGATTTCAACAATGCCGGGGGCATAACGGCCTCCATAATCTATCTGCGGAGAAGACCAACCATTGGTCTCTTGTGCAGAACAATATATCGGGTGTGCCCGCCTCTGGCAACAGCAGATTCTGTCCGATGGGTGCTGGCCGGGTCTCGTGTGCAAGGGTCTGATTGACAAAGGTTCGAAATCGCTCATCGTGCGGTTCGATCAGTTCTCCGGGCGTGCGACAAAGAACTCATAGGCATAGTCGTTTGAATGCCTGCGGTGCATCGCGGGCTCCTGCTCGAGCTGGTCGAGGACGGCAAGCGCGTCGGCGTCATCGGAATATTTACCGCGCATCTCCCCAATGCGAAGCTCCATCGGCATGTAGAAATCATCCCACCATGCTTCGTCGGGCAGCGTAAAATGCCCCATCAGCGAGAACCCGGACTTGGCGATGGTGGCGAGGGTGTCGGCCACTCGACCCATAGTCGGGTAGTCCATGTCGAAACTGGCTTTCACCTCGGGCGGCGCAGAACATCCAGGGACGAACATCCAGGGAGGCGTCTGGGGACAGAGATTAATGACGCGTGAACTTCGTCAGCTCGGTTTTCAAGAGCACCGATTAGCTGTTGCGCGTCAAGTACTTACAAGAAATCAC
>CAYSBP010000493.1:0-2439 GCA_964429255.1 uncultured Planctomycetia bacterium
CATCAGGTCTATGAAGAGTTGGCCTCGCGTTAGCAACCCGTCGAAAAGCCCCCATGAGGTGCCCGTGTGTCTCTGGACAACGGGCTTCTTTGCGGCAGGATGATGGCGAATGGAAAGACCGCCTCAGGGTCTTGGACTATAGGTGTGGCGCGGGGAGGTTTAGAAAGGCCGATGCAGCGAATTTACGTTTGGCCGGCCATCGTCTTCATCCTGGCCGGTATTGGGGCAGCGGGGGCGGAACCCCTCAAGGTACCTTCGGGTGACCGGGTCGCCGTTCCGGGCGTCATGCCCGGCAACGACAATCTAAAGAAGCTCAAGCTGCCAGCCAATCCCCGGATCATGGTCATTCCGGCAACAGACCAGGAGTCGACCCGGTACGGCTGGATCGATTGGTGGCAGGTCCGATTCGTCTCGCGGCGGCTCGATGAGGCGGCCGCCGGCAAGTACGACCTGGTGATTCTCGAAATCGACACGCACGGAGGTTTCATCCACTCCTGCCAGCGGATCAACCGGGCCGTGGCCGAGTGTCCTGTGCCGACGATAGCCTACATCCGCGGGACCGCCTTCTCCGGCGGGGCGATCATCGCACACGGCTGCCGTGCCGTCGTGATGGAACCAGGTTCCACGATCGGCGGTGCGCAGGCCGTGGGGTTGCTGGGCGATCTGGGAAAAGACGAGCGCGCGAAGATGCGGGAACTGCTCGTCACCACCATGCACGCCTTGTGCGAGAAGAACGGCTATCCGGCACCCATCGCCCAGGGCATGGTGGATATGGGGCTAACGGTATACGAGACGGACAACCCGAAGAATCGTTTCATGACCGGTCCCGAACTGGAGGACTGGCAGAAGAACGAGATCACCCGGGGCAAGGCGCCCAACATCGTTTCGACCTGGAAGGCGCCCGACACCATCCTGACGCTCACCTCGCAACAGGCCTACGACTGCGGGCTGGCCTCCAGCCTGCCGGCGGACCGCCCGGCGCTTTTCGCAGCGTTGGGCGTCGTGCCGGCCGCAGTCGATGAGAACGGCATCACAGGTGGCGAAAGCGTGGCGCGGTTCCTGGGGAACCCGCTCTTCATGGGTCTGCTCGTGATCATTGGCGTCATTGCGCTTATCTATGAACTCAAAGCGGGCGGGCATTACGTCGGCTACTTCGTATCCCTGCTGTGCATGATTCTCTTTTTCTGGCTGGCCTTCCTCGGCGATTCGGCCGGTTGGTTGGAACTGATGCTCTTCGTCACCGGTATCGCGCTGCTGGGTGTGGAACTCTTCGTCTTGCCCGGATTCGGTGTGGCGGGTGTAGCGGGGATCGGATTCATGTTGCTGGCCGTCCTCGCGGCGTTTATTCCCGCCGGAACGTTGCCCGCGCTCTTCCAGAGCGGGCCTTCCAGCAACCCCTTCCAGGTGCAGGTGTTGATGAGCGGGTTGACCTACGCGGCGGTGACGATGCTCTCGGTCCTGGTTCTGCTGGTGGTGGCGCTGCGTATGGGCGTCACGTTGCCGGGGGTCAGTTTTCTGGCCCTGAAGGCGGATGTCGGGGTGTCCGTGGACGCAATGGATGCGGGCACGGCCTGGGCGCCTGCAGTGAGCGCCGCGCCGGTTGCCGCGGTGGAGAGCGACGACGAGGGGCCCGGACTGGCCGTATTGGTCGGCAAGGAAGGCGTGGCCGAGACGGTGCTGCGGCCGTCCGGAAAGGTGCGCATTGAGGGCGTCACGTACGACGCCCATTCGGAGGGCGGGTGGATCGAACCCGGCATGCGGATCCGCGTCCTGGCGGCGCGGACCTCCGAAGTCATCGTACGGGAGCTCGATCAGGCGTAGATCAGGCCTTCCGGCCTGACACAAAGAGCGGACGGCCGCGGAGATGCCACGGCAGATCGGCCTGGAAAGGCTGACGTACGTCTGGGAAACCGAGGAACAGGCGCATGGAGTTTCTCTTCTGGGCAATCCTCTTTTCCATCGTGATGGTGATCATGATGGTCGTCGAGGCGTTGACGGTAACGATGGGGCTCTTCACGGCGTTGGCCGTCCTTTCGGCGGTCCTGAGCGTCTTCATGGGGTTTCGCGCCTCAGAAACGACGGGATATCTGATGCTGGCCGCCAATACAGTGCTCTTCCCGCTCTCGCTATACCTCGCGCTGCATTATCTGCGCCGGAGTCCGATGATGCTGGACAGCGAAGTCAGGTCGGACACGCCAGCAGAGAAGCGAACCGTCAAGCTGCCGGACGAACTGACCGGCCAGGAAGGCGTGGCGTTGACCTATCTCCGCCCCTCGGGCACCGTGCAACTCGGCGAGCGGCGGATCGATGTGGTGACCGACGGCAAGTTCGTCGAAGCCGGCACGAAGATCCGTGTCGTCTCAGTGAATGGGATCGTGATACTCGTCGAACCCATCGGCTCTGCGCCAACCGAGGGCCAGTCACCGTCGGCGTAGCCGG
>CAYSBP010000494.1:0-2436 GCA_964429255.1 uncultured Planctomycetia bacterium
CGCGGCAAAGCTCAAACCCAGCGCGCGCGGCGAACTGGAGATCACCGACCTGAACGGTATCTTTCTCCAACAGGGGAAACTGAGCGTCCTGCGGCTCGGCCGCGGCACCGCGTGGCTGGACACCGGCACGCATCGGAACCTTCAGGACGCCTCGGACTTTGTTGCCGCCATCGAGGAACGGCAGGGGCTGAAGGTCGCCTGCATCGAGGAGATCGCCTGGAACAACGGCTGGATCGGCTCCCGGGAGGTGCGGGCCGAGGCGGAGAGCATGGGCAAGAGCAATTACGCCGCGTACCTGCTCGACCTCCTCGCGCAGAAGGGTGGCTGACCCGTGGCAGACACGCATCGACCGAAGACCGTACTCGTGACCGGCGGCGCCGGCTTCATCGGCTGCAACTTCGTCCGGCACCTGCTGGCCAGCGACGCGCACCTCGCCGTCATTGTCCTCGACGCGCTGACCTATGCCGGCAATCCACGCAATCTGGAAGGCCTGGAGGCGCAGTACGGCGAGCGTTACCGCTTTGTGAAGGGCGACATCTGCGATGAAGCGCTGTTGGCCGGGCTCTTCGCCGACACGAACCTGAACACCGTGGCGCACTTCGCCGCCGAAAGCCACGTGGACCGTTCGATTGACGGGCCGGCGATCTTCCTGAAGACCAACATCCAGGGCACGTTCGCGCTGCTGCAGGCCGCGCGCAAGGCGTGGGGACCGCGGCAGGACGTGCGTTTTCATCACGTTTCGACGGACGAAGTCTTCGGCTCGCTGGGGGCGACCGGCGCCTTCAGCGAGACGACGCCGTACGACCCGTCAAGCCCCTACAGCGCGTCGAAGGCGGCCTCGGATCACCTGGTCCGCGCATGGCACCGCACCTTCGGCCTGCCGGTGACACTCACGAACTGTTCAAACAACTACGGTCCGTACCAGTTCCCCGAGAAGCTGATCCCGCTGATGATCGAGAATGGACGGCGCGGTGATAAGCTTCCGGTCTACGGCGACGGACAGAACATCCGCGACTGGCTGTACGTGGAAGACCACTGCCGGGCCATCGACACGGTCATGCGCGGCGGGAGATCTGGCGAGACCTACAACGTCGGTGGACGGACCGAACGGACGAACCTGGACCTGGTCAAGACGCTCTGCGCGCTGCTGGACGAAGCCGCACCGCTGCCGGACGGGCGAGCACACGCCGAACGGATCACGTTCGTGAAGGACCGTCCCGGCCACGACCGTCGCTACGCGATCTGCATCGATAAGATCGAACGCGAACTGGGCTGGCGCCCGCAGGAGGACCTTGCCAGCGGACTCCAGCGCACCGTCCGCTGGTATCTGGACCATCAGGCGTGGGTGGAAGAAATCCGTTCAGGGAGTTACCGCGGGGAGCGGCTGGGGTTGGGGTAACCGGCGTCAGGGGAACCGGTATCCGGGGCATTCGCGCTGGACGAGCTGGCGGTACGCCGCGATCAGTCTGCGTGTAATGGGCCCGGGTCTTCCGCCGCCGACCGGATGGCCATCGATGCTCACCAGGGGCGTCAGTTCGCGCAATGAGCCGCTCAGGAAGGCTTCGTCGCATTCGCGTAGATCCCACGGTCCCAGCGCCGTGCGGCAGACGGGGATGCGCAACTCCTCCGCCAGCTCGAGAGCGACGCGCTGTGCGGTACCGGGCAGGGCGCCGGCCAGTTTCGGATCGGGAACACAGAGCGTACCGTCTTTCACCAACGAAATATTCGAAGCCGAGCCTTCGCAGAGCAGGCCCGCGTTGTTCAGCAGGAGCGCCTCGTCGGCACCGGCTGCGTCGGCCTCGCGCCGCGCGAAGATCTGTTCGATGTAGGCGGTGGTCTTCAGGTTGGCGACGACACTGGATTCCTGACGACGGAAGCCGGCCACGATGGCCGAAACGCCGCGGGTGTAGTGCTCCTCGGGTCGCCGGTGGAATCGCGTGAGCATGATGACGACCGTCGGACGGTAAGAACCTTTCACGGATGGCCCGCGCGGACCGGTACCTCGGGTGACGGTGAGACGTATGTTGGCTTCAGGGTGCCTGGCTTTCTCGATGGCGGCAACGATCCAGCGCGTCAGCATCGCTGCGGAAGGCGCGGGCTTGAAATCCATGGCGCGGAAGCCGCTGGCCATGCGGTCAAGGTGCTCGTTAAGACGGAACGGCGCCCGGCTGTAGGCGTGGATCGTCTCGAAAAGACCGTCGCCGTATAGGAAGCCGCGGTCGGTGACGGGCACCACGGCCTGCGATTCCGATACGATCCGGCCGTTGAGGCTGAAAAGAATGTCGTCCATAGCAGTGGTTTTACCATTGCGGGCGCGGACATATAGGGCAGATAGGGATGTTCCTTCTTGAGCCGAAACGATGGTATGCTCTGCGCGTCGAGGAGAAGATCGTTTGGCTGTGGGCAGGATTCGAGGACGGGAGGACTCCTGCCGGA
>CAYSBP010000495.1:0-2428 GCA_964429255.1 uncultured Planctomycetia bacterium
TCCTGTTTCTTGCGGCGCTTCTTCTCCATCTCGGCCAGCTTCTTCTTGTGCACGAAAAAGTAGACATACCCCACCCACATGCCCAGGAAGACCAGGCCGCCCAGCAGTATCCCGCCAAACCAGACCCACGGGTTGTCGCCACGGATCGTCAGCCCGAAGATCGTGTACGTAACGAAATCGCGCTGGCCCGAGTATACGCCGTAGATCACCCAACCCATAAAGGCCAGCGTCCCGACCGGCACCATACCCAGTGCCGCGCGGAAGACCCACTTCTCCAAGTCCAGCGGCTTGACCGACGACCACTCGTCAAGCGACTGGCCGTCCTCGCCCAACACCGGCTCGTCCCAACGCGCGCGGCGGGAGGTCCGGTTCAACGATTCGGTTGGATCGCTCGCATCGCCGGAAGGGGACCGCCCGGACTGTGGCGGCGCATCCGCTCCGTCTTCCGACGACACCCTCTGGGCATCGCGGCGCGTCTGCCGTGATGAAATCCGTTTCAGCGGCGCGGTCGGGTCAGTGGCAGCGTCCCGCGTACAGGGCATCCGCGCCCCGGAGGCAGGTCGTTCCCCTCCGGAGGCCGGCCGATCCTGTTCCTGTTCAGACGGTTGATCCGATGGGTCGGTCAGCGGTGTCAACGTCTCGTCGTCGCCCAGGCGATACCGTTTGTGGCACCACGGACAGCGCAGGATCGCGCCGGGGGCCTTATCGGTCAGGTCGAAGACAACCTCACCGCACTCGCACTCCGGTCCCGCCGCTTTCCCGGCCATCATGGCGCTCTTTCTCAAAGAGGTGGTCGCTGTCGATGGTGTCCCGTCCGGGACTGGTACGCGGCCGCAACGGAGAGCAGCCGTGTTTCGTCGAACGGCGACCCCATCAACTGCAGGCCGATGGGCAACCGCGCGGTGGTGAATCCGCAAGGCACCGAGAGTGACGGAATCGCGGCCAGGTTCGCCGTGATGGTAAAAATGTCGCTCAGATACATCGCCAGCGGGTCATCGGCCTTTTCGCCGATGCGGAAGGCCGCCGTCGGTGAAGTCGGGCAGGCGATGACGTCCACCCGTTTCCATGCTTCGTCGAAGTCGCGTTTGATCAACGCGCGCGCCTTCTGCGCCTTCAGGTAGAACGCGTCGCCGTAGCCGCTCGACAACGCATACGTGCCCAGCATGATGCGCCGTTTGACCTCCGCGCCAAATCCTTCCGCACGCGAGCGGGCATACATCTCGATCAATCCGACATCGGCCGTGGTCCGATACCCGTAGTGGACGCCCTCGTACCGCGCCAGGTTGCTGGACGCTTCCGCCGTCGCCACCAGGTAGTAGACGGGAATGCCGTACTCCGTATGCGGCAGCGAGATGCCGACCGTGTCCGCACCCAAGGCCTTCAGTTCCTCCAGCGCCCCCTTCACCGCCGCGTCGATCTCCGGGTCCGTTCCCGCAACGAAATATTCGCGAGGGACCCCGATGCGCAGACCCTTCAGCGATTCGGGCACCGTAAGGTTCAGCAGTCCATCCGGCACCTCGCGCTCCGCGCTGGTCGCATCGCGAAGGTCATGTCCCGCGATCGCCCCCAGCAGCAGCGCCGCATCGCTCGCATCGCGCGCCAAAGGGCCGATCTGATCGAGGGATGACCCGTACGCCACCAACCCGTAGCGCGAAACCCGCCCGTAGGTGGGCTTCAGACCGGTGACGCCCGTCATCGCCGCCGGTTGCCGGATCGAGCCGCCCGTGTCGGAACCCAGCGCCACCGGACAGATGCCCGCCGCCACCGCGGCCGCCGAACCGCCCGAAGATCCGCCGGGCACGCGACCCGTATCCCATGGATTGCACGTCGTGTGGAAGGCGCTGTTCTCCGTGGAGGAACCCATGGCAAACTCGTCCAGGTTGGACTTGCCGATGGTCAGCGCGCCGGCTGCGACTATCTTTTCCACGACCGTCGCATCGTACGGAGGCCGGTATTCGCTCAGGATCTTCGAACCGCAGGTCGTGCGCGTGCCCAATTGGCAGAGGTTGTCCTTCACGGCCACGGGCACACCGCTCAGCGGCCCGGGATCGCGTCCCGCGGCGACCTCCGCGTCCACCCGCCGGGCCTGCTCGATCGCGATCTCGCGCGTCAGCGAATTGAAGACGTGGAGTTTCGGGTCGAGCGCCTCGGCGCGCGCCAACGCCGCCTCCGCAACCTCAACGGCAGAAAAGCGGCGCGACTTCACGCCCCGCACGACCTCCCGTGCGCTCAGCCACGCGTACCCGTTCGGTTCAAGCCCCATTCCGTTCTCCGAAAGAATATACAGGAACCACAGTGTATGGGGGCAACGCACCGGGGCAAGCGAACAGCGGCGGGTCTCAAACGGAAATCCAAGAGCCCATTTGGCAGCATCCCGATTGGCCTTATACTAGTGGTCCGTCACATTTGAACGGGGAGGTGGGCTGGG
>CAYSBP010000496.1:0-2425 GCA_964429255.1 uncultured Planctomycetia bacterium
CCCAGAGCCTGGGCGAACTTGCTCTTGGGCAGCACGCGGGCCGCCGCTTCGCCGCAGAGCCACTCATCGAGTGAGGCCCAAACCGCAGCGGCCTCACTGTGACGCAACTTCAAACGATCCTCCGGCGACATAGTCTTGGCACGGTCCTCGATGTCGTAAAGCTGCTGGAACTTGGCCAGCACCAGGCTTGCTTCGAGCGGATACGTCTCCTTGGCATCGAACACCTTGCGACGCGCGTGGGCTACGCAGGCCGCACGCCGGATCCGGCCGTCACTGCGCAAGGCGATCCCCTCGTAACCCGAATAACAATCAGCCATCAAGGTGCCGCAATAGTCCGCCAGCATCAGCACGGGGCCGTCGCGATGCCGGCTCACCGTGAAGTCGAACACGGTCAGCGGCTGCGTCACGCTGCGGTACGCCCACATCCGCGCCGAGATGCTGCGGCGACCCTCGGCGGCTGCTTCGCTGAATACCTCGTGGATGCGCTGCGACTTTGGGTCGTCGGCCTCCACCTTGGGGATCGTCGCCGGCAGGAGCAATGTCACGCGTGTTTCGTCGGTCCCCACGATGTCGTCGGCCAATACGACTCGCTTGATGTGCTCGGCCAGCGGTCGAATGACAAACGCCGAAGCCACCAGGATGTTCAGCAGCGTCGAGCGATCCGGCGTCCAGCCGCTGCCCGCGAACAGGTCCTGCTGGCGGTAGATGGGCAGGTGGAACCCATACTTCGCCGTGATGATCTCCGCCGCCACAGACGTGTCGTAGCGATCGCCTTCCACCAGGCCCGTGGGACGCTCGGGCGAGGCAATGCCGCAACCGGCATGATTGTGGCAGGCGTACTTGGGGTACTTGGTGACACGAACGCGGAGCTTGGGACGCTCGAACTCGAGCGACTCGACCGAGTCGTAGCCGATCAGCATCCGCTCGCCATGCTCCGGACAGTGCTTGACGTCCTCTGGTACCCTCGCTTCGACCTCATAACGCGGCAAGTGCTCCGGCAGCGCCTCGCTCCGCGGCTTACGCACATGACGACGCCGCACGTGCGCTTTGACCGGCTGACCGGACTCTTCCACCGCCTGAGCCAGACCCTCTGCGGCATCGGCCGCGTCGTCCGTGCCCTTGAAGTCGAGTCGCAGCTGGTTCGGATCGTTGATGTAACGTTCACTGCGCCTGCGGAACGCACGCTGAAGCAGCTCGACGAACGCCAGCTTGAGTTCTTCCTGCTCTTGAGGCAGTTGCTCAATCGTATCGGTTTGTGAATCGACGGTGCAGGCCAGTTGTTCGATCAGTGCGCGGCAGCCTGCCAAGTCGGCGGGGATCGTGATCTCGAGTGCCGCATCCTTGCGGGCGGCATCCTTCTTGCTTGCTCCAGCACTCATGCGGACAAGTATAGCGAGTGCCAGGTGCTTGTCAATACCTTTTTGAAAAAAACATGAACTTCGCCAAGCTTCAATGCGATCCGCTACGAAGCGCGCTGATATCGTTTGCGCCGCTTCACCCCGGCCAACGACACGCCGCCCAGCAGCATCGCCAGTTGTGTCGAGTCGATCCGTGCGCACTTGCCCTCCGAGGCGATCACTTCGAACGTTCCCGCTTCGAGAAGTTTGTAATAAAGCCAATAGCCGGTGCCGTCGAAGTGGAGGATCTTGAGCCGGTCGCGCCGCCGGTTGATGAAGAGGAATAAACTGCCGTTGGTGGGATCGGCGGCAGACTCGCTACGCACGATCCCCGACAACCCATCAAAACTCTTACGCATGTCCGTCGGCTCGGTATACAGGAAGATCGAGCTGGTGGGCAGGATACTCAACATGAGGCGATACCCGCTTCACGGCCGCGGCCGTCAGCCGTACGCTGGGCACCACGGTCCACCCGCGCCGCCTCTGTGCCGCGGTCAACACGGGCCACTTCAGCGATGACCGCCCGAACCGCATCGAGATGCTCGGCATCTACCTCAATGCGCGTGCCACAAGGCAACTGAATACAGATTGCGGCCGTTGTCGGAAGCAGTCGCGACGTCCCCGGAACCACGGCAACTTGCTGGAAGCGACCACGCCCATCCGCAGGGCCGCTTCGAAGCCGCGGGTGACCATCTGTCACCGGGCGGCGCCGGTCGAACTGAGCCACAGGCTCGTCGACGTAGTCCTTGTGTCCGAGCCTCTTGCGCCAGTTGTAGAAAGAGGCCGTCGAAACACCTTCGCCGGCACAGAACCGCCCCACAGCCAGCCCGGAACTCGAAAACCGCTCAAACCGCTCCCGCCACACGGCGAGCTTCTTGGGATCGGACCGTCGAGACATGACAAACCTCCTGGTCACGCGTCATCATGGAATCAACACGAACGCCAGGATAACCGGCCTGTCAACAATGGTTCTGTTGGGCGCTTACTCACATACTTCCGGCGAAGCACCCTCGATCGCCACGCGTCGT
>CAYSBP010000497.1:0-2413 GCA_964429255.1 uncultured Planctomycetia bacterium
ACCCACCTGGTCGGGGCGTTCCAGGCCTGGGCCGACCGCCGCGGCACGACGGCCGATACGCCGCGTCGCGAAATCAAAGACGGATTCATCATCGGCCGGCCGACGTCGGGCAAACGGCTCGCCGAGCACGCGGAGGCGTCCGCGCAGCGGAAGCACATCCGAGGTGAGAAAGGCCACCGGCGATATCGGTACCGCCCGGAGGACCCCGTCGCGGAGGATGAACCGTGCCGCCGAGTCGTCGTCGGCCCGCACCAGAGACCCCGTCGAGCCCAACCGCGCGGCACAGCTCGAGGGTGTCGGGCGCGTTGTCCAGAAAACCCTGCGGACCCGATTCCAAACAGTAGCCATCGTCGATCGTGGTCCAGATCTTGCCGCCGGGCTCCTCGCCGGACTCCAACACCACCAGATCGTCGATCCCGTGATCGTGCTCGAGCCAGTACGCGGCGGCAAGCCCGGTGATGCCGGCGCCGATGATGGCGACACGGGTGGTTTCCATGGGGGTAGGGTATCAGGAGCGAAACGTTCGGGAGTCAAGAGACAAGGGGATGAGGGGATGATGGGATGAGGGGAGGCCCGCCCACCCGCCCCTTAGGGCCCGCGCGGAAATAACTTCACATTTCTTGGAGGGCGGAAGCACGGAATGGTGTGAGAGTTGAAGGACTGACGTTGGAGGTGGTGATATCGATTTCAGAATTGCGAACGGGCTGCGTGTCGTCACCCTGGGTTCTCGGTGAGAAGGTGTAGTTCCAGTTTCCGAGGGGGTCGTTCCTGCTAATGCTGATTTCCTGGAACACCTTTTCTGGGACCTTGATCCCTTTCTCGTAGACGCGTCGGTCACGGTATGCCTTGATTTGGAGGCCGGTCTTGGTCTGGGTGTTTTCGGCGAAGTTGACGACGATGTCGAAGCTCTCGAGAGGGACCCCGGCCCAATTCTTGGCGATTTCGCTGAACATCCTGTGCTCGATCGGGTTCCACTTGCTCGCACCAGTTGGATAGTGAGCAACAGTGACGGTGAGGCCAAACTCGTCGGAAAGGCGTTCTTGGAGGAACCTCTTCCACGCGCGGGGTCGTGCTCCATTACTGCCGCCGCAGTCGGCGAGAATGAGCAATCGCTTTGCCGTTGGATAATGGTGGCGGCCATGTTTTCTCCACCACGTGACAATGCTGTTGACAGCGAACTCCGGCGTGTCCGCCGACTGCCCGACGACAAGCACTCCGAAGTTTCGCCAGATGTCATAGATGCCGTAGGGAGACGCGATGCCGACGGCCTCGGAGCGGAAGTCATGGTCTTTGACCCGCTTGGCATCGCGGCGCCATGTCTGTCCGGGGTTCTTGAATAGGCCGATCAGCTCTTTCTTCTTCGTATCAACGCTAATGACTGGGTCGCCGGTTTCTATGAAGTCCTGGCGCAACTGCTTGATGATGCCGAACTGGCTATCGCGATCCGGGGAGTTCCCTGCAGAAAGACACTTCTTGTTGCTCTTCAGGGAATACTGCAGATCGCGCAGCAAACGGCGAACCACCGTGGCCGAGACCTTGATGTCAAGACGCTCAGCAAGGCACAGGGCGATCTTCTCCGCGGTCTCATGGGTCCATCTCCTACCTGACATCGGGTCGCCAGCCGTATCGGGCTCGAGTATGGAACGAATCTCGTCCGCTATCTCCGCTGTTTTTTTTCGACTCGCTTCGCGCCGCCACCTTCTCTTCGAACCCTTCCACGTTCCACGGAATCTCCGAAAACTTCCTTCCGCCCCTTCGCGACAGTGTGTGGGTCCAGATCGAGTAGAGCGGCAATCTTCCGGTCACCGCCATGTCCCAGCTTCGCAGCCTCCAGGCCCGCGAAGAGCCGTCTCTGCTTCTCGTCCAACAGGCTGAAGAACAGGATGATCCCAGCCTTCAGCTCGTCCGCGAGAAACGCGGCCTCCAGCCCCGCACCAATCTCGCGTCGCGCCTCGCGTTCGCCGCGCTCAAGTTGCTGTCGTCTTCGCTCACCAGCGTCCATGGACATGTAAACAAACGCGCCCCCAAGCTTGCGACGGATAATCCTCCCTCTTCGAACGAGCTGAAGCAGCGCGTGTTTAACCTCTACCTGAAGCACAACCTCCAACTCAGATGCAGCGTATCCTGCATCTGACCGCTCAACCAACGCCGCCGCAGTGTCAAGGAGATTGCCATGCCGGCTGAACATCACCGAACGGCATGACCACAGGCCCAAATCATCGAATTCCGGAATGCCTGGCAAGGTGTAGTACTGCCCTCGATGTGAGTAGCTGGAACGACAACCTACCCGAGAGAGAGAACGAAACACCGTCATGGTCGCGTCCGTACCCGTCGCCGACTTCAGCTCGCCAATCGTCGCTATCACCCTTCTATTCAATAGGTTCCGAACAGCCTGGTCGCGGTCTTCTGGTTT
>CAYSBP010000498.1:0-2408 GCA_964429255.1 uncultured Planctomycetia bacterium
AGCGCCTGGCGGGTGAAAAGTGCAGCGCTGATGGGTTAAGGATAGAGGTGAAAGGGAGGGATGTCGAGGGGTTCAGGGGATTCAGTGGTTCCAGTGTACATGAGAGGTTCGGAGGGCCCTGGTGGAGGGGAAAGAAGCCCGAGGAAGGGGTGTGGGGGAACCTGCGGAGCGGGTTCCCCCACGGAGGGGGGTCTGGGGGGAGGTTTCATCGCCGATTCGACAAGGCGTCCAGCCTCACCTCAGGCGCCAGACAAAGCGTGCAGGCTGACCTCAGGCGCCATTTGCTGCAGGCTGACCTCAGGCGCCATTTGCTGCAGGCTCACTTGCGGCGGCGGCGTTTACGTTTGGCGTCAGCCAAGCGATAGCTCTGGCCGTTGCACTCCAGGATGTGGCAACAGTGGGTCAGCCGATCGAGCGTGGCACCGGTGAGCCGTTCGGAGCCGAGGACCTCGACCCAGTTCTCGAAGGGCAGGTTGGTGGTGACGATCAGGCTGGTGCGTTCATAGGCGCTGCTGATCACGTCGAAGAGCAGCTCAGCCCCCAGCTTGCTGGCCGGAACGTAGCCCAACTCGTCGAGCACCAGCAGATCCAACCTACTGAGTTGCTTCTTGAGCCGGCCAAGCTCCCGCTGCTCGCGGGCTTCCATCAGTTGCGTGATGAGTTCGGTTACCCGGCAGAAGCGGACACGCTTGCCACGGCCACACGCTTCCACTGCCAGGGCGGTGGCGACATGCGTTTTGCCGGTACCCGGATTGCCGACTAGTAGCACGTTCTCACGCTGCTCGATCCAGATACACCGCATCAATTCGCCGACCAGGGTCTTGTTTACCGACGGCTGGGCGGTGAAGTCGAAGCTGTCGAGCGTCTTGTGCGTGGGGAAGCGGGCGGCCTTGAGCCGTCGCTCGGCGGCCCGCTTCTCGCGGTCAATCAGCTCCAACTCACACAGTTGCAGCAAGAAGCCCAGGTGATCCACATTATCCTTGGCACAGCGGCTGGCGATCTTCTGGCACTCGCCCAGGATGGTCGGCAGCTTGAGGGCTTTGAGGTGGTGCTGTAGCAACACCACGCTCTTGGTTTCGGTTCTTTTCATGACTCACCTCCCGCCAAGGCGCGGTAGGCGCAGAGATCTGGCGCTTGCACCCGGACCAGCTTGAGCCGCGGGCGGTCATCGAGGCTGAACAGACCGACGGGTTGCTCACGCCGGGCTTCGAGGATGATCCGCACAGCGTCGGCGCTGAGGGCGTTGATCGCCAGGCACTGTTCGATGGCGTCCGCCAGTTGCGGAATCATCGTCTTCTCCAGCAGCCGGAGGATCTTGATGTACTCACGCGTGCCCAGGTGATCGAGTTCGGCCTCCAGCCGGCGGCGCAGGATGCCAAAGCACGCCGGCAAGCGCCAGCCTTCCAGCGGTCGGGCGAAATCGAGTGCTCCCGGTTTGCGTTCGAGCAATGCCAGGTAGTGCAGGGGATCGAACCGCACGTGTTCACGGCCCCAGTCGCGGGGATGGGTGGCGACGAGGTGATCGCGACAGACGATCTTGACCTCTTCGACGGCGCCCACAATGGTGACGTGCTGGTGAGCGTAGGCGGTCGGCACGGAGTAGCTGTTGCAATCGAAGCGGACCAGCGACAGTGAATCGGCTTGGCTGCTGGCCACCCGACGGGCCTCGAAGCGTTGCTTGGGTAGCGCGTACAGCGCCGACCGCTCTTCTTCAAGCAACACTGCCTTGGTTGCGGTCTGGCCGCGCAGCCGGCGTTGCATATCGTCGCGGCAGTGCTGTTCCAAGTCCGCGTTTAGATCTTCCAGGCTGCCGATCCGCGGCACGGGCACGAGGAAGTTCCGCCGCGTGTAGCCGACCAGCCCTTCGACCTGCCCCTTCTCGTTCGGCCGGCGGACCAGGCAGAAGTGGCAATCGAACAGGTAATGGCTCTGGAGCCGCAGGAAATCGCGGGTCAGTTCCCGCTTCCGCTTGCCGACGATCTTGGCCACGGCGGTCTTGGTGTTGTCATAGGCGATCCGGGTGGGCACGCCGCCGAAGAACTCGAACGCCCGGCGGTGACCTTCCAGGAACGTCTCGCTGCATTCGCGCGGGAAGACGCAGCAGAAGACCGCGTCGCTGTACATCAGCGTCATGACGAAGACGGCCGCCTTGACCTCCTGTCCATCGAGGATCACGTGGGCATGCCCGAAGTCGACCTGGGCCTCACCCGGCGAGTGTACCAGCGGCATGTACACTTCGGCATGCTGGTTCCGCCACGCTCGCACGGCGTCCTTGACGATCGTGTAGCCGCCGTCATAGCTGTGCTCGGTCCGCAGCCGGTCGAAGATGCGCTTGGCGGTGTGGCGCTGCTTGCGCCGGACGTGCCGATCCTGCTTGAGAATCTCGTGGATGGTCGGCAGGAACGGCT
>CAYSBP010000499.1:0-2403 GCA_964429255.1 uncultured Planctomycetia bacterium
GCCAGCAACGGTGATACCGAGAAGAGTTCGCCCGTGAACAATTTGGGCGAAACGACCGTTGCCTGGGATGAAAAAGACCGAGACCGCAACACGGATGACTCCTCGCTGTCGATCGAGACCGAATCCGGCGAGGAAGTGCAGACGAGAATGGATCCATCCAGGGAAGACAGCCCTGTTAGTGCTTTGGCAAGTGCTCCATCTCCGGAGGCCAACGCGACCTCGGCAAGGACGGCGTAAGGCGCGCGATTGCGTGCCTTGGCCGACGCTTCGCTCTCCACGATCCAGCAGACGGCGCCCTCGCCTGGAACGATTCCGTCGTTGGACGGTTGCCACAGCCCGAGCCGTCCGCTGGTACTGAGCCGTTTGCCCGCATTCAGGTGCGCGTGAACGGGACGCGTCAGACTTTCGCTGGCGCAGACCAGCATGATCTGCGCGGCGCCGGACGCGATCTGGTCCTGCGCGAAGAGCAGCGCCTCGAAGCCTGAAGTCTCCTGGCCGGAGAAGACGGCCGCGCCGCCCCTCAGCCCGTATTCGATGCAAACCAGCGACGAGGGGCTATTCGCGTAGCCATGTGTGAAGGGAAGCGGGGGCGCAAACCTCGGATTGGTGCTCTTGACCTTCTTCCAGAAAAGCCCCATCGCTTCAAGACATCCGAACGTGGTTGCGTACGAGCATCCGATCTCGATGTCGGCCGGGCGGGCCTCGCGTTGCAGCAGGCCCGCGTCCTGTAAGGCCAACTGGGCGGCGGCAAGGGCCAGCGCGCTGGTGCGATCGACGTAGGTCTTCAGATTCGGGAGATACGTTTCGATTTTGAAGTCGATCAACTCGAAACCGAACGCTGGCGCACCTTCGGACGTTTGGAAGCCGGTGATTTCAGGAGCGGCGTCCGGAAGGGCTACCCGTTTCCCCGCGATCAACTTCTCGAAGGGCTCGGCCGCCAGCCAGCCGAAGCCGGTCACGACGACCCGAGCAGCGCGGGTATCCATGGCCATCGTGAGCCTCCTGGGTGCGTCAGCACATCAATCGGTCCTTTTGCCAGATGGCTCGCCTGAGGTCAATGGCAGGGCGCGACTCCCAGGGACGATCTGAATACCTGTCGTATCGATGACGGTGACGAGTTCTAGATGTTCTACGTCCCTCGACTCCTCCGTTGCATTGCTCCGCTCAGCGGCTAAGTTGATGCGACCATGCGTGAGCGCGGCAGCGGCGACCGTTTCGGCGAGATCGCCATCGAGTTGAAACTGATCCAGGCTTCGGATCTCTCCGAGGCACTGAATCGACAGGGCATTTCGCAGGAAGAGAAGAGTCGCAAGCCGATCGGCGAGATTCTGATCGAGATGCGCGTCCTCGACTTGCGCCGCGTGCAGCGCGTCCTGGTGGAGCAGAAGCGTCGCCGCGAGGCTCGGGCCAGGTCGGTGGGTACGGCTGACTCCATCGTGGCCAGGAAACGCTTTGGCGACTTCGAATTGCTCGAGCGTATCGGCGAGGGCGGCATGGGTGCCGTCTACAAGGCGCGCGACCTGACCGGACGCATGGTCGCGCTGAAGGTGCTGAACAAGGACATCGCCGGCGATTCTGAATTTATCCAGCGTTTCCAGCGTGAAGCCAAGGCCGGTGGCGCGCTGAATCACCCCAACATCGTCGCGGCCCATGCGGCGGGCGAAGCGGACGGCCGACCGTTTCTGGCCATGGAATTCGTCGACGGCGAGAGCCTGCGCGCGCGGTTTCGCCGCAAAGGCCGCCTGTCCGAGAAGGAAGCCTTGGCCATCGTCCGCGGCGTGGCCGCCGGGCTGGCCCACGCGCACAGCAACGGCTTCATCCACCGCGACATCAAACCCGACAACGTGCTGCTGGGAAGAGATGGCAGCATCAAGATCGTTGACCTCGGCCTGGCCAAGTCGCTGGAGGACGATCAGCGGCTCACCAAGACCGGCATCGCACTGGGTACCCCACACTACATTTCGCCCGAACAGGCCCGCGGACAGAAGGACGTCGATCACCGTTGCGATATCTACTCACTGGGCTCCACGCTCTATCTGCTGCTCACCGGCTCCGTGCCCTTCGATGGCAGTACGAACGCCGAAATCATGCTCAAACACCTTAAAGAGGACCTGGAGAACCCGCAGGATATCGTCCCTGAAATCTCTCTCGGTGCCGTAATGATCATCACGCGGATGATGGCGAAGAAGCCTGCGGAACGGTACGCCGATTGCCTGCAACTCATCGAGGATTTGGATCAAGCCCTGATGGACCAGTTGCCCAAGCATGCCGGTCAGGTGCAGGCGCAGTCATCCATCCGCCCGCCCGGGCGCTCCCGCCCGCGTGGCGGGCGCCGTCGATCGTCCAGCGGATGCCTGGTCGCAATGGTCGGGTTGGGCGGTGCGCTCGTGGCCGCCGGGAAAA
>CAYSBP010000500.1:0-2390 GCA_964429255.1 uncultured Planctomycetia bacterium
TTTCGTTGGTAGAATGCACCACCTGCGGCATCGGAGGCCATGGCATGACACCCCACGCCAAGATCCGGATGGGTTGGCTTTGCGTCCTGTCGCTCTTCGCAAATGTCGGCCTGGTGCTGTACCTCTACTGGAGGCCGAAGCCGCGCGGGCAGAATGCCATGGTGACCATCGAGGAACCCGCCGCGGAACCGGTCTCCGCCCCACCCCCAACCGGCGTATCGCTTACCGATTTGCGCCTACTGATCCGCATGCTCAGCCCGTTGCATGAGAAGATCCACGAACCCGGACCGAGCGACTGGCTGGCGCAACACAAAGAACCCGGACAACGTTTCGAGGATTACCTGACCTGCAAACCCGTCACGCTGACACCCAAACGTCGAACGCTCTACATCCAACCGCTGGGCGAACTGAAAGGCCGTCAAAAGGAGATCGTCGATCTGTCGGCGGAGTTTATGGGACTCTACTTTGGGACCGATTGCCGGATCCTGGAGTCGCTGCCGCTCTCGCTGATTCCCAGAAACAAACGGCGCCCGGATCGCGGTTTTGGCGAGCAGATCAAGACCGACGTGATCCTTGACGACATCCTGCGGTCGCGAATTCCCAAGGATGCTGCTGCGTATATTGCCTTTACCGCATCCGATCTGTATCCGAAAGACACGTGGAATTTCGTCTTCGGCCAAGCGTATCTCTACCACCGCGTCGGCGTCTGGTCATTGGCGCGCTTCGGGAATCCCGACGCGGATGATGAATCCTTCCGGCTCTGCCTGCTGCGCACGATCAAGACGGCCACGCACGAGACCGGCCATATGTTCTCGATGAACCACTGCATTTTCTACGAATGCAACATGGATGGCCGCAACCACCTGCAGGAGTCCGACGCCAAACCGCTCTGGCTCTGCCCCGAGTGTTTCGCCAAAGTACTCTACGCCACCGGACAGGAACCCAAGGAGAGCCTGCGCAAACAGGCGGCTTTCGCACGCAAGCACGGACTGAAGACCGAGGCCGAGTTCTACGAGAAGTCAGCAGTCGCAATCGACGGCGCGCCGTAACCTGCAACTGCACCGGTAGCACGCGAGAGACTGCGGAGGGCCACATGAGAAGGCTGACGTTCGTCCCTCTATGGGTGTGGACGCTCCTGTGCCTATCCTGTTTCGCGCAAGAGGAGCCGATCGCTGTTGTCCCAAAGACCGATGCGCCTTCAGCCACGGAACTGCGTGCGCTGATAGGGAAACTCCAACCACTGCACGAGAAGATCCGCCCGCCCGGACCGGGGGATTGGCTGAAGGATCACCCGGAACCGGGACAGACCTTTGAGGAATACCTGACCTGCCAACCCGTCACTCCAAAGGGCAATCGGCATGTGATCTGTATCCAACCGTTGGGAGGATTGAAGGACCGTCGAAAAGAAATCGTCGCTCGGACGGCCGAGTTCATGGCCCTGTACTTCGGCACTCCGGTGCGCGTCATGGAACCGCTCTCGTTGGACCTGATTCCCAGAGAGAGCCGGCGCCCATCGCGTGGATACGGGGAACAGATCAATTCCCTCTCCGTGTTGAACGATCTTCTCAAGCCGCGGATCCCCAAGGATGCCGCGGCGTATATCGCCTTCACCGCCTCGGACCTCTATCCAGAGGACAGTTGGAATTTCGTCTTCGGGCAGGCATCTCTGCGCCAACGCGTCGGCGTCTGGTCGCTGGCCCGCTTCGGCGACCCGGATCGCAACGACGATGCCTTCCGTCTCTGCCTGCTGCGCACCATCAAGACGGCCACGCATGAAACCGGGCACATCTTCTCCCTGCGACACTGCACGCTCTACGAATGCAACATGAACGGCAGTAACCACCTGGAGGAATCGGACGCCAAACCGCTCTGGCTCTGCCCCGAGTGTTTCGCCAAAGTACTCTACGCCACCGGACAGGAACCCAAGGAGAGCCTGCGCAAACAGGCGGCTTTCGCACGCAAGCACGGGCTTGAACCGGAGGCCGCGTTCTACGAGAAGTCGCTGAATACGTTGGCGCCGTAAGGGCTCGGAGGTGCGTACACCTTGTCGTTCGACTCCTGTTGCTCTCCACCCCGCCTCGCGGCGACGCAGTTACAGAATCGTTCGGCAATTCTCCGAGCACCCTCACCAATGGCGCGATAGCCGCCGGTTCGTACTTGGCGAGTACGCCCAACACAGCAACAACGTCCTGATGCGCAGCGCGTTCTTCCGAGGAATCCTCCCGGCCCAACTTGGTTCAACGGCTTCTTCCGAAGACGGTGGCAAGTGCCCACGAGATACGAGTTGAACGTGAGCCCCGCCCACACATCACCTTCGAATCGCTCAATCGTCTTCTTAGCCCGGATTATTCATGGGCCCCTTCCCATGAATAATCCTCTTCGACTCGGCC
>CAYSBP010000501.1:0-2384 GCA_964429255.1 uncultured Planctomycetia bacterium
GGCTTTCTTGTCGTGGACGACCTCGGTGGGGCCGCCTTCGACCGAAAGCGCCTCAGCCCTCACGG
Organism: uncultured Planctomycetia bacterium; assembly: GCA_964429255.1. Lineage (GTDB taxonomy): Bacteria > Planctomycetota > SZUA-567 > H5-PLA8 > H5-PLA8 > CAYSBP01. The sequence goes on from CAYSBP010000501.1 coordinate 66, forward strand.
CCGTAGCCCCAAAAGTCGTTGCTACTGTCTTATTCGAACCGATATAGGTGTAGCCATCACGTGACAGGAGCACGGTGCCGTCCTGCATCCTGACCTTGAAGGACTCATTTTCCTGCGTCACGGTCGCCGCCTCCGCGTACTTGCGCCGCGGCACGAGGAGTGTGGTGAAGCCGCCCGCGCCCTTGATGTGCAGGAGATGTTGTCGCTGCTCGTAGGGACGGCCGTTGGCCGCCTGATATGCTCCCCCGGCGCCTTGCGACCCCGCGTTGTTATGCCCCCAACTGCCGACGCAGAACTGTCGGGCCTCCTTCGCCAGGGAATATAGGTCCCAGTCGATGGCCGGGGTCTCGCCCGCCTTGCCGAACTGCTGGCCTTTGAAGCCGAATCGGTTCAGCCCGGCCGGCATGGGGTGGGCCGCCCCGCCGGCGGGCGGCTGCTGCTTGTTCTTGTCGTTGATGTCCCAGAACGCCTCCCTTGGCGCGACCGCCCCGGCTACGGTCTCCACCGGACCCTCGGCCATCAGATGCAGGTTGAAGATCATCGGCTCGGTCGCCCGAGGGCCTTCGAATGTGTCCCGGATGAGCAGCAACGGATGCGACGGGTCCGGGTGGACCGAGGCCACCTGGCGCGCCCACGTCAGACCGCCGCCCTTGATTCCGGCGGGCTTGAGGCCCGGCGCGCGCAGTATGAATGCAGCCTTCATCGGACCGCCTCCAGAATCAGCAGCCAGTCGTCCATGCCCGGCACGCGTGGCGGATCCCATGGCCCCTTGTCCGCGACCGCCTCGCCGGCAGGAATCGTATCGCCCGTGCGCGGGCTGACATAGTTGGCGCGGTAGCGCACGCCGGGCTCGATCGGGAGCGGGAAAGGCCAGCCGCCTTTCACATCCTGCGGGAAGCAGCCGCCGGGCACATAGGCGACGATCGCCTCGCCGGGCACGCGGGCGACGAACCGCAGCCCGGCGGTCGTGTCCGGTTCCAGCCGCCACCAGGGCAGCTTGCGCAGGATCTGCGCCCCCACGCCGACATGACGGGAGCCGGCGTAGTGCATCGCATCCTGCCAGAAGCCGTCGCCCCAACTGTTGGTCGTGCCCTTGAACGGCGCCTGGCGTGAGCTCATCGCCCAGATCCCCTGCGCGCCGTAGGTGTGGCCGCAGGCGCCCTGCAGCATGTGGGCCCAGAAGAGAAAGCGCTGCACCTCGTCCTTGCTGCCGCCCAGAATGCCCTCGTAGTTCACCTCGCTGTTGAGGACCGGCATCCGCGGCGCGCGGCCCACAGCCGCCTGCATCGCATCCAGCGAGGGCCGCAGCGATGAATACCCGCCGTGCCCCGTCTGCAGCATGTCGAAGTCCACCAGCGTCTCGTCGGCCAACGACAGGCGGCCCGAACTGGACGGGTGAACCGTCAGGACGTTTCGATAGGGATCGATCTGCCGCACGTAACGGGCCATGTCGGTCCAACCGGCCTTCTGAACGGCCTGATCCCGCTCGCCCTCCGGTTTCCCGTGATACGCATAGGTCGGCATGGTGCATTCGCCGCACAGGCACCAAACCACAGGATACGCGCCGTAACGGGCGATCAGATAGCGCCAGTGCTTCTTGCAGCGTTCGACGCCCATGAACGGCAGGTAGTAACCCCACATGCCGACGATGCAGGGCATCAGTCCCTGCTCGATCATGTGGACAAAGCGCCGGTCGGCCAGGTCATAGAACGCCGGATTGATCCGGGCGAATTCCTTCTCCCACGGCCAGCCGGCCTCGTTGGCCTGCTGGGGGTCCCAGGTGCCGGTGGTGGCGCAAAAGTCGGGCTGCGGCCCCGCGTTGATCTGGATGGTGTTGAAGCCCTTGCCCACGCGGTCGGCGACCAGCCCCTGGAAGCCCTCCGGCCAGTCGAGCCGCGGCATCAGCCCCATCCACCAGGTATCGGCCAGCCAGAGGAAGGGGGTGCCGTCCGAATGTTCCAGGGTTCGCTTCGACCCGGCCACGCGCAGGCGGCCGTGCCGGTACAGCGCGCAAGAGCCGTCATAGGGCTGCGCCTCGATCGTGCCGGTCTGGCCATGCAGGCCGGTGTCGCGCGGCTCGCGGCACTCGCTGCGCCAGGTGTAAGAGCCCGGCCGCGGCGCGGCGAAACGGACGCGGAAGACGTTCCTCCCCGCCCAGAAGGCCGGCACCCGCCAGGTCTCGCCGGCTGGGTCGCGAAAGACGACGTCCACCTCAATCGCGTTGAAAATGTCCGCATACGACCGTGCGGCCGTCAGCGTCAGTTCGATGGGTTGGTTCACGAGGATTCTTTGCATGGGTTGGCTTTGCCCTTTCTTTTC
>CAYSBP010000502.1:0-2376 GCA_964429255.1 uncultured Planctomycetia bacterium
GCTCGCGATGTGCTTGGCGATGCGTCGCGCTGGGAAGAGCTGTTTGAGCTGAACACGGAACTCGTCAAGGGCGACCCCAAGAAGCTGCAAGTCGGCCACGTACTCGTGCTGCCGCAGTCTTAGCGGGGCAGTCCCTTGGGGATCCCCCCGGGGCGCACCGTGAACGATCGTTGCCCTCGCGGGCCTTCCCATGGCCGCGGGCGGTGCCGCCCGGCCTTTTCACCAGGGGGATCCGCCGAGCGTGCCGCTACCCGGAGACGCAAACCGCAACCAACTGCCGGCGAGATCATTTCACCCGGGCAATCGCCGGTGTCCGCAGAGAATAGTCCTAGCAGTACAGCGCAAAGTAGGCTCAAGCCCCACAGGGTTGATGTTCGATAACTTCCGTCAGAGTAAGAGTTTACGTTTCTGACGGGAGCATGGACATGGATGTCAAACAGATTCGACGGGTCGGGAAGGCAGTCGCGCGGTATCTGGCTGAGTTCGGAGACTGCTTTGGCCGGTGTGATACGCGGTCGTACCTGGAGGTGTACTTGAGGGGCCAGATGTCGGATTTGCATCGCAAGAGCGTCGAGCCGATGGCGCTTCGAGCGGGCATCCCGCCGCGCTCGCTTCAGGCGTTCTTGGGGCTGTTGACGTGGGATGAAGATCGGCTGGTCGACCGGTTGCAGTGGATCGTGGCCCGTGATCACGCGCATCCGTGGGCGATCGGCATCGTCGACGAGACGGGCATGCGTAAGGACGGGCATCACACCGCTTGTGTTCAGCGGCAGTGGTGCGGGTCGATCGGCAAGGTTGAGAATAGCGTCGTCAGCGTCCACACGGGCTATGCCGTCGGAGATTTCCACGTCGTGCTGGACAGCGACTTGTTCGTGCCCAAGAGCTGGGCGAATGATCCCGTGCGGCGTAAGGAAGTGGGTATGCCCGACGAGGTGACGCATCGGTCGAAGCCTCAGATCGCACTGGCCCAGATTCAGCAAGCGCTGGCCAACGGGATTCGTGTGGCGGTGTGGACCTTCGATGAACACTACGGGCAGAGCTACGCGTTCCTCGATGGGTTGGACCGCCTGGGCCAGACCTATGTAGCTGAGGTACCGTGCACATTCTGTGGCTGGGCGAAGGAGCCGCCGCTGCGGTATCGCGCCACACCGTCTCAGATGCGTAGAGGGGGCGGGAAACGCAAGTTTCCGCGGCTTGCGGAGACGGCGGCGCCCGTCAGTGAAGTGCGGAATCTTGTGAACCACTCGCCCGCGTTTCGGGAACAGCCATGGACGCCGATGCATATCAAGAACGGCGAGAAGGGACCCATCGTTCGAGAGGTCAAGGCGGTGCGTTTCTTCATGCAGCGTAACAACTTGCCCACCCGGCCGCATTGGCTGATCGTGACGCGGGATCCTCAGAGCGGGGAACTGAAGTTCTTCGTGTCGAACGCGTCCCCCGGAACGCCGTTGGAATGGCTGGTCTACGTGGCCTACTCGCGTTGGCCCATCGAACAGTGTTTCCGCGAGGAGAAGGACGAGCTGGGTTTCGATCACTTCGAGGTTCGTGGCTGGCAGTCCATCCACCGGCACCTGTACCTTTCGCAGGTCAGTCATCTATTCCTCAACAAGATGCGTGAGAAGCTCGTTGCCGAGGAATCGGCACAGCAAGCGCGGCAGACGTTGCCCGGGGACCAGGCGGATGCCCCACCCCGCGGCGTATCGACCGTCGACCATGCGATGGACGCCGGGCTGGTCGAAGATGCGGTCGGCCTTTTTTCCCTCGGGGAGGGACGGCGATCCGCGCCCTGCGTATCCGCCGAAGAGTCTGACGGTGGACCAGATTCGCTATGGCGTTTCACAGTGGCTCCTCGCAAGACGACTTGGCCGCCGCGCCGGCCGTATCATCCTTCAAGACGCCGCGGCGCTGATCTGTTATCACCGGAATCACAACACCGCAGCCAAGACGAGCCACACGAAAACAACGCGAAGAAAACTGTTACGAACAGGCATCGACGCCGACCGAATCAGGTCGTGTCTGGAGAGTAACTTTGCGCTGTACTGTTAAGTGAATGGGTTGGCAATTCGACGAAAATCCAGAAGGTCCGCGCTCGAGATCCCCAACGCGGACTGTAGGAGGTGCATTATGAAGTCACCGTCGGTATGCCTAGCGGTCGCGTGCGCCCGGGTTGGCCCGACTTCGGGATCAACACGCGACGCACCGCCTGTGGGCAATACCTCTTGCTCCTGAGTTCTTCCGCCAGTTCGCCCAGCCATCGTCCTACACCGTACGACTCGATCTTCCCAAAGGTCTGTCCGTCAACGCCCGGTACGCCTCGGTTGGATCTGGCGGTACGGTAGGCGAAAAACAGGACATCCTCGCGGTGGATCTTGTCGT
>CAYSBP010000503.1:0-2347 GCA_964429255.1 uncultured Planctomycetia bacterium
GAATTGAAATTAGGTGAAGGAGGTCGCGTGAGCATCCGTTCCGTAGGAATCTGTGTCATAGGCAGCGGCAGAGCGGGCCTGATTCACGCCCGTAACTTCGCAGGAGGAATCCCTGGCGCACGGCTGGTGGCGCTGGCGGATCCGATGGCGGAAGCGCTGAACCAGGCGGTGAAGGAACTGGGCTCGATCAAAGGCTACCTCGATTACCGCGATGCGCTGAAAGCCCCTGACGTCAACGCCATTGTTATCGCCACGCCAACGGCCTACCACCGCGATATCGGCGTGGCCGCCGCCGAGGCGAGGAAACACATCCTGTGCGAAAAGCCGATGGCCATGAACGCGTCTGAATGCGCCGACATGATCGCGGCGGCCGAGGCGAACCGCGTGAAACTGCAGATCGGGTTCATGCGGCGTTATGACCGAAGCTTCATGTACGCGAGGGAACGGATCGCGGCCGGTGAAATCGGTAACGTCGTTCAGGTCAAATCGTTAACGCACGGCCCGAGCGTTCCGAAGCCCTGGATGTATGATCTCACAAAGAGCAACGGCCCCCTCGCGGAGGTCAACAGCCACGACATCGACGCCCTGCGCTGGTTCACCGGCGGGGAGTTCAAGTCCGTCTACGCCGTGGGCGGCAACTATCGGTGCCCGGATGCGCGGAAGGCGTTTCCGGACTTTTACGACAACGTCATGCTCACCGCGGTCTTCTCCAATGGCGTCCAGGGCTTCATCGGCGGCGCACAGGGGGTCCAGTACGGCTACGATGCACGCGTGGAGATCCTCGGTACGTCGGGCATCCTGTTCGTCGGACACCTCCGCGATACCTCGGTCGTCTCATGCACGCCCGACGGGGTCGCCCAGCCGATCGTGAAGAGCTGGATGGATCTGTTCCTCGATGCCTATCGCGCCGAGGACGAGGACTTCATCACGTGTATTCTGGAAGACCGCATGCCCAAAGCATCGGGGCTCGATGGCTTGCGCGCCGTGGAGGTCGTGACCGCCGGGAACGAGTCGATTCGAACGGGTATTCCGGTGGTGTTGCGGGGGCAACCATGATTGCAGCCGTCTATACACAAGGACAGGGACTGGCGTTCGTCGAACGCCAGAAGCCGGAAATCAAGCCGGACGAGGCGCTCGTGAAGGTTGACGCCACGGCCATTTGCGGAACCGATGCGAAGATTGCCCGGACGGGCAGTCGCAAGGCCACGGCCGGGCGGAGTTGGACGCTTGGCCACGAGTTCGTCGGCACCGTGGTTGAAACCGGAGCGGCCGTGCGCGGCCTGCCGCTTGGCGCGCGCGTGGGCGTGGCGCCGAACTTCGGATGCGGGCACTGTGCGGCCTGCATCCGCGGCCTGGCGAACATGTGCGGCGAGTACTCCGCCTTCGGCATAGACATGGACGGTTCGCATGCGCCCTACGTCCGGCTGCCCGCCGCGGCGATCGCGCAGGGGAACGTGGTCGAACTGCCCGCCGGCGTCGCGCCGGAATCCGCCGCGCTGGCCGAACCGCTTTCCTGTGTGCTCAATGCCCAGAAGAACGTGAACCTGCGGGCCGGCGAGGCGGTGGTCGTCTATGGCGTCGGTCCCATGGGCTTGTTGCATGTCCTGCTCGCGGCGGCGAGCGGCGCGGCGCCCATTATCGCGGTGGATACGAACGCGGCGCGGCTCGCCAAAGCGCTCGAACTCGGCGCGGATCTCGCGATAGACGGCCGTGCCGGTACGACGCTCGCTCGCGTCCAGGCCGCCACCGGCGGGCGGGGCGCGGATGCCGTCTTCACGGCCGCGTCCGTGCCGGGAATCATCCCGGAGAGCCTGGAAATCCTTGCCCCGTTTGGACGGCTCAGCCTGTTCGCGGGCTTGCTTAGCGACCAATCCACCGTGCCCTTGGACGCCAACCGTATCCATTACCGGAATCTTGTCGTTACCGGGACCTCCGGCGGCTGCAACGCCGACCACCGCGCCGCCGTGCAGCTCATCGCTTCGGGCCGCGTTGACGTGCGCCCGATGATCTCGCATACCTTTCCCATGGCGGCGATCGAGGACGCGTACAAGATGGCGCTGTCCGGGCAGGGGATGAAGATCGTCATCAAGGGGGAGTAACCGGGAGAACACCATGACCGCTCGCCTGCTCATCGGCGTCGACATCGGAACGCAGGGAACCAAGGCGGCTCTCTTCGATACCGGCGGCCGCTGTCTCGCCAGGGCCCTTGTAAAATCCCGCCTGCACCAACCGGCCCCCGGCGTGGTCGAAGAGGATCCCGAGCGGCAGGTGACCTCGGTCTGTGCAACGATCGCGCAATGCCTCAAGTCTGCCAAGGCCGACGCCGGCCGTGTGGCGGGCATCGGCA
>CAYSBP010000504.1:0-2338 GCA_964429255.1 uncultured Planctomycetia bacterium
CCGACTTGCTGGCTGCAACCAGCCTGCCCAGCGGGGAGGCACTAAAAACAATCCGCTCCGGCATCGAGGCGGGTATCCAGCAGCCTCGTGGAATGCCTCAGTCGAAGCGTGCTGGCACTCAGTCCTCTTCGGCACCTTCTGCCCCGCCTGCGCCGCTGGGGGCCGCACAGCCGCAACCAGTGCTTAGGTTCCTCGATACGGTTCATCCGGAGTCGATCCAGTGGCTCTGGCCCAAGCGGATAGCCCTGGGCAAGCTCACAATCATTGCTGGCGACCCAGGGCTGGGGAAATCGTTTATCACGCTCGACATGGCCGCGCGCGTCTCTCGCGGCTCCCCTTGGCCTGATCACGCAGTAAATGTTTTCGGCGGAGTGGTTCTGCTGTCAGCAGAGGATGACCTTGCAGATACCATCCGCCCGCGACTCGATGCGGCAGGGACTCAGGTCGAACACGTGGCGGAACTGCAGGCGGTTGATGAGGACGGGAAGCTGCGTCCGTTCAATTTGTCTGCAGACATTCCCGCCCTCGAGCTTGCGATCCAGCAGGTGCCGATGTGCCGACTCGTGATTATCGACCCTATCAGTGCGTTCCTGGGCGGTACGGACTCACACCGGAACGCTGAAGTCCGCGCGTTGCTCACGCCACTAGCTGAACTTGCCGCCCAATATCGCGTTGCGATGGTCGCGATAACCCATCTGCGGAAGGGCGACGGCAAAGCGGTCTATCGAGCAATGGGCAGCCTTGCGTTCGTTGCTGCCGCTCGAGCCGTGTACGCGGTCACCACTGATCCTGATGACGACAGTGAGCGCCGGCGGCTGTTCGTCCCAATCAAAAATAACATCGGCAACGACAAAGACGGGCTGTCGTTCATCTTGGCAGTCGATCCTAGCGACCCTGAGGCGATGCCTGTTGTTGAATGGGAGTCCGTGCCGGTGATTACGACTGCCGACCAGGCAATGACTGGTAAGGATTCAGATTCAGGGGCTCTCGGGGAGGCCGTCGAATGGTTACGCGCGGCGTTGGCTCTTGGCCCAAAGGCGGCGAAGGAGCTTATTGCCAGTGCCAGTGGCGACGGGATCAGTAAGGCAACGCTGAAGCGTGCGAAAAGGAAGATCGGGTTGCGGGCGTTTAAGAGTGGTTTTCAAGGTGATTGGGAATGGGAATTGAAGGAGTACGAAAATGAACGTGAAGCGTAAGAACAGGTGGAAGAAGCTGGGCGACTTGGAGCCGGGGCAGAGGTTCAGGTTCAAATCAGCAGATTCGCCCCAGCCGCTTTTTCAGGTGTGTAAAGTGAGCTCACGCTGTAACTGGGTTGCTTGGAACCGTGACACTGACGGCTATCGGTCTGAGTCAAAAGCCGACACTCTCGTCGAGCACGTCCCCGGCCACTGGCAGCCGGACGAGGAGGAGGGGCTGGTGCGGGTAGGTGATGTGCCAGATAGAAGTGTTGTGGAATACAATAATGTGTTGTGGCACAAAGCAAATACCGTTGCAGGGTCTTGTCGTCTACAGAGTTTAGATACTGGCCAGCGAGCGGAGCCAGAGAATTACGAACTCGTCCGCATCGTCCATGGGGCCTTCGTCGAGGACGGGGCAAAGATCGAGGAGGCGGAATCATGACACATCCCGACCTGATACCTGGCCCTATCGAAGTCCACCTTGTGCAGAACCCTACACACATGGGCTATGATCTGTATATCGGGCAACAGGTTGGCCCCGACACCTACCGCGACGCGCTGCCCATCGAAATCCAGTGGGGCGAGCCACATGGCATGTACTCAATCAACACAACCGGGCCAGTATGCGTTATCCCTCGACACGTACTTCGCAAAATGCTCAATGATCTCGACGAGCGCGGGACACGACCCAAGAACCAAGACCGCATCGACGGCGAACTCGAAGCGACAAAGCTGCACCTGGCCGACATGCAGGGGATGACGAAAGGGATGCTGGCGAAGATGCTCGGAAGCCTTACGGCGAGTTCACACCTGAAGGAGGACAAGATATGACCGCAACCAGCAACAACCAACTCAAGAAGGATAACCAAGAACTCCGGGAGAAGCTCCAGGCACTGAGACGCGAGAATAAGCAGCTACGCAAGGATGCGTACTGGACACGCCCAGACGGATCATCCGTGCTCTGGCGTGACTTGTGCGATCGAAAAGGAGAGTGGGCCGAAACCTTGGAGGGTCTGCTTGAGGCGGTTAAGGCAGACAGAGACGGACAGCTTGCCGAGAACGCCCTCCTCAAGTTGCGTGTGGCCGAACTCACGCCCTTGATGGACGAAGTCACCGAATTGCGTGCCAAGGTCACCGAGCTACGCGAGGCGTACGAGTGA
>CAYSBP010000505.1:0-2327 GCA_964429255.1 uncultured Planctomycetia bacterium
TGTGACGAATGTCACGACGCGGAGGAGGACGGGATCACGTTCCCGGCCGCGCGCCCCGGAAAGCTGTTGGTGCAACCCAAGGTGCCGTGACTATGCTCGTGCCCCAACCGCCGTCCGCCAGGCAACGGCTAACCCGCCTCGACGTACTGAAAGACACTCGGCAGGAGTTGAACGCCATGGCCCAAAGTCCAACCGTTAGCGAACTCACCGCGCCCACGGCCCGCGATATCGAGCCGATCTTCGCGCCGCAGTCTATCGCCGTGGTGGGCGCCTCGCGGACACCTCGGTCCGTGGGGAACGCAATCATGCAAAACTTAGTTCACGGTGGATACACCGGCGTCGTGTACCCCGTGAACCCCAAGGCCAGGAGCATCATGACCATCCGGTGCGTGCCCAGCGTCCCACAACTCAGCGAGGCCGTCGATCTAGCAGTCATTGTCGTGCCCGCGCCGGCGATCGAGGACATCGTGGGGCAGTGTGCGGACCTCGGTACGCGGCACTTCGTCGTAATATCGGCAGGATTCAAGGAGGTCGGCGGCGAGGGCGCTGAGCGCGAAAACCGGCTGAGGACCCTCGCGCGGGAACGTGACCTGAACATACTGGGGCCGAACTGCCTCGGTGTGATCAACACCGCCGCTGAGATTCGGATGAACGCGACGTTCGCAACCGGGACACCGCTGAGCGGTTCGATAGGGCTCATCTCGCAGAGTGGAGCGTTGTGTACCGCCCTGCTTGACTACGCCAAAGGACACAAATTCGGGTTTTCCCGCTTCGTGAGCTTCGGGAACAAGGTCGACGTCGACGAGATCGACCTGTTGCGGTCCCTGGCGGAAGATCCGATCACGAAGGTGATTCTGATGTACGTCGAGGAGCTCTCGGCTGGGCAGGCGTTCGTCGAGGCGGTTCACGATATCACGCACGGGCGAAATGCCAAGCCGATCCTGGCGATCAAGACCGGGCGCACGAGCGAGGGGGCAGCGGCGGCAGCGTCCCACACGGGATCATTGGCCGGTTCGGATGAGGTGTACGACGCCATCATGGCGCAGGCGGGGGTGATACGCGTGGAAACAGTAAAACAACTGTTCTGATTCTCTGCTTGACTCCGGTTCGTAAGTACGGTATATGTTAGGCTTTACGCGATTCGAGCAAGGAGACGCGAAATGCCTGACAATCGAAGCAAGAGGCCCCTGCCGGCGGTGATGGACGTGGGCACGTTCCAGCATCGGTTCGGAACGGACGAAGCGTGCTGGGAGCATCTGAGGAACATTCGCTGGGGGCCGGACCTGGAGCGGTTCACCTGTCCTGACTGCGGCCACGCCAAAGGCTGGTGGTTGGCCAACCGGCGGCTGGTGGAATGCAGCGAGTGTCACCGCCAGACAAGCGTGACAGCCGGGACGGTCTTCCACAGTGCGAGGGTGCCACTGTGGAAATGGTTCTGGGCGATCTACCAGTTGGCCCAGGACAAGAAAGGGATCGCAGCGCTGACGCTGGCCAAGCAGATCGGCGTGTGTTACGGCACGGCCTGGCTGATACTCCACAAGCTGCGGCGGGCGATGCGTTGTCGCAATGAACGTTATGTTCTGCAAGGACTTGTAGAAGTGGACGAAACCTACGTGGGCGGTGAAGAGCCGGGTCATCCCGGCCGACCGGGACGCGATTCCCAGAAGAAAGTGCCGGTGGCCGTGGCCTTGGAACTGAACGAGGAAGGTAAGCCCAAACGAGTGGCGATGGCCTCGGTGAAGCGGGTGACGGGGCATCACCTCAAGCGCTTTGCGGTCAAAGCGATCGCCAAGGGATCGAAGCTTCGCACCGACGGCTGGGGCGCATACCGCGTCGTGGCCAAGGCCGGTTATGAACATGAAGCGATCATCACCGGCAGCGGTCGCGAGGCCGTGCAGACCTTCCCCTGGATTCACACCTTCATTGGGAACATGAAGCGGATGATCCTGGGGACGCACCACTGGGTCTCCCACAGACACGTGGATGATTACCTCGCCGAGTTCACCTACCGGGCCAATCGCCGGTGGCTCGAAGCCAACCTGTTCGACCGCCTCGTCGTTGCCGCGCTGAACTGTAAAGCCGTCACCTACAAGGAGTTAACCACCGGAGCGACGTAGAGAATCAGGACCCCGACTTCTACTATGGCCAGGAGATCGAGAACGGACTGGATTGGGACCTCGTGTACATGACTTTATCGCGCGACCACAGGGTTGTTCCAAGTCAGACGCTCCATTCCGCCACCTACCTTCGAGTTGGGCATTCCATTGCCAACCCGGACGGTATCCCAGGCGCAAGCGAGACGGCGGCGAGGGTTATCTGGTTTCCCT
>CAYSBP010000506.1:0-2325 GCA_964429255.1 uncultured Planctomycetia bacterium
GCCCTTCTTTTCCCTTGCACCTTATTCCCGGCAATCCGACCTAACCAGCTACCGCGCAAACCGTTGCGCTCAAAACAGCACATCCCGGTTTCAGCCCCGATCCGCCAGAATACGAGCGATTTCGGCTTCGATTTCACGCAATCTGGCCCGTTTTCGCGCCGTTACGTCCCGGATATACGCCCTTAGCACACGCGCTTCCCGCCGCAACGCCACCAGCTTTCGTTCACCTTTTGCCATGCGCTTTCTCCAATCGTCGCCGATGCTTGACGACCTTCTCCGGGAACATCCGTTCCAGCTCCGGCCAGATCCGCATCGCCCGCCGATGCCTGGCCTCCGCCGCAGCCATGGTCACGCCCTGAATCTCTGCGATTTCCTTGTACTGCATACCCGCAAACCGCCAGCAGACAACATCCCGCAACTCCGGCGGCAACTCCAAGAGACCCACCACCAGCGACCGCAACACCTCCACCGGGATCAGTTCCTCCGCGCCCGGCCGCCCGCTCGATACCTCGCCAGCGTCCCGCTCCGGGTCGAACTCCATGGACGAGGGGACCGACTCCTTCATCTCGCATTTCGCGCAAGGCGTCTGCTCGTAGGCGACCCCCATGTATTTCCCGGCCGCAACATCGGCCGTATGCGGACATCTATGACACTGCATCGGCAGCCTCCTGCGCTACCCCGGCGGTCTGCCCCGTCGGAGCCTCAACTTCATCGAGCCGAACGCGCGCCTCATCAACCACGTCAAGCAGTCGAATCAGAAGTTCGACCTCCACGATCACGACCCACGGTTTCTTGTTCGCCCGGTGCATCACCACCGGCACCTGGTCAACGGCCGCGTCACGCCTCGCCTGATCCACTGCCTCCCAAAGGCGTAGACGCTCCGTACGCTTCACCTCCACGTGCAGGCCCGGGAGATCCCCGGTCACATCCGGCGATTCCGGCCCGCCATGATATTGACGTCCCCGTCGCAGGTGCGTCCCAAGCACCTCGTTCAACTTCGCCGCCGCTTCCAGCTCGCCGGCCGCTCCCTTGCGTTTGCTCATCTTGCCCATCTGAAATCCCTCCGCCTGCCAGGCCTGACAGAACTGAAACAAACGCCCCCCTACGGGGCGGCGTTTCAGTTCAATGGCCGATGTTTCAAATCTGTCACGCACTCATTTCCTCTGTAAGTGGCTGTTCTTTCCAAGCACTTACGTAAGAATCGAAACCCCGCCAAAGGGGTTTTGGGTTATGCATCTGTCCAGTCATACGCGCTCGGCGCCTTCTCGACCTTTTGTGCGCCTTTTGTGCTCAGTGAATACCGCTTCTCACGCCCGGCTTCGACGAATCGGATACACCCGTTATCCACGCCATTCTGTATCGCGGCTCTCACTCGGCTCTCGGAACACCCCATCACTGTTGCAGCTCTTCCGTTATAGAATCCCTGGCTTTGCCCGGGCTTCGATGCAATGCAATGCAGCACCTCCACCGGGCTACACTTCTGAGGCCGTCCGCCCTTCTTACTAAGGACCTCCTCCACCTCATCAGCCCGCGCCTGTCGCCAACAGATCACACCCGGCTCATCGTGGTGGGCAATGTGCTGCACCACCGTCGGCATCCCGTCAGCATCCTTCCAGCCCAGACGCTTCCCACGCTTCGGTGCCCTCAGCTCAAACACCGTGTCAGAGCCCAGCGACCGTATCGCCAACGCCGCACGAGCAGGATTGATCCACTCCGCCGAACCTGCTCCCAGGTACGCAAAATCGCCCGCCGCCCAACTGTCCTTTTCCTTGCCCCTCAGCGGCTTGTTCGTGTGGTGCGTCAGGATCATTCCCACCCGGTGCTTCTGCAGGATCGGGTTCAACAGCTCCCGCATGAAGAAGCTCACGTCCTTCTGGCTGTTACTGTCCCCGCCGAGGTAAGCGAAAGCCGGGTCCGTGATAACCAGGTCGAACGGCCCATGCTCGGTCAACAACCCGGCAAGCGCCACCGCGAACCGTTCACCGCTCCTGTCACAGATCGTGCAGATCGTGATATTCCGAAGAGCCCGCGCCTTTTCCTCATCCGTCAGGTCCGTACAACCACGCAGAACCCCGTCCCGCATTTCAGCCAGGTCCCCCTCGTCGTTCTCAGCCTGAATCAGCAGAACCTTCATACCCCCGCCCATGAACCGCTCCGCCGGCCGTATGTCGAACAACGCCCGCCCCGCCGCCACGTGGATCCCAAGCTGCATATCCAACGCCGACTTCCCAATCCCTGTCGGCCCCAGCAGCAACGCCACACCCCCGAGATACAGGAACCGATCCTTGATCAATTCCGAGGGGTCGTTCCCGTAGACCGGCGTTG
>CAYSBP010000507.1:0-2322 GCA_964429255.1 uncultured Planctomycetia bacterium
GGCTGGCCGAAAGTAAGGTCGCGTGGTCGGGTAAGCCGCTTCGCGATACGCTCCTCGATCTATACAAGACGACCTGCCCTTCGTGCGGTGGCGACGCAGACACCATCTACACGTTCTGGGTCAAGGAAGCTCCATGCACGGCCGCGACCTGCAAGCGGCAGACGCCGCTATTCTCTGACTACATCGTCTCCCGCAAGACACCGTCAATTCGGTACATCGAGGACTGTGATTGTCCCGAGTGCGGCAAGGTCTTTGATTGGGAGATTGATCCTGCCTGCATGATCGGCGATGAAAAGCTCATGGTGAATGCAACGAGACATTCCGCCGGCCAGGGCAGATCGAATGCGCGGTGGGCCTATGGTTACGGTGAAAAGTTGAAACGCGAAGGTTGGCGCGGTACAGCCACATGTCCGTGGTGCGAAGAGGATGTACTGCCTTTGAAGCCGCAGGCCAAGCCAAAGAAGAAGAAAGTTGAGCTTTCCATTCTGCTCTGCCCGAAGTGCGAAGAAGTATGGCAGCTGCGCGGCCCGCTACCGGACGAAGTCCACTGTCCCGCCTGTAAACATAAATATGATCCGCACGACGGCCCCGTGCCGGGCAGTGGTAAGGTCAACTGCGCATGCGGTAATCAGACAAAGATCATCGCCGCGATCAGATCGTTACCCGAGGACCGCTTGCTCTCAATGCACGCATACGGGATGGAGTGTTTTTGCCCGCATTGCGCCAGGAAACCAAGTCTGTCGGGAAAGGGCGGAGAGCCCGCCGGAAAGGATCTATTCGGGGAAGAACCTGCGGCCACTCAGGCTGAACCCGAGGGAGATATTGCCGGTCGGCACTGGAAGAACAGCGGGAAGTTCTACAAAAGGATCGATTCCACCGACTTGGCCAGATACCAACGGGCGGAGCAGTTATGGCTCAAGAACAAAGCCGTCCTACCATACCCGAAAGGAAGTATTCCTCCCGGATTCAACACGAACCAAATCCGGAAGCACAATTACTTTCTCTGGCATCAAATGTTCAACGCCAGGCAGTTACTGGCTTTGAGCACAGTCTTGGACGGTATCATGTCGGAAGCCGGGCGGTGCAAGGAACAGCTACTTCTCTGTATGTCTGCGACAACGGACACGAACAACATGTTTACCCGTTTTATGGCCAAGCGTGAGTCTGCAGGCGGACAGACCGCACAGGGAGTTTTCGCCAGCCATGTGTTTCAGGCTAAGAACACGGTCTGTGAGCAAAACGTTTGGGGATTGGCGCAGGGCGGCATTGGCACCTTCGTCCGGCGGTTCTGGCAAACAGAGGCGGGCGTTGAGTTTGCGCTGAAGACGTCAGATGTCACGTACTCGTGGGACAAAGGCAAACGAGTGCGAGATGTGGTTCCCTCGGATAATCTATACAGAACGGAGATGAACTCATGCGACCTTCACTGTCGATCAAGCAAGGACCTGTCGGTCGTTCCAGATGGCAGCGCTGATATGATCATCACCGACCCTCCCTACTCGGATAATGTGAATTACTCTGAGCTGGGAGATTTCTATTACGTTTGGCAGCGTCTGGCGCTTGCCCCTGACTATCCGCATTGCGCCCCTGAGATTACTCCAAAGTCAGACGAGGTCATCAAGAACCTGACGCGCGGAAAGGACGATGCCGACTTCGCCGCGGACCTCACGGCCGTGTTTGCGGAGGCAAATAGAAAGCTTAAACCTGATGGTCTCTTGATCTTCACGTTCCATCACGCTGCGGGCGAAGCGTGGGCGAGTCTGTTGTCGTCGGTATGTGATGCCCAGTTCGAGATTCTTGCTGTCTATCCCGTACAGTCCGAAGGGGAGTCATCCCTTCATCTCATGGACAAGGACGCGATTTCATACGACTTGATCCACGTCTGTGCGAAGCGTCCTGCCGAGAGCGGTGCAAGCGCTCGTTCTTGGGCTGGCGTGCGACAGGAGATCCGAAAACGCGCAAGAATTGAGATTGCGGCTATTGAGGGAGGTCGTTATGGAAACGAGCCGTTACCCGTGCCGGATCGAAACATCATCTTGATCGGAAAATGTCTGGAGTTCTATAGCGCTCATTATGGTCAGATTATGGACCACGAGGGCACGCCTGTGCCGCTCCAGGCGGCACTTGAAGAAATCCGCATGATGGTTGATCAGCTCACATCCGAGGCAAGTGCATTGCCGCCTGAGCTCGAAGGTGTTGACGCGCCGTCGTACGTTTACCTGACCTGTTTGTGTGATCATAAAGAAATCAAGAGCGACAACGTGAACAAAGTGACGAAGGGCATTTGCGAACCGTCCACACTTATGGATCGCGACTTGATGA
>CAYSBP010000508.1:0-2319 GCA_964429255.1 uncultured Planctomycetia bacterium
GCGTTTCAGCCGCGGGCGTCAAGCCTGGCGCGGCGGGTGCTGCGGCGAAGCCGCGCCAGCAGTCCGCCGTGACAGGCAAGCCCGGCGGCTGCAAACGCCAGTTAGCCAGGCGGCCCCAATCTCACTTGTAGAGCGCCTTGATCCCAGACCATGTCCGCACATCGACTGGCGTCTGCATGGCATACACCTCGCAGTACGCCCCGCCGACCGGAACTTCCTCTCCCCCGGACTGCACGGCGTACAACCGATACCAGATCTCGTTCAGACCAGGCTCCAACTCGAGGACGAGATCCTCGTACGATCCCGGAGACACAGCCGGCAACGCGTCCGGCGTGATGATCGCGCCGCCATTGACGGTCGGATTGACCACCCGCCAGACCTTCAGCCCCTCGATGTCCGACAGCGACTCCACTGTCCACTCGAGCCGGACGCTCATTGAGTCCGTCAAGGTACCGACCAATGTGCCTGACACCCGCGTACCTGCGTCGGCAGACACGGCACCGAGTACCAGGATGATCGCTGTGAGGAGGGCAAGTCCCGTGTGTCGCTCTTGCATGATAGCCTCCTCTTGCGGGATGTTCTTACCGCTCTGGCTAACGAATCGCGTTTCAGCTGCGGGCGTCAGTCTGGCGCGGCGGGTGCTGCGGCGAAGCCGCGCTAGCAGTCCGCCGTGACAGACAAGCCCGGCGGCTGCAAACGCCAGTTAGGGTGCGTTCCTCGGTGGCTGTCCCAGGTCAACCCGGAACAGGACCCCCTCACCCCCGGCGAACGACACGCCAGCGAATTCCGCACCTCGAGCCACTTCAGTGAAGCCGAAGCTCTTGTGCAACGCGATGCTGACGCGGTTCTTCGCATTGGCGAAGTAGTACGCCGTGCCACATCTCTCGGCGATCCACTGCAGACGCCCGGCTGTCAGCTCGGCTCCAACTCCCTGTCGACGAAATCGCGGATCCACGACCACACCCGTGAGATACCATCCTTCGGGAGTCTCCCCCACACCAGCCCCCTGCTCCTCGTTGAGATACCGCGCCTTGCCGAATCCGATGATGTCGCTTCCAAGTTCGGCCACCAGAGTGAGCCGCTTATCTTCACTTCCCAGGTCCTCGAGCGAGCGCATGAAGGCCGAGCTGTGCTCATGAGCGTCCCCGCCATCTCGAGCAGCTGAGATTCTGCCGAGTGCGTCAGTGTCCGCTGCCACGGCTGGCCGGACCAGAATCTCGCCGATCAAGTTTGACGAGTTCGAAGATCTGCCGGACGCATCGAATTCCTCAAACAGATCTGCATGCTCGTGGTCCATCCATCGTCCCCTACATCGATGCCAACGCACCCTAACGAATCGCGTTTCAGCTGCGGGCGCCAGTCTGGCGCGACCGGTGCGTATGCAGCGGGCGTGACAGACAAGCCCGACAGCTGCAAACGCCAGTTAGGCAACCGTCCCCTGAGTCACTGCCGCCCTTCCCGACGCACCACGCAGGTGCGTGAAGGCCCACGTCGATGCCAACAAGAGCAAGAGCGACGACCATGTCCCGGCCACCACCTGCCCAGCCCAAACCGACAGCACCATGTGCCCCAGCCCATTGACCAACAGCACCGACGCCAATGCGTGTGGCAGCAAACGAGTCAGGCGCGCGCGGCGCGACACGGGTCCTGTGAATACCAGGAGAAGAAGCACGACCACGGCCACAGCGCCCATCCACCTGACGGAGCTGAACTGCGGAACCCCTGGAATCTCGAGGTCGCGCGCGATTCCCGAAAGCAGACCGTTCACTTGCGGGATGAAGCCTCCCATTGCCTCATCAAACACATGCACGGCGAGAGTCAGGCAGAGCACCAACCAGACACGCTTGCGAACACCTTCATGTTCTCCTACTGAGGACCGTGCCACTCCAATCCCTCTCCCGCGCTCTCTGCTGCGGTTGCCTAACGAATCGCGGTTCAGCTGCGGGCGCCAGACTGGCGCGGCGGGTGCGTCGCGGGCGTCAGCCCGCGGTGCAGTCGACGTGACAGGCAAGCCCGGCGGCTGCAAACGCCAGTTAGCGCGCGCCCAGAGGTCAACCGGAAGAACCGCAATCGTCAGTGTCGCTGCCAAACCACAGGCGCGTCACCGCTGACAATCCAGGCTTCCGGCCCCAGCTAGCGATCTCGCCCGAGTGGCCCGCGCAGTCTCCGCAGTAGAGCCCGCAGTAGGCGATGAGATCGACGTTGGTGCTCTCGCTCATGCCACTCCCCTCTCTCGGAACATTCTCGGCGTCGCGCTAACGAAACGCGTTTCAGTTGCGCCAGGCACTGGCGCGGGCCGTGCCGGCCGAAGGCCGACTG
>CAYSBP010000509.1:0-2309 GCA_964429255.1 uncultured Planctomycetia bacterium
CGATTGAGCACCCGGAAAACCGCCTTACGTTCGATTTTCGACGTCGAAAAAGGGTCGTATGACCGGTGCCCGATACGACCACAGGACATCTCAGGCCCCTGAACCACCTGCAGGCTCTTGGACTCCCTATGGGCCCCACCGCGCCTTGGCGCGTTCGAGGAAGGATGGCTTTTCGCCCGGCCTCGTACCTGCCACGATTTCCTCGAAGCCAGCCATGAAGCCGGTCTTGCGACGATGCTCGGCGCGAACCTTGCTTACGACGCGCTTCCAGTCGGCGTCGAGTCCGGCTTTCTCGTAGCAGCGGCGGGCGCGTGCGAAGTTCGAGAGCGCTGCGTCGTAGTACTTGCTCTTCTTGGCGTTCACGACGCGCATCCCCTGTGCGCACCAGAGGCGCGCGGCGAGATCAGGGCGCGTCTTTTCGAGGCGCTTCGCCGCCGGCTCGGTCGCGTAGTGGCTGACGCCTTGGAGGGACGCGTCCTTGGTCCGGCCCACAAGTTCGGCAAGGCGCTCCGTTTCCCTCGTCTCAATCAGTAATTCGATGAGCGACTGGAGATCCGTTCCCGCCGCTGCATCGATGGCCTTCTTGTGCCAGGCACGGCGCTCGGACTTGGGCACGTACTTCATGAGGTCGTCGTAGGAGTACTTGCTCGGATGCGCTTGGAACTCGATCCACGCCGCCTCGAGTGCCTCGTTCCCACGCCCCAGCTTGGTGAGCAGGTCGCGCTTCAAGTGGGCGAGGTCATGGTACGCGATCGACCCGTGAGCGTCCTTCTCGTCGAGGGCCAGGCCCCGTTCGACCCATGAGAGCGCGACTTCCGGCTTGCGCCGCGACACGAAGATGGTCGCCAGGTCCTGGCAGTCCTTTGCGGTAAGCCCGGTGGCTTCACACAGCGCAACGAACGCTTCGACGTCCCGCTGCGCTCGGTAAATGGCGCGTAGTATCTCACCGCAACGCCGGCGCTGGTATTCGAGGCCGCGAAGGGAAGAGGTGCCGGGTGCCTCCGTCATGGTCGCGGTGGCATCAAGGCGCGCGCGAACCTGCTTCGCGAACGCCGCAAGTCCGGCCTTACTGAGCACCTTTGCGGCATCTGTTTCCATCTGATAGCAAAACGCGTAAGGGTCGTCGTCCATCCACGCCAGAAGGCGCGCGGCCGTGTCGTCGGGATCCGCACGGGCTGCCTGCCGGGCCTTGATCCAGCCGCAGAAGAGATCGCCGACGAATTGGCCGAAGCTGCCGTCCGAGCCGTCGATCTCCTCCGCCTTCTCGTGGCAGCCGGCGATGAACGTCTCGTAGAGGGAGACGGCGACATTCGGCTCGGTACGCAGCAGACCGGCGGTCCGCTTCTCGACCGCGTTCAGATCGCAGACAAAATCGTAGCTGGCCTTGTAGGAAATGAAGTGCCCCGGCTGGAGCGCCACCTCGATGAGTTGCTCCATCTGGCCCAGCAGTCCGCGAGATTTCCGCATCGTCACCCATTCCTGTTCCGCGACCTCTCGAAAACTGCCACCGGTGGCAGTCACGGTACCGTTCACGTTCGTGCGTCGCTGGCCGCGGTGACAACCTGAAGGCCGGGAATGCCGGCGAAGTCCGCAGGATTGTGTGTGACCAGCGGGCACGCGCAGAACAGCGCGGTCGTGGCGATCCAAGCATCGCCAACCGAAATGGGTTGGCGACGTCGTGCAGCGCGGATCCTGCCCCAGAGAACGCTCAGTTCGTCCGTCGAATGGACAACGGTGAACGCTCGCAGGAACTCATGCAAACGATGTAGCGCGGCCGGACCCCACTGCGCTCGTGCGGCGCCTTCGTGCAATTCCGCAAGGCTCATAAAGGAGATGGCCCAGCGATTCCCCTCCATCAGCGGCCGGTACGCAGCAGCCAAGGGGTGGTTCTTGAACATATACGACAGGACGTTCGTATCGGCAACGATCTGCGGCATTGCCGCGGGTCCTGTTGCCGCCGATCCCGAATGCCTCGGACAAACTCTTCAAACTCAGCGTCGCTGGACCAGAGATCCGCTCCCATGCCGACAATCTCATTCCACTTCCTGGGCTTAACCCCCTGCTCCGCAGCCAGTTCTTCGATGGTCTTGTGTTGCGAATACTGGCGTGCTGGATTCAGCGCTGCGCCGTGCCGGCGTTTGCGCGCGCGCCGTGGGTGGGCCGGGCTCGTGGCGTTCGTCCGTTCCTGTGCCCTGGTCTTCATAGCGGGCGAACTCCCTTCTAGCTCCGATTGCTCCTGCGTTCAGTATACGCGCCTATCGCCGCGGGGCAAGCCCTCGGTGATGTAATAGAGAAGATCACCCTCCCTC
>CAYSBP010000510.1:0-2309 GCA_964429255.1 uncultured Planctomycetia bacterium
CTGCGGCCACAACGTGCACCACGCAAGCCTGTCGGTCTATGGCCTGGGCCGCAAGGATTTCGTTTACGACCTCAGGAAGTGCAAGCACCTGGTGCTGTTCGGCCGCAATATCCTCGCCTCTCTGCGGGTTGCCGAGGCGAATCAGGTCATGGATATGCTGGACGCCGGCGGCAAGATGACCTTCGTCGATGTCCGCCAGACCCTGACCGGTATCAAGGCCGACCGTTTCTTCCAGGTGACGCCCGGCACCGATTATGCCCTGGCCCTGGGCGTGCTCCACGAGGTCATCCGGCAGGAGGCTTACGACAAGGAATTCATCGACCGCTACGTGGCCGACATCGACAAACTGCTCGCCTTTGTCGAGCCCTATACCGCCGAGTGGGCAGCCAAGGAATGCGGACTGAAGGAGAAGGGGATCAAGGAGTTTGTCAGCGAGATCGGCACCCAGCGGCCGCAGGTGGTTTTCCACCCGGGCTGGATGCTCTCCCGCTATCGGGATTCCTTCTATGCCAGCCGGGCGCTCCATCTCCTCAACGTGCTCATGGGCAACGTCGAGGTGGAAGGCGGGCAGATCTTTGCCAAAGGGCCCGGCGATTGCGGGGTCGAGGGGCTCCGCAGCCTGGACGCCCAGGTGCCGAAGCCCACGGCGAAGAGGGCGGACGGCGTTGGCTGGAAGTACAAGCATTTTGACGCTGGGCAGGGACTGTTCCACCTCTTCTATGACGCCATGCTGACCGGTGAACCGTATCCCTTGAAGGCGCTTATCTCCATTCGGCACGACCCCTTCACCTGCTTCCCGGACCCGCAGGCCCAGAAGGAGGCGCTGGACAAGCTCGATCTCCTGGTCTCGGTGGATACGCACTACAGCGAATTCGGCTGGTACAGCGATGTGATTCTGCCCGAATCCACCTTTCTGGAGCGTGAGAGCATCATCGCAACCCAGAAGGAGGCCCAGCCGTATTTCATAAAGCGCAACAAGGTGATTGAGCCCATGCACGACACCAAGAGCCTTTATGAGATCGTGAAGCAGCTCGCCGACCGTCTCGGCGTGGGCCGGTATTTCCCGGGGAATTCCATCGAGGAGATGTGGGCCTGGCAGCTCGAGCCCACCGGCTTTACCCTCGAGGACTTCGAGGCAACAGGCTTTGTCTCCCTTGCCGACAAACCGGTGATGTTTGACCGCAACAACCTCGACGGCAAGTTCAAGACGCCGTCCGGCAAGATCGAGATCGTGAGCGCTCGTCTGGCCGAGCTGGGGATCGAGTCACTGAAGCCTTACGAGAGCCCTGAGAAGCCTCCGAAAGGTCAATTCCGCCTGGTGTTCGGCCGTTCGCCGGTCCATGCCCACAGCCACACGATCAACAACCCCTTGCTGCACGAGTTGCTGCCGGAAAACACCTTGTGGATCAACAAGCGGCAGGCGGCCAAACTGGGAGTCGGCGACGGTGACCTGGTGGACGTGGGCGCTAACGGCTGCAACGGCACCATCAAGGCGCGCGTCACCGAGTTCATCCATCCGGAGGCGGTCTACACGGTCCACGGCTTCGGACGGCAGGTGCCGTTGCAGAGCCGGGCATATCATGCCGGCATGGCGGGTCAGAAATTGATGAAGGGCATGCTCCAGGGGATGGACCCGGTGGGCGGCGGCCTCAATCTGTGCGAATGCTTTGTCACCGTGCGCCGCAGTCCCAAGAATCCGAAGAGGATGGTGGAACTATGAACAAATACATGCTCTATCTGAATTCCAAACGGTGCATTGGCTGTCATGGCTGCGAGGTTCACTGCAAAACCAATAAACGGTTGCCCGAAGGGCCGATTCTCTGCGAGATCAGTCATGAACCGCTGAAGATGTTGCGCGGGGTTCCCAGGACCGAGTTCCGGTTCCGCTCCTGTTACCATTGCGAGGATCCCCACTGCGTGCAGGTCTGCCCTCCCGGCGCCATGCAGAAGCGCGCTGACGGCATCGTCTTCGTGGATCAGGAAAAGTGTGTGGGCTGCATGGCCTGTGTCGGTGCATGTCCGTGGGGCGTGCCCCAGCACGATCCGTCCTCCGGCAAGGTGGCCAAATGCGATTACTGCATGGACCGGGTGGACGCCGGCCTGAAACCGGCCTGCGTTACCCGATGCACCACCCATGCCCTGAAGCTTGTGGCCCTGCAGGAGTTGTAAAGCCTGGCTACAACGGTGAAAGGGAATCTTGTTGAGGAATTGATCCCAAGCTTTTCGGCGAAGCGAACGAGGTCTGTGTATATTTCTACGGTGACGGGACGAACCAAACCTCTGAAAGTTTTATGTCGAAATATTGATGC
>CAYSBP010000511.1:0-2303 GCA_964429255.1 uncultured Planctomycetia bacterium
AACGCCCAGCGTCATGTTTTGCCGCGCCAGCGGCAATAACGTGCACGCTGATGTTGGATTCCTCACCAGATGATTGTTCTTTCTCTCGCTCTCTTCTCCGCGTTCTCCGCACGTCTCGCGAGCAAGAAGAGAACGGCCTCGAGTCCGCCGATCGGGAACATCAGAATCGCAATAGGGAGAGCTGCATCTTTTCCTGAAAGTAGCCATCCGCACAGGGGCAAGACCAGCACAAGGGCAACCCAAGTGCCGGCAAACCAGATCCCAATTCTTGAACTCCTCGTGGTCATCATCAAATCCAACGGTCCGCGTCATGCGAGCGGGTACCGCGTCGCATGCACGCGCTGGTTGGCGTCTGGTAATCTCTTACGCACGCTGGCTCCGGAGTGGATTGTCTCGGGAAAAGGGCACGGGTGGCGGCACGTTCGCCACCGGCAACCAGGTCTCGTAGGCGGTCCCGGCCATGCCTGCACTGGCATAATCGCACAAATGAACCTTTGATCCATCTGCCGCCGTCGTCTCCAAGAGCAGCCAGGGCTGGAGCCATCGCCGGTCCGTGCCGCGCCGGAGTCTCAAGGTTGTGCCATCCAATACGGGCAACTCGGCGGGGTCGGAAGACTGGTAATGCGGATCGTACGCAAGCAGCAGCGGGCCACGATAGACGGATGCGCGGCGAACGTTCGGCTCCGGAACAGATTCCGACACCGGCGTCTCCCGCACCCAGACATGGGGTCGGAAATCGAGGTCAATTCGCAACGCATCACCCTTACTCCACTGTCGGGTGATCTCGCAATAGCTCCCGGCCTTCACGTCCTTGAGTGGCTTGCCGTTGAGCAGAACTCGCGTCTTCTCCGACCAGTAGGGGATTCGGAGCGCCAACGTGAACGGCTGCTTCGACCGCGGTGTCACCGCGATGTCAACGCGCCCCTCGCGCGGATAGTCGGTCGTCTGCGTCAGCACGGCGTCGGGAGTCTGGATTGTTCCAGGGCCGTAGTAGTTCATCACGAGGCCGTCGGGGCGCCGCATGACCGCCCACTCGCAAAGAAGTCCGATGGCACGCGGGCCGTTGACCGAGCAGCAGTTCAACTCCGGCGTGCCGGCCCTCGACTGAAAGACGATGCTGTGCGCGCTGGCCTGACGCTCCCCCGCCATTGGCGTGTTGTAGGTCACCCAGCGGCCGGAGGGGGACATCATGCCAAGGCCCGAATTGAGCATGGACAGCTCCAGTTCATCGGCAACGACGGAGGAGCCAGTGAGGCGTAGCATTTCGACGCTCATGGCCATCCAAGCCACCGTGCAGCAGGTCTCGATTGCCCCTTCGTCATAGGGGTTTCCGGTCGCCTTCTCGCCCGAGCTGAAGCCGCCGTTGTTGTGGCGGTCGCCCTTGAGCATGCTCCACCACAGGTGTTCGAATGCCTTGCGGTAATCGTCTTTCCCGGTGGCGCGAAACAGTTCGCTCAGGCCCATGATGGGATGCAGGCTTTCCCATCGCGGCTTTGGCGTCTCCCAGAATTCCTTGCCGGCCAGTGCCGCGTTCAGGTAGTCGCCGGCGGGCGGGAGCGCAAACTCCGCTACGATCTGTTCTGCCATGCGTAAGTACCGGGTTTCGCCAGTCAGGCGATAGAGCCACGCCAGCGCATGCACCGGCGCCTGATTCATCTCGTGCGCGCCGGTATCGTGCATCCGCTCTTCCGGGTTGTCGAGGAACCGGTCGCAGAACAGGTTGCCGATCCGCCGCGCGCAAATCAAAGCCTGCTTGTCGCCCGTTTCCTGGTGCCAGAGCAGCAGGCCGATCATGGCATGGTAATGCCCCCAGGCGTCCCAGGGCTCGGCACACGTCGGTCCCCCTTTCCGCAGACGGAAGGCCTTCGGCCATGGACCGAGATAGCCGTCCTCGGCCTGTAAGGCCACGAGTTCGCCCCCAAACCAGCGAATCTGGGCCTCCAACGCGGCGTCGCGGGTGAGTCGCCAAATCTGCACCGCGTGCGTGAGATATTTGCCGGCGAACTCTCCGGCCCACGGTACCATGTCGTGCGAGGGTTTCCGGTCGCGCTGCCGGAACATCTCCAGCATGCCGGGGTTGGCATATGGCGCGGGCAGAATCCACTGCCGTGTTACCGCCTCCAGCCGCCGCCCCATCTCGCCGCCCAGAGAGAATCGGGCTTCCGCACAGGTGTCGAGCACCGGCTGGGCTGCATCTTCCGGCTTCTGCCGCATCGGGTCGTCCTTTTCGTTGTTCATTCTTTGATCGCCAACGACATAGCTCAGCGGCGCGGCTGGCCCGCGTCCGCTGGAGCGCCTTGTTC
>CAYSBP010000512.1:0-2299 GCA_964429255.1 uncultured Planctomycetia bacterium
AGAGAAGCCCTTACTACTGTCTCAAGGAAAACTCCGGCGAGATCGTACAGTCCACGGAAGGCTTCCGCGTGTTCGCTACCGGCAACTCGATTGGCGGCGACAAGGACGGGGAGTACGCGGGGACGCAACAGATGAACTCCGCGCTCATGGATCGCTTTGCCGGTCACGGCCGCGTGATCGAGATCAAGCCCATGACGGCCAAGCAGGAAAGACAGGTGGTCCAGTCAGCCCTGCCGAACCTGCCACGTCGGCTGGCGCGGCGCGCATGCGAGTTCGCGGCGAAGGTCAGAAGCGAACACCTCAAGTCATTCTCGACGCGCGAGGTGTTGAACTGGTGCGGCAAGATGCTCCAGTACAAAGACGCCGTGAAGGCCGCTGAATTGACGTTCCTACCGCTCGTCCAGGACGAGGCGGTGCGGCAAGGGGTAGCTGGTGGGATCGAGGCGCACTTCGGCAAGCGCATCATGCTGGTGCATTCTCAGGCGGGGCAGGGGCCGAGACAGGCGGCGAACACCGAATTGCAGCGGTCGGAATCGCCTGACGCCCCCGACGCCGCGCCGATTGGCAGAGCCGCGAAGGAGATCACGGACACGAACGAAATCGAGGCGATTCTGAAGGCCAGACAAGGCGGGATGTCCTACGAGCAGATCGAGAAACAGTTCGGGTTGCGGGCGTCAAACGGGATGACCGCGTATCGCATCATCAAGAGAGGCCAGGCGGCGCAGGCGACCGCCTGAGCCAGGTGAGACCGAAGCCCTGCCAATTCGATGTACTCGGGAGGAAACGATCGATGATCCGACTTTCAGCAAGCCTTTCCAAGAAGCTGCCCGTCCCAGGCGTGAGCTTCTCCAGCCAGCAGTTCGGCGCGAGCCTGGAGATCGAGGTCTCGGACGCCGACAAGCCAGAGGCCATTAAGGCGCGCATCAAGTCCCTATACGGGCTGCTCGCGCAGAGCATCGACGAGCAAGTCGCGGCCGAGATCAGCAAGGCGCGACCCGTTGGGACGAGCAAGCCTGCCGGTGACGCTAAATCCGTGTCGTTGCCGCCCAACACCGCCAAGCCCGGTGGCAACGGATACCAGCGTTTCATCCCGTCGACGGCCGCTCAGCAGAAGGCGATCGTCGCGATCGCCAAGGACCTTGGCGTCCCCTTGGCCAGCGTACTGGGCCGGCACGGGGTCGCGGAGGTCGGTGGATTGGGAATCAAGCAGGCCAGCGCCGTCATCGACGAGTTGAAGGCCCAGCGCGCCGCGAAGGGCTGAGGCCGGGAGAACGGAAGCACCGGAGGAACGACGATGGCGACGGCAATTGGCGAACACGTTAGCATGGACCATCTGAGCTGGTCCTCGATCCAGACCTACTCGATGTGCGGCAGGCGGTTCGCCTTCCGTTACATGGAGCAGGCGCCGGAAGAGCGCCGCTCCGCGGCGCTCCCGTTCGGCAACTGCGTCCACCAAGCGGCCGAGATTCTCCATGAGGCGCGGTTGGAGGGACGCCCGCTGCCGGGCGTCGAGGCGCTCATGGAGGCGTTCGACCGGGCATGGAATGAGACCAAGTCGTCCGGCCCGGTGCTGGTCTACGGCGCCCGCGAGGACGAGGCTGGGATGCGCCGCATGGCCGAGGGGATGTTGTCCGCCTACCACGCCTACGTCGCCCAGGCCCAAGCCACCGTGGTCGGCATCGAGCACGCCGCCCGCTTCCGGTTGCTCGCCGACACGCCGCCCATCGAAGCGCGGATGGACCTGCTGGAGTTGGACGGTAGCGACCTAGTCGTCAGCGACCTGAAGACATCGCGGTCTTCGTGGAACGAGGCCAAGGCGCGGGAGAACACGCCGCAGTTGATCGCGTACAGTATTGCGGCGCTCCCACTGATGTTGGCCTTGGGCGCCAAGCGGATCGTCCCTCGCTTCATCGTGGTTACGAAGGGGAAACGGCCGCAGGTTCAGGAGATTGACGTCCACGCGAGTCGAAATGACGTCGATGGGTTCAAGGACTCGGTCCGCGAGACGTGGAAGGCGATCCAGTCGGGTGTCTTCCTGAAGCGCGAGGGTTGGCAATGCGCGTCCTGCCCGTTCCGCGACAGGTGCAAGGGAGGCGAGCGATGAGCGTCCCTGAACGGGAGGACCGCTGTAAGAAGGTCCTTCGGTTGCGGAAATACACGGGCTACACGGGCTACTCGTCGGATGACCCGATCGAGGCGTACGAACAGTGGGAACGAATGACCAACCTTTTGCGGGTGGTGCGGAAACGATGTGGAGGCTGCACGAGCGATGAGCGAAAGCAAAACCGAGAATGACCAG
>CAYSBP010000513.1:0-2298 GCA_964429255.1 uncultured Planctomycetia bacterium
AGTAGACGGGAGAAGCTCCTCAAAAGCCAATTCGTAGGTTAACGCTTATGGGGGGGGGGCGGGGGATGCGGGGGCGTCAGCCCTCTCGTTCCTACTTCGGCGCGAAGAAGCGGATGAAGTCGCGGTCCTGGAAGCAGTAGACGGCCATGTTCTCTTCCGCGGCGTCGCCGGCCCGGCTGAGCATGTAGAACATCCCCTGGGTGCTCAGCACACGGGTCCAGCGTTGTTGCCAGAGGCGCGGGCGCTCCTGGATGTACGCCTGCAGTTCGGCCTCCGCGGTGTACCGGTTGCGGATCCGGTACACGAGTCGCTTTTCTTCCTGTGGGAAGTTGGGGTCGTTGGGTTGGGCGAGTCCCTCCGTGGCGGCCCGGACCAGTTGACCGTGCCAGTTCATGCGATTACGGGCCGCCGGATTGACATAGACCCGGCGGAAACCGCAGGTGGCGACGGGCGTTCCGGCCTTTTCGGGCAGCAGGGGGGCCTGTTCCGGCGATTCCCAGTCGCGCCGCATCGGGTCCGTGATGAAGACGACGGGCCGATGGGAGGCCCAGTATGCGTTGAGTGCAGGGCGGCTCATTGCCCACTGCCGCAAAATGCCTGGAGCGAAAACGGGCTGCGGACGCCGTGGGTCGTCGGCCATCACGAAGACCGATCGCGCGCGGCCGAATTCGTCCCGGCCCAGGTAATAGGCGATGCCGGCCGGCGCGCCGAGTTCGTTGGAGCCTTCGGAAACCCACAGGGCGTCTTCGCCCAGGCTCGGATTGAACTGCTCTACGAGCCGCTTGGAACTGAGCACATCCTGGAAGCCCACAAAACCTTCAATCGAAAAGAGCCACGCGGCGCCGCAGAGAGCGCAGGCCCAGAAGCCCGCCGCGCGCGGACGCGCCTGCCAGAGAAAATGTCCGCCGGCCAGCAGCCCCAACCCGAAGAGCCAGGCCATCCAGGGGATGCAGTTCAGCGTAGCCGGCGCCGCAGCCATCTCGGCCGTCTTCTCGATGACCGGCACGACCCAGAATCCTGCACTGAAGATCGCGGCGCCCAGCACGGCCAGCGTGATGGCGGTGAAGCGGCGCTGCCCGATCGATGCGCCTTCGGTCATCCACCAGCCCGCCACCAGCACTATGAACGGCGGCGCGGCCGGCAGACAATAATAGACCAGTCGCGCAGGCACGGGCAGGAAGAGCAGTACCGGTACCAGTGCCGCGATCGCCAGGATCAGCACTGCGTCGCTCGACGCCGCGTTGCCGGCGCCGCCCGGGATGCGCGGACGCACTTCGCTCGGAAGGGGACGCTCTTTTCTGTCGACGGCCCGACGCCAGGTGAACCAGAGCGTCTGGCCCGCAATGAGCACCCACGGTGCACACCAGACCGCCGCGGACAAGAGGTAGCGCAACGGACTCACTTGCACCGCGCCGTAATCTTTGGGCCAGCGTTGGTCACTGATCCGCCGAACATTCTCGTTCATCACGATGTAGTCGATGAAGCCCGGATGGCGTCGCTCGACCAGCAGCGCCCAGATGACGACGGGTGCGATGGCCAGCGGTAGGCCCCACCATAGTCGCGCGTGTCGCAGCAGATCCCATCGTTTGCGGATGAGGATGTAGAGCGCCGCCACAAGGCCGGGGAAGGCCAGCCCGATCGGTCCTTTGGCCATCATCGCCAGCGCCATCGCCCCGTAAAGGCAGAACCAATGCCGGTTGCGTTGCGGGTCGCGCGTCGCGCGCCAGAATCCGTAGACGGCGGCCAGATACAGCGAAGAGAGCAGCGCGTCGATCAGCAACTGGTGCGTGAAGAGGAACCACCCCGCCGAGGTGGTCAGCATTCCCGCGGCCAACCGGCCGGCCGCACGCCCGAAGACCTCACGCGCGAACGCCCACGCGACCAGCACGCCCAGCCAGCCGTACAGCGCCAGCGGTAGTCGCGCCGCCCATTCGTTGATCCCGAAGACCGACTGCGAAAGCGCCATCGACCAGTAAAGGAGCGGCGGTTTGTTGAGATACGGACTTCCGTTCAGGTGCGGGGTCAGCCAGTCGCCCGAAAGAACCATCTCGCGGCTCACGCCCGCGAAGTGACCTTCGTGCGGTTCGTACAGACCATACCGTCCGACGCCCCAGCAGAGGACCACCAGGCTGGTCGCGAGCACCAGCAGATCCGGCCAGACCGCGTTCGGCCTCAGGCCGACCTCTTCGCGGTACGGTGCCTCGCCCCGAGACGCGGCCTCGGAGCTCTGTTCCATTTGTGCGTCCGGCATAGGCGTGTCAAGATACCAGCCGCGCCATCCGGTTCACCTGCTTTTTT
>CAYSBP010000514.1:0-2298 GCA_964429255.1 uncultured Planctomycetia bacterium
GTGATGGACACCGGGTCCGGCTCCCACGCGACGGCCGGCTGCCCGTTCGCGCTGTACGTGTCATCTAGGCCGAAGTTCCTGGCTCTGACAGGCCATCTTTCCGCGTAAGCCCCCATGGATGCAACAAGTTACGGATTTGCTCGATTTGCAGAATGTTCCCATGTAAATGTCGATTTTGTGCTTGCTATGATGGGCTAGCAGCGTATAATACGCCCATGTACATCGACATCGTCCCCAATCGGAACTCCCCGCCGGCCGTACTGCTCCGCGAAGGGCGGCGGGAAGGCGACAAGATCCGCAAACGCACCCTGGCCAATCTCTCCAGCCTGCCCGTGGATCAGGTCGAGGCCATCCGCCGGGTCCTCAAGGGCGAGAAGCTCGTGGCCGTCGAAGACGCCTTCGCCGTGGAGCGTTCCCTGCCTCACGGACACGTCGAGGCCATTCTCGCCGCCTTCGCTCGCCTGGGCATCGACAAGCTCATCGCCTCGCGGCCTTCGCGGCAGCGCAGCCTGGTCCTGGCCATGATCGCCCAGCGCCTCCTCGACGCCGGCAGCAAGCTCGCCTGCACCAGGAGCTGGCGCAACACCACTCTCGGGCGTGAACTCAACGTCGAGTGCGCCGACGTCGACGAACTCTACGAGGCCCTGGACTGGCTGCTGGCCCGTCAGGAGCGGATCGAGAAGAAGCTCGCCGCCCGCCACCTGCGTGAAGGCGGGCTGGCCCTCTACGACGTGACCAGCAGCTACTACGAGGGCCGCTGCTGCCCGCTGGCCAGCCGGGGGCACAACCGCGACGGCAAGAGGAACACGCTCTCGATCGTCTACGGGCTGCTGACCGATTCCGAGGGCCGCCCGGTCAGCACGCAGGTCTATCCCGGCAACACGGGCGACCCGGCCACCATCCCCGACCAGGTGGACAAGTTGCGGGGGACCTTCGGCCTGAGCCGCGTGGTGCTCGTCGGCGACCGCGGCATGCTCACCCAGACCCGGATCGAACAGCTCAAGGACTATCCGCAGTTGGGATGGATATCCGCGTTGCGAGGCCCGGCCATCCGCCGGCTCATGGATGCCGGGGCCATATCGCGCTCCCTGTTCGATCAGGAGAACCTCGCCGAGATCACCTTCCCCGACTTCCCCGGCGAACGGCTGGTGGTCTGCTTCAATCCGCTGCTGCAGGAAGACCGCCGGCGTACGCGGAACGAGTTGCTCGATGCCACGGAGAAGGAACTCGAGAAGATCGCCACGGCCGCCGCCCGCCGGACCCGCAAGCCCATGAGCGATACCCAGATCGGCGTGCGGGTGGGCAAGGTGATCCAGCGATACAAGGTCGCCAAGCATTTCGAGGTGACCATCGAGGTCGGGCAGTTGACGTGGCGGCGGGATGAGGCCGCCATCGCGGCCGAGGCGGCGTTGGACGGGATCTACGTGGTGCGGACCAGCGAGCCGGACCAGTCGCTGCCGCGCGACAATGTGGTGCGAGGCTACAAACTGCTGGCCCAGGTGGAGCGGGGCTTCCGAACGCTCAAGGGCATGGACATCCGGGTTCGTCCGATCTACCACCGCGTGCCGGACCGGGTGCGGGCCCACGTCTTCCTGTGCATGCTGGCCTATTACGTGGAGTGGCACTTGCGGCGCGTGTGGGCCTCGCTGCTGTTCGAGGACGAGCAGCTTCCCCAGGACCGCCAGAGCCGAGACCCGGTTGCTCCGGCCCGGCCCTCGCAGGCGACCCAGGAGAAGAAGAACAGCCGAAGGACGGCCGACGGTCTGGAAGTCCAGAGCTTCCCGACATTGCTCGAAGCACTGAGCACGCTCTGCCGCAACACCTGCCGCGTGGCGGGCGGCCAGACCTTCGAGTGCCTGACCCAGGCGACCCCGCTTCAGGCCGCCGCGTTGGAATTGCTCGCGATGTTGCCAGTAGCAGCGCAGTAGCCATGATGGCAACCTCTGCTACAGCAGTAAGATATCGTTACTTCACAACGGAACTTCGGGCTAAGCGGCGCGGAGCTGTTCGCGATCCAGCTCATTCCTTCCGCGGAGAGCATCTCTGTCAGCGAGGTCGTCTTCGATCTGTCGTCGGTCAGCGGCGTCATTACCGGCGACGTCACCAACGCCAAACTTTGGGAGGACACGGGCAGCACATCCGGCGCCGTGGACGGCTCCGATACGCAGGTGGGAGGCGCAGGCGTCGTCTCTATCAGCGGAGCGACCGGCACGATCACCTTCTCCAGCGCGTTCACGGTTTCAGCCGCCACCAACTACATCCTGCAGACCGACGTGGCCAACCTGCTTGTCGGCGAGG
>CAYSBP010000515.1:0-2290 GCA_964429255.1 uncultured Planctomycetia bacterium
GGCTGTTCGTGCCATTTCAGGAGAAAAAAGACCAGGGCCGCTGCGCCCCAATTGTTGGTTTGTTAAGTGTATTGTGAAGGGCTGACCCCTACGCCCCTTGCAGCTTCATGGACCGGTACCGGTGGGTTCCTGCAGGCGGATCGTCGCGCCGTCGCGCCGGATGCTCAACGACTCGCGGCGCGTGGCCTGGCGTAACACCTTGCCGTCGCGGGTGTAGGTGAGCCACCGCACCGCGCCGTTGCGCATCACGCCCGAGACGCGCAGGCCGGACTCGGCCGGAACCTGATAGAACGCGAAATCCTTCCATGCGGAGGGCACCGCGCTGAAGACCTCGATCCGGTCGTCCGCCGACTGCACGGCCATCGCCAGCGGCACGAGCAGATAGGATGCGTAGTTGGTGGTGAAGTGGAAATTCTGGCTGCCGGGAAATTCGGAAACGCCCTGCCGCCACGCGTCCTCGCAGCGGAAGTTATGCTTGAGGATTGCCAGTGCGTGATCGCCGCGGCCGTAGTGGAGATCGGCCAGCGCGAACCAGTTTGCGACAAAGCCGATCATGCCATCGCCCTTGCGGTTGCGCTCCCACGTGTGATCAAGCGTGCGCAGCGCCTTGGCGCGATCCAAGGTCGGTATCAACTCCATCGTCGGCCAGCCGAGATATACAAAGCCGCGCACGCCCATATAGCCGCCGCCGCTGCGTTGATCGGGATCGCCTGCGAACTCGAGGTAGCGCTGATCGTTTTGGGGCAGCAGCAGGTGTTTGGCGACCTCGCGCCAGTGATTGGCGCGCCCGGGGTCGCGGCCGAGCGCCACGGCATCACGGTGGGCGCTGAGCAGGCACCACTTGGCGGCGAGGGCCGCATCGATCGGATGCGGGGCGATCAAGTCTTCAGTTAGGGAGGTCATTTTTGGCAGCAGGTAGTCGCCGGTCTTGGGGTCGCATTGTGCCAGGGCGCACCAGAATTCGGCGAGCCCCCGCATGAGCGGATAGAGCTCGGCCAGGGACAGGCATTGGTCCGGATAGAAACGCTGGTGGCGGTGGAAAAGGGCGGCCGCGAAACCGTCGAGATGACGCTGCGATTCATAATGGCCGCAGGGGATATTGCGGCCGTCGGTTTTCACTTCGTGGGCGAAAGCCATCGCTTCCGATGGCGCGCTGCCGCCGGTGAGGGCATGGGCATAGACTTGTGCGTTGTCGCGGAGCGCGGCGGGTTTGAAATGACAATCGAGCATGGCCTTGGCCCGTTCCGGCAGGCCCACGGCGGTGAACGCCTGAAGCGCCCACCCGGCAGCGGCGTAGGTGAACGGGTGCATGTCCCAGCAAGGGACGGCGAACATGCTTTCACCCGGCAAGAACCGTTCATTGCCACAGGTACTCAAGGTCCAATAGAGCGAGCGGTACCAGAGCCGTTCGAGGTCCGGATCCGGCAAGGCGAGCACGGCACAGCGCCGCCACAGGTCGTCCCACACGGCGCGGTGGGCGGCGAGCTGGGCCTCGAAAGCGGGGGTGGGCGGGCCTTCTGATTTTTCGTTAGATCCGCGGGTGAGCAGGTGGAAGGCGAGGGTCACGGGTTCGCCGGGCGCGAGTTGCAAGGTGAACCGGTTGTCGGCCGCACGGGTCAAGGGCCTGTCGGAGCGTAGCGTCCAGGCGAAGCTGGAGAAGGCGTCAGCCGCGGATTTTCCGGTCAGCAGGGTGGGGGTGGCCTGGTCGGATCCGCCGTGGCCAGGCAGGGCGAGCTGCCACTCGCTTGGGTCCTTGCCGTGGGCCGTCAACCGGATGGTTAGAAGCGGGGTGTCCGCCATCGAACAGAAGACTTCGGCATCGTAGCCGGCGTCATTCGCATAGCGGACGGATGTTTTGGCCAGGCCGTCCATCAGTGACAGGTGCTGGCGGTAGGACACGGGATCGCGGCCGGCGAAAGCCGCGCAGGAAAGCAGCGGGCCCTGCAGTGAGAGCCGCTGGTCGCTGTTGCTCCAAAGTTCGGCGTTCCACAGGACGGGAATGCCCAGACCGGAAGCGGCGAGACAGCCGCCGATGCGGGTGTTGCCAAGCAGCAACCCCGGAGCCTTGTCGTCGGCCTGGTCGCTGGCAAACGCGTGGCGCTGCAGTCGTTCGAGTTGCACCGTGCGGGCCTCCACGGCGGGATCCTCCGGCGGGCCGCCGTCCGCGGCTGACAGTGGACCTGCCATGGGGAAAAGCGTGCTCACTGTTAGACTCCTCGCAACCGATTATGCGCTCGGCGCGCCACCCAATTGCTCGTGCTGTGCAGACGCATTGCCGTGTGCCGCAGAC
>CAYSBP010000516.1:0-2287 GCA_964429255.1 uncultured Planctomycetia bacterium
GTCAGCATCGTCCGGTACAGGGACAGGCCATGCTTCCGGTCGATGGATGACGCCTGCTTTGTTGTCTTCTTCGCTGCCATGTTGTCTCCCTCGTCCAGAGTTCAGATTTCAACGCCCAACGCTCAACATCCAACACCCAACGTCCAACAAAGGAAGTCCGCCAACTTGGACGTTGGTTGTTGAGCGTTGGTTGTTGGACGTTCCGTTTCTTTGAAAAGTCTGAGCATCGCTTAGAGGCCGGACTGACACCTGAAACCTCTTCTCTTACCACCTAAAAATCCCTCGAATACCCCGCGGTCCAGCCGCCGTCCACGGTCATGACCGATCCGGTGATGTAGTCGTTCTCCGGCGCCACCAGGAACAGCGTCGCGTTGGCGATATCCTTGGTCTTTCCGAACCGATGCAGCGGAATGTGCGACAGCATCGCCTCCAGCCGGCCTTTCATGATCGGATCATTGCCGGTGAAAAGGCCCTGCGGACCCTCGATCGGGATCGAGCCCGGCGCGATGGCGTTGACCAGCACGCCGCGCTCGGCGAACTCCATGGCCATGGCCTTGGTGAGATTCACCACGCCCGCCTTGGCGGCCACGAAGGCGCACTGCAACCTCGCCGGCACCAGGCCGAAGACCGAGGCGATGTTGACGATGCGCCCGCCGCCGCGCTCGAACAGCAACGGGACGAACGCCTTTGTCACGCGGTAGCAGCCCGTCATGTCCGTGTTCACGATCCAGTCCCACTCCTCCTGCGGGAACTGTTCCAGCGTGACACGGTGCTTCATCGTGTTCACGCCGGCGTTGTTGACCAGGATGTCGAGCCCGCCGAAGGTGTCGCGCACCCACTGGACGCCGTCCGCGATATCCTCCGGGTTCGTCACGTCCAGCCGCCGCGCCGCGCAGCCGGCCTTGCCGGCCGCTCCCTGCCGGGCGCCTTCTTCGCTGATGTCCGTATAGCCCACGCGCGCCCCGTTCGCGGCCAGTGTGTGGGCAATGGCTTGGCCGATGCCCCGCCCCGCGCCGGTGACCAAGGCCACTTTGCCGTTCAATTCCACTTTCATGTTCGGCCCTTTCTTCAGGAGTCAGGGGTCAGCAGGAACTTCTCTGGGCTTGTGATTATCGATCCCGGCACCTTGCCGACTTCCTGATTCAACGGCCTGCCTCCTGCCCGCTACGCCACCTCGGTCACCACCTCGGTCACCTGCCGCAGGTTGTCCGACACGGGACAGCGCTCGTCCACTTCCTTCAGAAACTCCCGCTTCTGCTCGTCCGTGAGATCGGCGTCGATCTTCGCGCGCACGGTGATGCCGCCGAAACCGGCGCGGTTCTGCGTGGACTTGCCGAGCAGCACATCCGTGTCCAGCTCCCCGCCGACGCTGATCTCCATGCCGCGCAACTCGATCTTTTTCTGGTGCGCCACGATGCGGCCGATGGAGCCGATGCATCCGGCCAGCGCGCAGAGCAGATACTCCAGCGGGGTCGGGCCGCCGTCGGTGCCCCCGGCCGGCTTGGGCTGGTCAATCACCACGCGGTGACCCCGCACCTGGCTCTCGATCTTCATGCCCGGCCCCAGCGCTGCCACGATCTCGACTCTTTTCCTGGCCATCGCAACCTCCTTCCGAATGCTCTCAGCCATTGTAAGTATGGCCGCCGCCCGCGTCCAGAGAGCAGGCTGAAGCCTGAACTACATGCGCGTTTCTTGCGGATTTCCGCGTTTGCAGTCCGCGCTTCAGCGTGCTCCAAGGCCATAACTACAAATGCTGGAACGCTCTTGTGTCACAAATCTGGAAAGCTTACCAGTGCGCTCTCTGGTAGACATCGGCAGTTTGTGATCGGCTGATCCGCGATACCGAGCGGTGACCCGCATGGAACCGTTCAGTCTCCACGGAGACCAAGCAGGACGGACGCGACCGTGCGGATCGCCTCGGCGGAGCCTCGAAAGGCCCACACACGGGATTCGTCCCGACCGGACAGCAAGCCCGTCTCCGGGGATACGGCCGGCGCATGGTATTCGAGCTCGTTGAAGCGTTCCCCTCCGTTCCGCACACAGCAGGCCTGGAAAGCCCAGCCGGTCTCGTACGGAGGCTCCCACAAGGCGTCGACGTAGTCGCGCTCATCGCCGACCGAGAACTCGCGCACCACCAAGTCCCGTATCCCCGGGATCCCGGTCTCCCGAAGGTGGCCGGCCCGGCCCGTCAACGATTTCGCCTTAATGCCGATCTTCGCGTCCGGACCCGGAGGCGCCATGTTCCAGCGCGCGTGGCCTGGCGCTTCCGCAAGTTCGCCGGGGGCCG
>CAYSBP010000517.1:0-2275 GCA_964429255.1 uncultured Planctomycetia bacterium
GCGGTCGCCTTCGCCGACGAAACGGTCGACGTGCGTTGCGCGGGGTGTGCGAAGTGAACATCGGATTTGGGTAAGCGATCGGTCTTGCGGGAAGGCGTGGCGAGCCGGTTGAGTCGCTTCGGTGCCACTGGCTGCCCTCATCCGCAGCCGAATGCGTGGAAGACAGGATGGCAGCCAGTGTTCCCGGCCGACAACAGCCTGATCCGGGACATCAGCCCCGCGGATCTGGAACTGCTGCTGGGATAGGTTTCCGCCATGTGACCCGGTATGCGTCAGTCCTCCGCCAGTTTGGCGAAGTGCTCGGGAAGACAGAAGTCGCCGATGTAGCCGGCGGCGAACGCCTCGTAGACGACTCGGGGCGTGCTCTCGATATCCAGTTTCTCGATAGCCATGGCCAGTCGCGCGTTCAACGCCTGGTGGTTCTCCCGGTAACGCTGCAACTGCTCCAGCAGAATCGCATTGCACGCCGGGAACGCATCCGGATGCGCACAACCGATGCGACGGATGGCTTTCGCGACCGCGCTCCGAAGATGAATACTTAGACGGCCGCCCAGCAACGTACGCAATCCGTCGAGCGAAGCCGGCCCCAGCAGTTCAAAGACGCGCGGAAGATCGTCTTCGGCGAACTCGTCCAGGTAATCGGCGAACAGGTCGAGCAAGGGCGCGATCGCCGCCGGGGCCTTCAACTGTGCCAACGCGCGGCGGGCGTGCACAGCGGAGAAGCGGACGTGCACGTCTTCGCTCTCCTGCAGCGCATAGTCGGTGGCCATCCGGACGAGATCCGGCACATCGCTTTCGTCGAGAGAAAACTCGGCGGGATAGTCGATCCATGCATCCACATCGGGAGCCGTTTCATCGAAGAGGTCCGACACGGGCGGCCCGAACGAGAGCTGATGTTCACGTACTTTCTTTCTCGAAAACGCCAGTGCGCCATTCTCCATCCAGTGCATGGCCCGAGGATGCTTGTTCCATGCGATGATCAGGGAGCAGTACGCCACGTCCGCCGGGTCCAGATCCAGGCACGGCTCGACGACGCCAGGCATATCGTCGTTGGGATCGTTCAGTTGCTCCACCACGGTTGGATCGGCACACACGGCATGGCTGCATGTCCTGGCGGCGGCCACGAGGTCGCCATTCAGAAAGTGCTCCAGCGCCTGCGCCCAGAGATAGACCGCGCGCCCGTGCGGAAAGCGGGCCATGATCCGCTTCGCATCCTCCATCCGGCCCAGTTCGAGGTAGCGGCAAAGCAATGGCGCGCGTATGTGAAGATGGTCGCGCGCATCCAGTTCCAGCAGCGCTTCGTAGTGGGCCAGCGCCTCGGGCAGGCGGTCCGTGAAGGCCAGCAGATGCGCCAACTGCTTCCGAACGCGCATGTAAGGCCGTGTCGCGACCAGACGCCAAAACTCACCCTGGTGCGCATCGAAGAACGCGGGCCCACCCAGTTGCCGCGATCCGGTCGCCAGCATCCGTTCGAACTCCACGATCTGTTTGGGCCACTCGCTTTCCGCATGCTGTAACACGATGGCCTGTGCATCCAGGCATTCGGGGTCGGCGCGTAACGCTTCGTGGGCCAGGCGCAGCGCGTTGTCGCAATCGTTCGCCGACAGGGCCTGAAAGGCCAGTTTCTGGGCGCGTTCCACGGGATCGTCAGGAGGAGGCGTTCCCCGTCGGTCCCGTTCGAAACATCGAAGCGCCTGTTCCGCGTCGAACCGGTCGCCATAGGACAGGCGGAAAGCCTCGTCGGTCGGCTCGCCAACCCAGTCGTCTTCCTCATACCAGCCGGGGTATTCGTAATCCTCATCGTACCAGCCCGGATCCGACTCTTCGCTTTCGCCGTCCTCATCCTCTTCGTCCGGATCGATACCGCCGTCCCATTCGTCGTCGATCGTTTCGGACTCGTCGGCGTCTTCGTCGCTGCGCGGCTGTAACGGCGCAGGCTGTTGGTGCTCCTGGCGCAGCCGCTCCTCCCGTCGCTTCTTCTGGTCTCTTCTCTTGGTTCGACTGCTCATGCGTGTCTCCTGTCAGGCCGCCAAACTGAGATAGGAAGGGGCTTGTGTCAAGTGCTGCCCAGAGAACTGTCCAACGGCGGGCTGGACGCGGCGAACGCATTTGACGGCGCCGCTCAGATTCTCTATGCGCTTGACATTGGCTTGTGGAATTTGGGGCTTCGCAATGGACGCGAAAGACGGTATTCTTGCCGAGGCCCGGCGGCTGCTTTGCTTCACGCTCAGAGGGATGGGCGTTGCAGACTGCCGGCGCCGCGAGCGTGAATCAT